>CAMPKP010000010.1 GCA_946887295.1 uncultured Gemmatimonadota bacterium | reverse complement strand
GCCAGCGAGGTGAGCACCCGGGCGTCGCCCCCCTTCATCTGGATCTGGATGGCCTTCATGGCGCCGCCGAAGCCGCTGGTGAAGACCGACACCTGTGCGCCGGCCAGCTGCTTCATCTCGTCGCGGAGCATCTGGCCCAGCTCCTCCTGGTGCAGCTCCCGCTCCGACTTCGGAATCAGCTTCACGTAGACCAGGGCCTGGTCCACCGAAGGCGTCTTCAGCGGCACCGGTGTGCCGACGGTGGTGTAGGTGTACGCCACCTCGGGGTGAGCCCGGGCGCGCCGCGCCACCTCCTCCGCCTTGATCCGGGTGTACTCGAGGTTGGAGCCCGGCGGCGCCTCCACGATCATGCTGATCTCGCTGCGGTCGCTCACCGGCACGAACCCCGCGCCCACCTGGCCGACCACCGGGATCAGCGGCAGCAGGAACCCCATCAGCGCCACCACCGCGAGCACGCCCAGCACCTTGGCGCCGATGCCGCGCACGCCGCCGAGCCGTGCGACCAGCGGAAGATCGAGGATCCGGAAGATTCCATAGAGCCCGGCCAGCATGACGAGTGCCGCCAGGATCCCGCGCGCCGGAATGGTCAGCGCCGCCACGAAGCTCGCCAGGGCGAGCCCCACCATCATCAGGCGATGGTCGAGCGCCCAGCCGATCACGTCCTTGTATCGGTCGGCCATCCGGTCGAACCACTTGTTGAACCGGTCCAGCAGGCGGGCGATGGGATTGCGCCGCTCGTGCGCCTCGATCTGGGGGTCGGGCCAGTAGGCCGACAGCATCGGGTCGAGCGAGAAGGAGACGAACAGCGACACCAGCACCGAGCAGGCGATGGTGAGCGCGAAGGGCTTGAACCACTGCCCCGCGACGCCGTACATGAACGCGACCGGCACGAACACCGCCACGATCGAGAAGGTCGTGGCCGCCACGGCCAGACCGATCTCGTCGGTGCCCTCTCTCGAGGCCTGGTAGTGGTCCTTTCCCATCTCGATGTGGCGGACGATGTTCTCGCGCACCACGATGGCGTCGTCGATCAGGATCCCGATCGCCAGCGAGAGGCCCATCAGCGACATCGTGTTGAGCGTGAAGCCGAAGGCCCAGACGGCGATGAACGATGCCAGCACGCTGACCGGGAGCGCGAGACCGGTGATGACCGTCGAGCGCCAGGAGTTGAGGAAGAGGAACACCACGAGGATGGTGAGCAGTGCCCCCTCGATCAGCGCCTCCTGCACGTTCTTCACGGCGTGATGCACCCGGGTGCCGGCGTCCTGGACGATCTCCAGCCGCGCACCGGGCGGCATCCGCTTCTGCAGGGCCTCCACATGCCGATGGATGATGTCGGTGACCTGCGTCGTGCTGTAGCCCTTGGCCTTCAGCACCTCGATGCCCACCGCGTCCCGGCCGTTGAAGAGCGCCTGATCGCGCTGCTCCTCGGTGCCGTCGCGCACCGTCGCTACCTGTCCCAGCCGGATGATTCGGCCGCTCCGCTCCGCGATCACCAGCCGGGAGAAATCCTCCGGCGTGTCGAGCCGGCCCTTGAGCCGGATGGCGCGCTCGTCGAGGGCGCCGTTGAGGCGCCCCACGGGCGCCGCCAGGTTCTGCGCCTCCAGCGCCTGGACCACCTGGGCCACGCTGATCCCCGCAGCCTGCATGTCCGACGGACGGATCTCCACGGTGAGCTCGCGCTCCAATCCGCCCACGACGCTCACCTGGGCGACGCCGGGTACGGTCCGGAGATCGCGCACGATCATGGGATCGGCGATCCGGGTGAGGGTCGCGGCGGGAATCTGGGCCGAGGTGAGCGCCAGCGAGAGCACCGACTGCTGGGATGGATCGAAGCGGGTGAGGACCGGCTCCTCCATCTCCGGGGGCAGATCGGCACGCTTGGTGGAGATGGCGTCGCGGATGTCCTGTGATGCCTCCTGGACGTCCTTCTCGAAATCGAAGAACACGATGAACTGCGCCAGGCCGTCCGTGGCGCTGGCCTGGGTCCTGGCCCAGTCCACGCCGCTGATCGAGGAGAAGCCCTCCTCGATCGGGTCCACGATCTCCCGCTCTACCGTCTCCGGGGAAGCGCCGGGATAGACGATCGTCACGCCGACGATCGGCTGCTGGATGTCGGGAAACTCGTCGGTGTTCAGGTTGACGAGCGCGGCGATGCCGAACGCCACCAGCGCGAGCATCGCGGTGACGGTGACGATGGGACGCTCGATGGCGAAATCGGAGATGAACATTACTCGCCGGCCTCCTCCTGAAGCACCCGCACCCGGCTACCCGGGGCGACGCCCTGCGCCGAGCCGAGCAGCACGGTGTCGCCGTCGGCCACGCCGGCGGCGACTTCGATCAGCTCGGCGGCCTCGTCCCGGACGCCGAGCTGCACCGGCGTCTCGTCGACCCTGCCCTCCTTGAGCACGTGCACCACCGGGCTGTTGCCGCGGTTGTCGACGGCCGCGAGGGGCACGGCGACCGCCTTCTTCGTGTCGGTCGCCACCCGGCCCTCCGCGAAGAGACCGGCGACGAGTCCCTGATCGTCGTTGGGGATGGTCACGTAGATCCGCACCTGCCGAGTGGCCGGATCCACGACCGGATTGATCCGGTCGATGCGACCGGCGATCGGCCGATCCAGTCCGTTCACGGTGAACTCCACCTCGGCGCCCTTTCTCAGGCGTGTGATCTGTTCCGCCGGAACGCTGGCCTCGAGCCGGAGGCTGCTCGGATCCACCAGGGTGAACAGCGTGGTGCCCACCTGGACCACGTCTCCGGCATCGGCGGGGCGGTCGCTCACCATCCCGTCGAAGGGCGCCCGGACCTGGGTGTCCTCCAGCCGCTCCTGCGCGCTGGACAGGCGCGCCCGGGCGTCGGCCAGCGCGCCCTCGGCGTTGGTGACGTCCCACTCCGCGCGCTCCAGATCCCGATCGGCCACCGCGCCCGCCTCGGCCAGCCGCCGGGAGCGCTCGGCGTTTCGGCGGGCCAGCTCCAGCGCGCTCTCCGCACTCCGCACGGCCGACCGCGCCGAGAGAAACTCGTCTCGTACCGCGTCGTCGTCGAGCCGGGCGAGCAGCTGCCCCCGCTTCACCCGCTCGCCGGCATCGGCGTAGGTCCGCACCACCGATCCGCTCACCTCCGCCCTGACGGTGGCGGCCTGCTCCGGCTCGAGCGACCCCGAGATGGGCGGGCCGCTCCGCAGCTCCGACAATCTCGCGACGGCGACATTCTCCCTGCCGACCGTCACGACGGCCTCGGCCGTCTCGGTGGCCGTCGCGTCGTCGCCGCGCCTGCAGGCCGCGAGCAGGAGGACGACCGCACCGGCCGCCAGCATGTGATGCCGGATCATGGGGCGCCCGCTCCGCTCTGTGTCGTGCTGGTGAGGACGCCCGGCGTCGGGGCCCGCGGCGTTGAATACGGTGTTAGCTGGGTGCCGCCTGTCTGGCCTCCGGGAGCGGTCACCGCCGGCGGGGTCGGGGTGGCGGCAGACCCGGTGGTCGAGGCCAGCGGCAGCGACGGCAGCAAGGCGAGCCGCATCCTCGCCACCTGCAGGTCGCGCGCGGCCTGTGCACGATTGGCCTGAGCCTGCGCCAGCTGGATCCGGAGATCGTTCAGCTCCGTCTGCGTGGACACCCCTTCGCGATACCGGACCTCGGCGATCTGGTAGGCCCGGTCGGCCTGCTCCTCGGTCCCCGCGCTCGCCTCCCAGGCGGCGACCGCGGCCGCGACCTGGAGCTGGGTGTTGCGCGCGTCGAGCTGCGCCAGCTCGCGAGTCTGCCGGAGGCGGAGCCGGGCCTGCTCCAGTCCCGCGTTGGCTACGGCCACGTCGCCCTTGAGCCGGCCGCCGGTGAAGAGCGGGATCTGGACCCCGAGCGCCACCACCCAGTCGGAGAGATAGTTGGTGCCGAACGGAGAGACATCGTCGGGATAGCCGAGCTCGGCGTAGTCGGAGGTGAGGGACACCTGGGGCCAGCGCTGGCCCCGGGCCGCGCGGAGCAGCCCCTGCTGCGACGTGACGGCCTCGCTCGCCTGCTGCACCGGAGCGCGCACGTCGGTCGTGGTGTCGGCGGGGGTCGTCACCAGCTCGGCGAGCCGCGCGGTGCGGACCATGGCGGTGTCCACCAGCTCGCTGGTGAGCGCCAGCGGCTGGTCCAGCGGAAGGTTGAGCATGGTCTTGAGGCGGTAGTGGGCGAGGTCGCGTGCGGCCCGCCGCTGGATCACCACCGGACGCTGGTTGTCGCGGGTCACCCGGGCCCGAAGCAGATCGAACTCCGACTGGTTGCCGACCTGGCGGGCGAGCTGCGCCTGACTCAGCGTGGTGTCGGCCTGCTCCAGCGTCGCCTGGGCGATCGCGACGAGCCGATCGCCCAGCGAAGCGTCATAGTAGGCCTCCGTCACGTCGAGCAGGAGCTGAGCCCGGGCGGCGGTGAGGCCCAGGGTAGCGCTTCGGACATTGGCATTGGCGGCCTGGGTCTGGCCGGTGACCCGGCCGCCGCTGAAGAGCGTCTGGGAGAAGGAGAGTCCGAGGCGATAGGTATTCTCCCGCCCGAACGGCAGGTCCTCGCCCAGGCCGGCGAACGGATTCGCGTTGCTCGCGCACTCGACCGCGGCTTCCAGCGAATCCAGCCGCTCCTCGATCGGGAGGCCGGGCCGCGGCACGAAGGCGCCGCAGTCCTCGGGGGCCGGCGCGACGGGGCCCTGGTCGTCGCCTTGCAGCGCCGAGAACTGGCTTCGAAGCGTCCGGGTGTACGAGGCGGAGCCGGTGAGCTGTGGGAAATAGGCGCTTCGCGCCCGTCGCCGCTCGCCCTCAGCGCGCGACAGGTCTCCCTCCGCGATGCCGACCGATTCGCTCTCCCGCTCCGCGATCTCCAACGCCTCCACCAGGGAGAGAGGCTTCACGGCCGCGCCCTGGCCGACCTGCGCCTGAGCCGGCCCGACGGCGAAGATCAGTGTCGCGGTCACCAGGACGACGATTCTCATGCGCCACCTCGTTCGACGCTCGTAGCCACGCCGATCCCCCGAAGGAACATGGTCACGTACTCCTCGACCGCCTCGTCGGGATGGCTCGCGTACATGTCGGGGACGATGTCGCGCCCCACGGCGTCCGAGAAGAGCACCCCCACGAGCATCGTGGCGGCAACACCTCCGTCGAACGAGGCCGACGTCAAACCCCGCTGCTTCAGACGCTCGAGATAGCTCGCCAACGCACGTGCGGCGCCCAGCGGGCAGCTGATCTCGGGGGTGACCATCTCGGGACGCTCGACGAACTCGCCGAGACAGGTCCGGATCAGCGGGGCACGAGCCTGGAGGGCGTGGAGGTGGGACCGGCACCATCGGGTGAGCTCGCCGACCGGGTCCGCCGGTGCCTCGGGCAGCGGCTCGAGGCCTTCGCCCTGGGGCCGGGCCAGAGCTTCCCGCAACAGCACCTCTTTGCTACCGAAATGACGAAACAGCGTGATCTCGTTGACTCCGGCGACGGCTGCGATCTTCCGGGTGGTCGCGCCGTGGTATCCGCCTTCGGCGTAGACCCGCGCCGCCGCGTCGAGAAGCTGGTCCCTCACGTTCATGGCGGCGAGTATATGAAAGGAGAGGTTGGCACGCAAGCAGTTGCTTGCAGTCAGGCTTTCTGGGCTGCCGTGGAAGTGTGCGGGAGCAGCCGGACCAGCCGCCTGATTGCCGCGATACCCGCCATGGGACCAAGCGCCAGCACCGGGAATGCCAGCCTCCACCCCGCCACCTCCACCAGCGCGGGGATCATCTGAATGGTGACCATGGTGAGCAGGAATCCGAGCGAAGTCTGCAGGGTCAGCGCCGTGCCGACCGCATGGGGCGGCGAGAGCTCCGTCACCATCGCGCTGAACTGGGCGGAGTCGGCGACGACGAAGAACCCCCAGAGGAGCACGACGGGACCGAGTATCCACAGGCTGGCCCCATAGAAGAGCCCGACCGCCAGCGAGCAGACCCCACTGACCGCCATGGCGATGGTGACGACGCGGGCATAGCCCATCCGCCGCGCCGCCCTGCCACCCCAGATCGCTCCGATCCCGCCGGCGGCGATCGCCCCGAAGGCGAGCACCGAGACCGCCGCGGGCGAGACCGCATGACCGGTCGTCGCCCCGGCCGCGGCGCTCGCCGCGAGGAATACCGGCACCCAGGTCCACATGGCGTACAGCTCCCACATGTGTCCCAGGTATCCGGCCGTCGCGAGGCGGGTCTCCCGGTGGCGGGCCACGCTGGCCACCAGGCGCCACGAGAACGGCCGGCGGGGGAACTCGTGGGGCCCGTCCCGGTAGCCCACCGCAACCAGAAGCGCCGAGAGTAACGCGCCCGCCGAGGCGGCGAGCACGACGGTGCGGATGCTGGTCACATCCACCGAGCGCGCCAGGTAGGGCGCGGCCTTCCCCACGGTCAGCGATGCCACGATCACGCCGATGGCGAGGCCCCGATCGGCGCGAAACCAGGTGGCGGCCATCTTCATCGCGGGTGGATAGACGCCGGCGAGGCAGACGCCCGTCGCGAAACGGCAGGCGAGCGCGGTCCGGTAGTCTCCAGCTCCGGCGAGAGCCGCGTTGGCCGCGGCACCCAGCAGCCCCGAGGCGGCGAAGTACCAGCGGGAGGGCAGCAGGTCGGCGAGATTGAGCACCGCCGCGGACGCCGTCCCCACCACGAACCCGAGCTGCACCGTCGTGGTGAGCCATCCGGCCTCGGTCGCGCTGAGTCCCCACAGGGCGCGGTACTGCGGCGAGACGGCGCTGGCCGAGAACCAGAGCGACATCCCGAGCACCTCGGCCAGGGCGAGCAGGGCGAGGGTGCGCCAGCGCCGCGCGTCGCTCAGTCGATCGCCTCCAGAGCCCGGGTGGCCCCTTCCCATTCCGCGAACGCCGCCTCGAGCGCCATCCTGGCGCGCTCGAGATCCTCGCCCAGGCGGTGGGCGCGCTCCGCTCCGTCCGGCGCGAGGTAGAGCGATGGATCCTCCAGCTGCGTGGCGAGGCTCGCCACTTCCCGCTCGTGCTCGGCAACCCGCCGCTCGGCATCGGCCACGGCCCGCTCTGCGCTGCGCCGGACCGAGTGCCGGCTGCGGCGATCATCCTCGGGGCGACGGGTCGCCTTCCGCTCCCGCACCCGGCGCGAGGCCTCCTCCTCCGCGGCGGCCACGGCCGCGGCGTGCTCCCGCTCGGCGCTCGCCACCTCCCAGTCGGCGAACCCGCCGTCGAAGTCGGTGATCCGCTCGCGGTGCAGGACCCACATGCGGGTGGTGAGCGCGCGCAGGAGCGCGCGGTCGTGGCTCACCAGCAGCACGGTGCCGTCGAAGCCCTCGATGGCGTCTTCCAGCGCTTCGATGGACTCGACGTCCAGGTGATTGGTCGGCTCGTCGAAGATGAGAAAGTTGGCGCCGGAGAGCATCATCATCGCGAGGGCGACGCGCGCCGTCTCGCCGCCGGACAGCGTCGCGGCGCGGCGCTGCACCGAGTCGCCCGAGAAGCCGAACCGGCCCAGATGGCCCTGCACGGGGCCCCGTCCCCACGAGGGCCGGAGCTCGGCGATGATCTCGTAGAGTGTCCGGTCCGCCGGTACCTGCGCGAGATCCTGCCGGTAGTGGGCGATGCGCACCGAGTCCGGCACCCGGATCTCCCCGGCATCCGGCGCGCGGTCGCCCACGATGGCGCGGATCAGCGTGGACTTCCCCGCCCCGTTGGGCCCCACGAGACCGATCACGTCACCTCGTCCGACCCGTGTCGAGAAATCCCGGACCAGCGTGCGCCCCTCCACCTCGAGCCGAACCCCGGAGGCGACCAGCACCTGGTCGCCGCCTCGCTCGTCGGCGGCAAGGCGCAACGCCATCGCGCCGTCCTCCCCCGGCGGAGGGCTGAGCCGGCTCACCCGCTCCAGCCGCCGGCGCCGGCCCTTGGCCTGGGCGCTGTTCTGACCGGCGATGTTGCGCCGGATGAAGTCCTCCTCCGCGGCGAGCGTCCGCGACTGTTTGGCGAAGGCACGCTGCTGGGAGAGGCGTCGCTCGGCGCGTTGCCGCACGAAGGCCTCGTAGTCGCCGGCGTAGGCGATGGCGGTGCCGGCTTCCAGGTGGAGGACGTGATCCACCACGGCCTGGAGAAAGGCGCGGTCGTGGCTCACGACCAGCACCGTCGCATCGAGCTGCCGGAGGTAGTTCTCCAGCCAGCGGGTGGTCTCGAGGTCGAGGTGATTGGTGGGCTCGTCGAGCAGGAGAAGGTCGGCCGGCGCAACGAGCTGGCGCACCAGGCCGAGCCGTCCCCGCTCGCCGCCGCTCAATCCATCGAGCCCGCGCCGGCGGGCGTCGTCCGGATCGAACCCCAGTCCGTGCAGCACCGCGTCGATCCGGGCCGCGATGCTGTACCCGTCCTCGCGCTGGAACCGGTCGAGATCCCGGTCGTAGCGGGCGAGCGCCTGCTCGGTGACCTGGTCCCCGGCTTCGGCCAGGGAGACGGCCTGGTCCGCCAGCGAGCGCTCGAGATCGAGCAGTGAGCGAAAGGGACCGGCGGCGGCCTCCCAGACGGTGGCGGCGCCCGCAAAGTCGCGCTGCTGATCCATGAGGGAGGACCGGAGGCCGGTCGCGCGCGCCACGCTGCCGGAGGTGGGTGCGAGTTCGCCGGTGGCGAGTCGGAAGAGCGTCGTCTTCCCTGCCCCGTTGCGGCCGATGATGCCCCAGCGCTCGCCCCTCGACACCGTGAACGTGACGCTCTCGAGGAGGCGCGTGGCCCCGAATTCCACCGTGACCCCGGCGAAGGCGATCTGGGTCAACCGGCCGTCCACTCCCGCCAGGTGGACTCGGCGTCGCCCACCGTGAGCCGGTGTTGCTGCCGGACCAGTGGCATCGTCAGGAGCAGCGGCTCCTCGACCAGCTTCTCGAGCCAGCGGTCGTCGCTCAGCCGCGCGGCGCCTAGTCCGAGGTCGGCGAACCTGCGGGACTCGCGGTCCACCAGCGCGGCGACACCGAACTTCTGGGCGAAGCGCCGGAGCTCGCCCGGAGAGGCGGGGCGCTCCTGGAGGTCCACGAAGTGGGTCTTGACGCGCCGCTCGGCGAAGAAGCGCAGGGCCTTGCGGGTCCCGGCGCTTTTGCGGATGCCGAAAATCTGAACTTCCATGGCGCCCAATCTAAACCAGCACGGGCGCTCCGACGGACAGGCGGCCGGTGCCAAGGTGCACCACGTTCTGCCCGAACATGACCTCGCCGCCATCCTTGCGAAACGTCGCGAGCGTGCGCAGCGGCTCGACCCCTCGTGCCGCCGTCTCCTGGTCGGTGGTAGTGACGACGCAGCGGCCGCAGGGCTTGACCACCCGAAAGGCGATACCCCCGATCTCGAAGGCCCCGAGCCGATCCTCCGCGTACGGCTCGCCGCCGGCAATCACGAGATTGGGCCGGAAGCGGTTCATGGGAAGCGGGTGAGTCAGCCTCGAGTTGAGATCCGCCAGCGACTCTTCGGACAGGAGAAGGAAAGGAAAGGCGTCGGCGAAGCTGACGCGGGAGCCGGCAGGTGCATAGGCCGGATCCGCTGGCCGCACCGTGCGCTCGCTCATGTGGACCAGGCCGCACGGCGCGCCCAGGAACCGGGAGAACCACTGGGCCGGCCCGGTGCCCAGGTGGAGCGCTTCGCAGGTGTCGTCCCAGACGGTTACTCGGACCGGATGCGCCTCCGCCGGCTGCAGCGGAAGCTCCAGGACCGGTGTGCCGGGTGCCTCGAGCCGAAGCTGGTTGCCGAAGATCATCGGGCGGATCAGGGCCAGCCGGGGATGGGTGCGCTGCGTGACGTGCCGGCCGGCCGGGTCCACCACCATCCAGCGCCGGTCGTGTCGCAGGCCGAAGCCGTCCACCTCCCAGGACTGCACCTGGATGCCGGCAGCCGACTTGACGGGATAGTGGATGATCTGGGTGAGCTGGATCGGGGTCACCCAGAATCCTCGCCGCCTCTCGCATCGTGGTCCAGCCCCGGCTCTGTAGGATCCCTGCAATCGCCTGCGGTATGCCCACCACACAGTCATCGCTGACCACTTGCCTGCCTGGGCCAAGTGTTGGCGCGCCGCTTGCCGACATCGGGCCCGTCAACCATTTTGGTGGCGATACCGCCTTCCGCCCCGTCAAGCGCGCTTCATCAAGGTGATCATGGCGTCTTCACCCAGGGGTTCCGACGCCTCGGCCTCCCCGCAGGCCCCGGTGTATCGCATCCGTGCGGTCGATCCCGACAACGAATCCGATACCGCGACGGCCGCGCGTCTGCACGCCAGGCTGTTCGGTCAGATCGGTCCGATCGCGAAGCTCGGCGAGCGCCTGCTCCAGCGGTACTGCTACAGCTACGTGCTGCGCACGGGCATGATGAAAGCGGTGATGATAGAAGTGGAAGGCGAGGAAGCCGGACTTGCGGCCTACACGGGTGACTCGCTGGCCCTTCATCAGGCGGCGCTTCGGAGTCACCTCCCCTTCCTGGCCGGCGAGACCCTGCGCACCCTGCTGGCCGAGCCGTCCCTGCTCGCGAGGCTCCCGGCGGCGGCCCGCCTCCTCTGGGAGCGGCGCCGAGAGAAGCTGCCGCCGACGACGGGCAAGTTCGCCGAAGTGGTTGCCTTCGGCGTGTTGCCCCGGTTTCTGGGTCGACGGTTCGTTCGCCAGACCGGCCTTCACGTGTCCGACGCCCTTCTCGACTTCGTCCTCGACGATGTGTGGGCACAGGGATTCACCCGGGTCCGAGGGGTCGTGCTCGTCTCCAACAAGCCGGCGGTCTCCTTCTTCAGCGTGCGCGCCAGCAAGGTTGAGCCGTATCCCGCCGCTGTCCTGCCTTCGATCCAGGTCTGGCTCGACATGGACAGCGGGCGAGGGGATCGCAGTCCCACCATGAAGGCGGTCCGTCGTCCCGACCGATCCTCACCTGGCTCCTGACTACCGATCCTCCAGACACGTCTCGGCCAGTCGTCGGCGTCCCTTCATGAATCCCGTCCGAGCAGTGGCTCTCCTGATGACCGTCCTGTGCGCCGCGCTGGCACTCTACGCATTCTGGGTGGAGCCATCGTCGCTGCGCGTCGGGCGGGTAAGCCTGGCGGTCCTGCCGCCGGGTTCCCGCCCGCTCAGGGTGGCCGTGCTCAGCGACCTGCACGTGGGCTCGCCCTACCGCGGGATTCACCGTCTGCGGGACACGGTGGATCGAACCAACGCCACCCGGCCGGACCTCATCTGTCTGCTGGGCGACTTCATGACGCGGGGCGTCGTCGGCGGCACGTTCGTGCCTCCGGAGGCGATCGCCGCGGAGCTGGGACGCCTCCATGCCCCTCTCGGTGTTGTCGCGGTGCTGGGCAATCACGATCGCGCCTTCGACGGCGCGCGGGTTCAGGACGCCATGGCCGCCCACGGCATCCTCGTGCTGGAGGACACCGCGACCGCAGTGCGAGGGCCTGACGGCACCCTCTGGATCGCCGGTGTCAGTGACATGTGGACCGGTCCGCACGACCTGCGGCGGGCCCTGGCGGAGGTGGCCGACACGGTGGATCCGGTCATCCTCATCAGCCACAGTCCGGATATTTTTCCGGAGGTTCCCCGGCGCGTGCTCCTGACGCTGGCGGGGCATACGCACGGAGGCCAGGTGCGCTTTCCCATCCTGGGCGCACCCGCGATCCCTTCGCGGTACTGGCAGCGGTATGCTGGCGGCCACATCATGGAGGGCGGACGCCATCTGTTCGTGTCCACCGGAATCGGGACCAGCGCCATCCCGGTTCGGTTCAACGTTCCGCCGACGATCTTCGTCCTGGAGCTGAAGCCTGCGGCACCGGGTGAGCGAACATGAGCGGCCATCTCCATCCCTCGCCCCCGGCCCGATCGGATGCCTGGGACCGTTTCTGGGACCAGGTGACCGAGGATCAGCGGCTTCTAAAGGAGGACGCGGAGGAATATCTCGGCAACCTCGCCCGCGTCGTTCCCCTCACTTCGCGGTCCCGGGTGCTCGATTTCGGGTGCGGATGGGGGAACGTCGCCCGGCTGCTGGCGCCGGCCGTCGCCTCGCTCGGTCTGTGGGACGACGCCCCGCGGATGCGACACCTGGCCCTCCAGGCGACCGCGGGAATGGACAACGTCAGGATGCTCGATCTCGGAGATCCTGCGCTCGTGCCTCCTCCCGCGAGCTTCGATCTGATTCTGGCCAACAGCGTGGCTCAGTTCATGACCGCCGACGAGTTCCGCGCCTGGCTGGGGCAATGGCGCCACATGATTGCGCCCGCGGGCAGCATCGTGGTCTCGGATCTGGTGCCGCCGGATTACCCGGCCTCCGCGGATCTCCTGACCCTGCTCCGCTTTAGCTCGTCGAGGGGATTCCTCACCCGGGCGCTCTACGACGCGGCCCGGGTCATGCCGCTGTACTGGCGGACTCGGAAGGCGCGGCCGCTGCTCCGGACCTCGAAGGACGAGCTCCTGCAGTGGGGGCAAGAGGCGGGACTCACGATTCGTTCATTCCCGACCAATCTGACCTGCTTCAAGCAACGGATCACCGCGGTGTTTGCAGCCGAACCGGGGAGCGGCTGAGCCGTGTGGGGAATGGTCGCCGGACCGGCATGGCGCCGCGGGCGGCAGCGGGATACTTTCGCCCTCGCCGCGGCGGTCGCGGCTCCTCTCCCCGCATACAGCCCGGATGTGTGATGTCCCACTCGATAGACTCTGCCGATGCCGGTCCACCGGCCGCCGCGGAAACCCCGGCTTCCCGCCTTCGCGAGGTCGTCCCATCCGACCCGCAGGCTGTTGCCTGGGCGGCCCGGCTGCATCGCGAGCTCTTTGCCGACATCGGGCTCATCGCGCAACTCGGCGAGCGGCTCTTGCGCCGCTTCTGCTATTCGGTGCTGGTGCGTGACGGATTGATGAGTGCGACCGTGTTCGAGGTGAACGGCGTCCCCGCCGGGCTCGCGGCATACACCACCGACTCGAAGGCCCTGCACGCGGCGGCCATGAGCCGGTATCCCGGCCTGGTCCTGCGCGAGACGCTCATGTCCGTCGTGCTCGAGCCCCGTATTCTCCTCGGGTTCCCTGGTGCGGCGCGCCTGCTGTTCGAGCGGCGGCAGGAGCGGATAGAAAGCGGAGCGCCGGTGGCCGAGATGCTCGCGCTTGGCGTGCTGCCCGACTTCCGGACTCCGGAGTTCGTTCGCGGGTCCGGACTTCGGATCGCGGATCTCCTGCTCGGCCACGCGCTCGCTCACTTCAAGCGCGCCGGATTCCGGGACGCGCGGGGTGTCGTGCTGGCCGACAACCGTCCGGCCATGATGTTCTTCCGGATGCGGTCAGCCCGCATGGAGCCGTACGCCAATGCGGCGAAGCCGTCCTACCAGGTGTGGTTCGACGTGGACAAGGCTCCGGGTCATCGGGGCCAGTAAGACTCCAGGGGAGGGCCGAAACGTTGTCGCTGTCGATGTGCGCGTCCATGGATGGGTCGATCGCGAGGATGTTGTGGGAGGCCGCTGATCGGGCCGGTGATCATCCCGCGGTGATCGAGCGCTCGGCACGGGTCGACTACCGCGCCCTGCGCGATCGGGCCGGCTCCATCGCCGCCCGCCTCCGCGAGCTGGGTGTCGGTCCCGGCGACCGCGTCGCCGTCTTCCTCGAGCGCGGGTCGGAGGCGGCCGCCGCCTTCTTCGGGGCGGTCGCGGTCGGGGCGATCGGGGTCATCGTCAACGAGTCGCTCCGTCCGAGGCAGATCGAGCACATCCTGCAGCATGCCGGCGCGCGTGTGCTCATCACCTCTGCCGACCTCCTCGCCCGCCAGCCCCGCCCGCCCGATACGAGTGCGGCCATCGCCCTGGCCAGCGACATCCCGGCCGCCGACCCTGCGGCTCCGGTGGAGCGGGTCGGCGGCGACGTCGCCCAGATCATCTATACCTCGGGCTCGACGGGCCAGCCCAAGGGAGTGACCCTGACGCACGCCAACCTCTGGGCGGGCGCCAGGTCCGTCTCCACCTACCTCGGCATCACCGGGGACGACCGGATCGCCAGCCTGCTGCCGTTCAGCTTCGACTACGGCTTCAACCAGCTGTTGTGCGCGGTGGGCAACGGTGCCGCGCTGATCGTGGAGCGCTCACCCATCCCCCAGCAGATCGTGGCGAGCCTCCGCTCGCTGGAGGCCACGGTGCTCGCTGCCGTCCCGCCGCTTTGGCTCCAGCTGCTCGCGACCGATTCCTTCCGGAGCCAGCCGCTTCCGCGACTCCGGGTGCTGACCAACAGCGGTGGACGCCTGCCGGTCGAAGCGGTGCGAACGCTCCGCCGGGCCCATCCGGGGGCCGAGCTCTTCCTGATGTATGGGCTCACGGAGGCCTTCCGCAGCACGTATCTGCCGCCGGCCGAGGCCGATCGGCATCCCGACGCGATCGGAATGGCGATTCCGGGTGCGGAGATCCTCGTGGTTCGAGAGGATCTGACAGCGTGCGATCCCGGCGAAGTGGGGGAGCTGGTCCACCGGGGGCCCACGGTGGCACTCGGCTACTGGGACGATCCCGAGACCACCGCGCGCGTGTTCCGCCCTCACCCGCTGCGGCCGGCCGGCGCGCCGGAAGCGGAGCGGGTGGTGTTCTCCGGCGACCTGGTCAGGCGCGAGAAGGACGGCTGGCTCTACTACGTCGCCCGCCGCGACAGGATGATCAAGACGCTGGGCTATCGGGTGAGCCCGGATGAGGTCGCCGAAGCGCTCTACGCATCGGGGCAGGTGCAGGAAGGCATCGTCGGATCCGAGCCGGATCCGGAGCGCGGGGAGCGCATCGTGGCCTACGTGGTGCTCAAGCTGGACGGCGCGCTCGAGCGGCTGCAGGAGTTCTGCCGGGCGGAGCTGCCCCGGTACATGCAGCCGAGCCGGATCGAGGTCAGAGCGGAGCTGCCCCGGACCAGCAGCGGCAAGCACGACCTCCAGGCGGCCCGAGGCGCGTGATCCCACCGGACATGGAGGTGCTGCTGCGCCCCCTCGAGAAGTTCGAGGCGATCCGCCGGCGTGCCGTCCGCCTGGGTGATCGGCTCTGCGACCTGTCGTACGCCAATCCGTACGAGGGCGTCAGCGGGAGCGTCCGTGACGTGCTTCGCCGCGGATTGGACCGGGAGCGGCTGCTGGACCTGCAGTACAGCCCTTTTGGCGGGCAGACCCTGATCCGGCGTGCGGTGGCCGACGACCTGATGGCGCGAGGCGGCCTCGAGTACACCTACCAGGATGTCGTCCTCACGCCGGGAGCGATGGCGGCGCTCCACCTGGCCCTGCGCGCCACGGGCGACCCGGGGGACGAAGTGGTGATCCCGGTTCCCTGCTGGCTCGACTATCCACTGTACGCTCTGTCCCTCGGCCTGGTGCCCACCCACGTTCCGCTGCCCGGCCCGGGCTTCGAGCTCGACGTCGAGGCCATCGAGCGTGTCTTGAGTCCGCGGACCTCCGCCGTGCTGCTGAGCAACCCGTCCAATCCCGCCGGCCGGAGCTATCCGCCGGCCGACCTCGCCCGCCTTGCCGCGGCCCTGACCGTGGCCGAGCGGCGATGGGGCCGGCGGATCACGCTGATCGCCGACGAGACCCACCGCGACTTCGCCGCCCCCGGGCTCCACGCGGATGCGGCCGCCGAGTGGCCGGCGACCGTCATGGTCTATTCTTTCGGGAAGTACCACTTCATCCAGGGCCAGCGGATCGGTTACCTCGCGGTCTCCCCACGGCATCCCCAGCGGGACGAGCTCGCGGCCGAGCTGGTGCGCTGGGCTCGGATCCTGGGCTTCTGTACGCCGACGGCTCTCATGCAGGCCGTGGTTCCCGAGCTGCTCCAGCTGCGGCACGACCTCGGCCCGATCGACGAGTGGCGACGGCTCGTGACCGGGGAGCTTACGTCCGCTGGCTACCGTGTCACGCCGGCGGATGCGACGCTGTTCGTCTACGTCGCGACGCCGGAGGGGCGGGACGATTTCGATTTCGCCTGGCGTCTGGCGGAGGCGGGGACGTTGGTGCTTCCGGCGCCGGTGTTCCACCATCGCGGTCATTTCCGCCTCTCCCTCACCGGCGGGGCACGCATGCTCGAAGGCGGGCTCGAGAGTCTGCGACGGTTGGCGGCCGCATGACGAGAGTGTCCCTGATCGGCCAGCTCGATCCGAACTTCGGATGGGGGGATGGCCGGCTCTGGCTCTCCGATCAGTGCGGGGCAGCCGTGCCTCGCGGGCTGCGGGGGGCCTACGCTTGCGTCTCCCGCAACGGGTCCGATACACGGGTCGCGCGGGACCCCCTGGGATTGAACAAGCTTTTCTGGTCGACGGGGACCGGCGGTGACATACTCATGGCCGCCCGGCCCTGGCGGCTGGTCGAGGCGGGGGTCGCCTTCGACGCGATTCATTCGGTTCCGGCTGGGTCGGTGATCGACCTGACGGCGGACGGCGCGAGCACCGTCACGCCGCTCGATGCCCCCAGGCGGCAGCCCCGGGAAGACCGGAGTGAGGGTGCCGTCGAGGTGATCGCCCGGGAGCTGCGGGCCACTCTCGACTGCTACTGCGCCGCCCTCGCGGAGGCGCATCGCGGGGCCACGGCCTTCGTATGCCTGTCGGGAGGTCTGGACAGCACCGGCGTGCTCATGTTGGCGCTGGAGCACTTCCCCCGCGTGGTGCCGGTGAGCTTCGACCTGCGGCGGGGCCAGGGTCCGCCGAGCGCAGACCGTCTGACGGCGGAACGGCTGGCTACGGAGTTCGGTCTCGAGCTCCTCCTGGTCACTCCCACCGCCGACGAGCTGTTGGACGGTCTGGACGCAGTCCTTCGGGAGGGCATCGACTGGCGCGACTTCAACGTCCATGCCGCATTGGTCAACCACGCACTCGGCCGGGCGATCGCCTCCGCCCGCGGCGCCGGCGAGTGCCTGGTGCTGACGGGCGATCTTCCCAACGAGTACCTGGTGGACTATCACGCCGAGCAGCTCGGTGGAAGGACCTATTACGCCTTGCCGCGCCTGGCTCCGCCGGCGCTTCAGGCCGCGCTGGTTCGCGGGCTCGATACCTCGCACCGCGAAGTAGGCCCATTCCAGGCCTGGGGCTTGCCAGCCGTACAGGTCTACGCGCCAGCGGTGGACCACTATCTGGCACTGCCCGATGCCTTTCTCGCCGAGCCGAAGCGGAAGGATCTGCTCAGTCGGTACATGTTCGGCGACCGGGTGCCGGAGTACGTCTACACCCGGCCCAAGACACGGGCCCAGGTGGGCGATGTGGACGTCGGGCGCGGTGTGCTAGGCCTTTGTCTCGACCGGGGCATCGACGCGCTCGCTCTCAAGAGCCGGTTCGCCGAGCTGCACGGCCTGAGCGATCTCGGCGCGCTCGACCGCTTCATACGTGCCGGGCGTTACCGCGCCTCGGCTCCACGCATTCCGGAGGCAGTATGACCGCCGCACAGGTCGGAGACCGGGTGGAGGAGTTCGTCCGCACCCAGTTTCGCGTCAGCCCGAACGACAGCCGGTTCTCGCGATCCCAACGGCTGTTCGAGATGGGATATGTGGACTCGGTGGGCGTGGTCGAGCTCCTGGCATTCATCGGGCAGGAGTTCCAGGTCAACCTCCCGGACGAGGTCCTCATGTCCGACGAGTTTTCCACCATCGACGGAATCGCCTCGATCGTCGCCCGTCTTCGGGCGGCGGCGTAGGCGGGCGCCAAGGGCGAGGTTTTTCGGCTCCTGCCTCGCCTTGGATCGAGCCTATCATTTGTTGCAGCGCCCCTGCTACAGCCTGCCCTCTCAAGTAACCTAAATCGTTGACCCTGCGGTTATTAGATGCGGCCTGGAGCTTGCTCCGCTCAGGGCCAATACCGCAGTGCGCGTCCACCTCCACAACGTCCTCTCAGGCGGCCGTACCAATCGGCTTCCGTGATTGGTCGACAACCGACGAGAGACGCTCGTATATGGATCTCGCAGCCGGCCCGACCGTTCCATCGGCCCACCACCCGAACGGAAACGGAAAGTCGCCCCTCCACCATGCTGTCAGCGGCGGTGTGACGCGCCCCCGCGAAGCGCCCTCGGGATACCTCTGCACCGTCACGCTGGAGGACTACTTCCACGCGGCGCCCTTGCGTCCCTGGATCCGGTCGGAGACCTGGCATCGCTTCGAGAGCCGGCTGGCCGGCAGTACGCGGCGGACCGTGGAATTTCTGGACTCCTGCGGAGTGCAGGCGACGTTCTTTGTCGGCAGCGAGATCGTGGAGGCCGCTCCCGATCTGATCCGTGACATCAGCGTCGCGGGGCACGAGATCGCAGTGCGGGGCGACCTCGATTCCCGCCCGGCTGATCTGGGGCCGAGCCGCGCGCTCGAAGCGGTGACCCGGGACCGCGACCGGCTGGAGCAGATCACCGGCACCCGGGTCCATGGGTATCGTGCCTCGGGCGCCTGGCTCCGCGCCGACGAGCTCTGGCTGCTGGAGGTGCTCGCCGAGGCCGGGTACTCATACGATTCGAGCACCCGCCCGGTGCTGCTCTCCAGGCCTCTGTCGGCGCTCAAGGGGTCTCGGTCCGCGGCGCACACCCGCCCGGGCGTCCGCGAGATCGCGCTTTCCTCGGTCGACGTCTTCGGGCTGGCGCTTCCGGTCGGTGGAGGGGCCGCGCTCCGGCTGCTTCCCCAGGCATGGTTCCGGCGCACGGTCGCGCAGTGGAGCCGCGGCCGCACCGAGCCTTACGTCATGTACCTGCGGCCCTGGGAGCTGGATCCCGAGCAACCTCGCGTTCTGTCGGCGTCCACCACGGTGCGGCTCCGACAGTATCGGAACCTCGAGCGCATGCCCACCCGGCTGCGCGACCTGCTGACGGCCCACCCGTTCGTCAGCGTCGCCGCCCACCTCGGACTCGATCCCGCCCCGGTCCACATCCGCGCCTCCAACGACTCCTCGGCCCCGCGGGTGGCCTCCGAGGAAGGTCGGGCACCGCGGGCGGCGTCTCAGGGTCCCAGCCGGGGCGCGCCGATGGCGGTCACTGTCGTGGTGCCCTGCTACAACGAGACGCAGTCGCTGCGCTATCTCGAGAGTGCGCTCGCCGACCTGGCCATGGCCTTCGGGCGGGAGTACGCCTTCACTTTCCTGTTCGTCGACGATCGCAGTACCGACGACACCTGGAGCCTGCTCCAGGCCCTGTTCGGATCGCGGCCGGATTGCCTCCTGGTTCGGCACGACAGCAACCGCGGGATCGCCGCGGCGATCAGAACCGGCCTGCAGCATGCGAAGACCGAGGTGGTCTGCTCCATCGACTGCGATTGCACGTACGATCCCCACGAGCTGGGGCACATGATCCCTCTCCTGCGGGACGACGTGGATGTCGTCACCGCGTCGCCGTATCACCCGGCCGGCGGGGTCCGTAACGTTCCGGGCTGGCGCCTGATCCTCTCCAAGACGCTCTCGCGACTGTACCGGGTGGTGCTTCAGCAGAAGCTCTTCACCTACACGAGCTGCTTCCGGGTGTATCGCAAGGAGGCCGCGATCGCCCTCGAGATCGAGCGTCCGGGCTTCCTCGGCATCGCCGAGATGATCGCACGGCTGGACCTCGCGGGCCGACGCGTGGTCGAATATCCGACCACGCTGGAGGTCCGGGTCCTCGGCCAGTCCAAGATGAAGGTCCTCCGCACGGTCTGGGGACACATGGGGCTCCTCCTCGATGTGGCCCAGGCCCGGTTGCGGCGGCAGGGCGCATCGGCGTCGGCGGCGACCCTGTGAGCACCGGCGACTCCCGCATCGCCATCGTCGGCGGCGGCATTCTCGGCATGACGCTCGCGCTCCGCCTGAGGAGCGCCGGCATGCAGCCGACGGTCATCGAGGCCGCCCCGGCCCCCGGGGGGCTCGCCTCCAGCGACCCGATCGGCACGTATCAATGGGATCGGTTCTATCACGTCATCCTGAAGTCCGACGCCGAGCTGTTGCGCCTGCTCGATGAGCTGGATCTGGGTGACAGGCTCCGGTGGGGATTCACCCGCACGGCGTGCTATGCCGGCGGACGGTTTCATCCGCTCACCACCAGCCTCGACTTTCTCAGGTTTCCGCCGCTCGGCCTGATCGAGAAGGCCCGTCTTGCGGCCACCATCATGCACGCCTCCCGGATCACCGACTGGCAGGGGCTCGAGCGGGAGACCGCCTCGGCATGGCTGACGCGGTGGTCGGGTGAAGGCACCTATCAGCGGCTGTGGCTCCCCCTGCTGCGCAGCAAGCTCGGCGAGAACGCCGAGCGCGCCAGCGCGGCGTTCATCTGGGCCATCATCGCGCGGATGTACGCGGCGCGGCGCTCGGGGCTCAAGCGCGAGATGTTCGGCTACGTGGACGGCGGCTACGACCTCATCCTCAGCCGCTTCCGCCAGCGGCTGGAGGAGATGGGGGTGGAGTTCGCATGCGGCACCCCCGTGTCGGCCGTGCGGCCGATGCCCGGTGGCGTGACCGTGCGGCTCGCCGACGGCACCGAGCGGGAGTTCGATTCGGCCCTGCTGACGGTGCCGTGCGGGCAGGCCGGCGCCATGTGCCCCGATTTGACGCCGGCCGAGCGGGCGAGGCTGCAGCGGGTGGTGTACCAGGGGATCATCTGTCCCTCGCTGCTGCTGAAGCAGCCGCTCGGCGGGCGCTACATCACCAGCATAACGGACGAGTGGGTTCCCTTCACCGCGGTCATCGAGATGACCGCCCTGGTCGATCGCGAGCGCTTCGGGGGACATACGCTGGTGTACCTGCCGCGCTACCTGACCCAGAAGAGCCCGGTATGGAGCCGCTCCGACGAGGACATCGTGGAGGAGTCGGTCGAGGCGCTCCTCAGGATGTACCCCAGGCTGCGGCGGGACGACGTCGTGAGCTCGCGCGTGGCGCGGGCCCGGGACGTGCTCGCGCTGTCCACGCTGAACTATTCGCGCGACGCGCTGCCGCCGCTGCGCACCTCGATCCCGGGTGTGTACGTGGTCAACGGTGCCCAGATCGCGGCCGGCACGCTCAACGTCAACGAGACCGTGACGCTCGCCGACCGGCAGGCTGCGGCCTTCCTGGAGCTCGTACCCCGCCGCGCCGTCGCGGCCAGATGATATGACGATACCGACCGATCGCAGGATCGCCAGCATCTCGCTCGACCTGGACGATCTCTGGACCTATCTGCGCACTCACGGCGATCCGACCTGGGCTTCGCGCCCGAGCTACCTGGACCACTTCGTCCCCCTGGTGCTGGACACCCTGGACGAGGCTCAGGTCAAGCTGACCTTCTTCATCGTGGGTGCGGATGCCGCTCTGGAGCGGAACCGCCGGGTGCTCCGCGCCATCGTCGAGCGGGGCCACGAGGTCGGCAACCACTCGTTCGAGCACGAGCCCTGGCTCCACCGCTACAGCCGTCCCCGCCTGGAGGCCGAGCTCCTCCGTACGCAGGAGGCCATCGCCGATGCGACGGGCGAGCGGCCCTACGGGTTCCGCGGCCCCGGATACAGCTGGTCCCCCGCCCTTCTCGAGATGCTGGCGGAGAATGGCTACCAGTACGACGCGTCCACCCTGCCGACGTACCTCGGGCCGCTCGCACGGGCCTACTACTTCTGGGCCTCCGGATTGGACCGCGCGGAGCGGGCGCGGCGGAAGGCGCTGTTCGGCACGCTGCGCGATGGTCTCCGCCCGGTGCGCCCGTACCGCTGGCAGCTGGAGCACGACCGCTCCATGCTCGAGATCCCGGTGACGACGCTGCCGGGGCTCAAGCTGCCGTTCCACGTCACCTATATCCAGTATCTGAGCCGGCTCTCCGAGCCGGTGGCGGTCGCCTACCTCAGGGCCTCGCTCGCGATCTGCGACCTGGCCCGGATGTCGCCCAGCTTCATCCTGCATCCGCTGGACATTCTGGGCGGCGATCGGGTGCCTCAGCTCGCGTTCTTCCCGGCCATGGATCTGCCCACCAGCCGCAAGCTGGCGCTCTTCCAGCGGGTGCTCGACCTGTATGGTCGCACGTTCCGGCTGGTCACCATGGGGACGCACGCGCGCGAGCTGTCCAGCGGCTCGCGGCTGCCCGTTCGCCGACCGAGCGCCGTCCCGGTCGAGAGCTCCATCGCGGAGGCATAGACATGTGTGGCTTCGTCGGCATTGTGCATCTCGCTCCGCGACCGGTGGACCGGCATCTGCTCGCGCGGATGGCGAACACGCTGGCGCACCGCGGTCCGGACGGCGAGGGCAGCTTCGTCGACGGACCCGTGGGGTTGCACCACAAGCGGCTCGCCATCATCGACCTGAACAGCGGACGCCAGCCGATGACGCGCGACCGGGTCACGGTCGTCTTCAACGGCGAGATCTACAACTACCTCGAGCTGCGGGAAGGTCTCGCCGCCCGCGGGCACCGGTTCGAGACGACGTCGGACACCGAGGTGCTCCTCCGCATGTACCTCGAGCATGGCGAGAGCTTCGTCTCCCAGCTCAACGGCATGTTCGCGTTTCTGATCTACGACGCCCGCACCGGCCAGGTCCTGGCGGCACGGGACCACTTCGGCATCAAGCCGCTCTACTGCTTCCAGAACCGGGACCTGATCCTCTTCGGCTCGGAGATCAAGGCACTGCTGCAGCACCCCGCCGCGAAGGCCGAGGCCGACTTCGACGGGTTGCGGGACTACGTCACCTTCCAGTTCGTGCTGGGGGAGCGCACGCTGTTCCGCCACGTGCGGAAGCTGCAGCCCGGCCACTACGAGATCTTCGACATCGCCACCGGGCGCTCCCGCAGCGTGCGGTACTGGGAGCCGAAGTTCGAGATCGACAGCCACCACAACGAGGAGTATTTCGCCTCGACGCTGCGCGCCATTCTCGAGGACGCCATCCGCCTGCAGCTGCGGAGCGACGTGCCCGTCGGCGCCCACCTGAGCGGCGGCATGGATTCCTCGCTGGTGACCGCCCTCGCCGCCGACAAGTACCCCGGGCGGCTCAAGACCTTCACCGGCCGGTTCCTCGAGGGCCCGGAGTTCGACGAGAGCCGCTACGCCAGGGAGGCGGCTTCCTACTGCAACACCGACTGGCACGACACGGTCTGCACCGCCGACGAGTTCATCGAGCTGCTCCCGACCCTGATCTACCACATGGACGAGCCCGCGGCCGGGCCCGGCCTGTTCCCCCAGTACATCGTCTCGCGCCGGGCGTCGGAGCACGTCAAGGTGGTGCTCGGCGGCCAGGGGGGCGACGAGATCTTCGGCGGCTACGCCCGCTACCTCGTGGCGTATCTGGAGCAGGCCCTGAAGGGCGCCATCTTCGAGACGGCGGAGGAGGGCAAGCACGTCGTCTCCCTGCGCTCGATCGTGCCGCACCTGCCGAGTCTCCGGGCCTACGGCCCCATGATCCAGCAGTTCTGGGGCAAGGGGCTGTTCGAGCCGATGGACCGCCGGTACTTCCAGCTGGTGGACCGGAGCGGCGGGGTGCTTCGCCTGTTCAGCCGCGACTTCCGCGCGTCATACGACTCGGAAGAGATCTTCGGCCGGTTCCAGACCGCCTTCAATAATCCGAATACCGGGTCCTATTACAACAAGATGACCCACTTCGACATGTGCTCGAGCCTGCCGGCCCTGCTCCAGGTGGAAGACCGCATGAGCATGGCCGTGTCCATCGAGTCGCGTGTGCCGCTGCTCGACTACCGGCTGGTGGACCTGATGACCAGCATGACGCCCGCGATGAAATTCAAGGGCGGCGAGCTCAAATACATCATGAAGAAGGCGACCCGGGACCTGGTTCCGCCCAAGGTCCGGGCGCGGAAGGACAAGATGGGCTTCCCGGTCCCGCTGCACCTGTGGGCCAAGGGGCCGGCGCGGGACTTCTTTCACGACATCCTCCTCAGTCCCACTGCCCGCACCCGGGGGTTGTTCAACCCCAAGACGGTGGAGCAGCTGATGAAAAAAGAGGCTGCCTTCGGGCGGCAGCTCTGGGGACTGGTGAACATGGAGCTCTGGATGCGCGAGTTCACAGATGGCGCGAAGCCACGGCTGCTACCGGCGGTTGGTGAGCCCGTGGAATCGCTGGTGGCGATATAAGCTCCGCCATGGTCCCGACTCGAACCGCTGCTCGGTCCGCGAGGGGGCGCGCCCGGCTCGTGACGGCTGCCGCCGCGGCGCTCCTCGCCGGGGCCATCCTGCTCGCGATGTTGCGCGTGACCAGCCTGGGATCCATCGGCGGTATCCGGCTGGGGACGGGCGCCGCGGCCATGAGCGACTTCAAGAGCACCGTGTACTACCCGGCCAAGGCCTTCGCGGACGGGGTCAACCCCTACGATACGCAGGAGTATCTGGACCGGTACCCCGCCCCCGAGCCGCTGCGGCTCTACCCTCCTGCCACGCTGCTGGTCTTCCAGCCCTTCGCATGGCTGCCTCTCGAGGCGGCGATGGGGGTGCAGGCGATTCTGACCGTGCTCCTCTCCGGAGTACTGGCGTATGTCAGCCTCCGCCTCGCCCGGGTACGGGTGACCGCGACCGCCGTCCTCGCGATCTGGGGGCTCATGCTCCTGAGCCGGCCGGGACAGTGGAACCTGATCCAGGGGCAGATGACCCTCCTCATGGTGCTCGGTGTGTATGCCGCGCTCGCCGCCGGGCCCGCGTCCCCCGTGATCGGCGGCCTGGGGCTCGCCCTGAGCCTCCTGAAGCCGAACTTCGGCATTCCGGCAGCCGCATTGATGGTGGCACGCGGCCACAGCGCCGGTGCCGCGATCGGCGTGGGGCTCGCGGGAGTCCTGAACCTGGTCGCCCTCGGCGCGCTGATCGACCATCCGGGTGCGATCTACGAGTTCGGCCAGCGCTTCCTCGGCACCGGTGATCAGCTGCGCTTCAGCGCTCGGCTGGGCACCGAATTGAGCGTGTTCCGAATCGACGGAGGGGGACTGGTCACCCGTTGGCTGGGGGTGCATCTCGGCGCGGCAGGATCGCTGATCCTCTGCGCCGTCATAGTCGGGCTGGTCATGGCGCTCCTCGCTCGACGCCGGCCGTCGCATCCGGTCGAGGGCCCTCCCGCCGCGCCCGTCGCCGGGCTGCTCTGCTGCACCGTGCTGATCAGCATGTACCATATCGGCTACGATCTGTTGCTGCTCACATGGCCCTTCGTCGCCCTGGTGAAGGGCCTTCGCGCGTCGCCCCGCCTGGTGCCGTTCGGCCGGTGGGTGCAGGCCGGGCTTTATGCACTGCTCGCGATGAACTACGTCACGACGTTCTCCGTGCTGAGCGCCCTGCATGCACACGGCGCGTTGTTCATGGTCGTGGCCTCGCTCAACGGGGCGGCCCTGGCCGCGCTCTTCGTCCTGTACTTCAGGGATGTGGTGGAGCTGCGCCGAGCGGCGGTTCGGAGCTCGATGCCGCTGGTGACATCCACTCCGTCCTCAGTGGGTTCCTCCTGACATGGCTGCACCTTTCGTGATCCCTGATCAGTCCCCGGCCGAGCTGTCCATTCAGTCCTCGGACGGACTCCGCCTGGAAGTGGCGGAGTGCTGCCTGTGTGACGCCGCTGACGACGAGCCGCTTGCCGTCGGTGAGGACTTCGAGTATCACACCAGCCGCGACACGTATCTGGCGGTTCGTTGTCGCGGCTGCGGGCTGGTGTACCTCAAGCTGCGCCCGACCGACTCGGAGCTGTCCCGGGTGTATCCCCCGAGCTATCACGCCTTCGACTTCTCCGCCACCCGGTACGGGCTCGCCTACACCGTCCGGCGCCGGCTGGAGGCCCGCCGACTCCTCGCCGTCTGCCGCGGCCTCCCCGCCGACGCGCGCATTCTCGACGTCGGTTGCGGCGACGGCTTCCACTTGAAGCTCCTGCGCGAGTTCGGTCCGCCGGGCTGGACGCTCGAAGGCGTGGACACCAGCCCTCGGGCCGTGGAGGCCGCCAGGGCCGCCGGCCTGTCGGTGCGGCTGGGATCGGTGGAAGAGGTCGCGAGTGAGCCGGCGCGGTACGACCTCGCGCTGCTCATCGCCACCATCGAGCATGTCAGCGACCCGGTCGGGGTGCTCGGCGCCGTGCGCCGGCTGCTGCGTCCCGGCGGCCGGGTCGTGGTCGCGACCGACAACGCGGCGTCCTGGAGCTTTCGCGTGTTCAAAGGACGGTACTGGGGAGGATACCACTTCCCGCGCCACTGGTACCTTTTCAGCCCGACGACCATCGCACGGCTCGCCGAGTGCACCGGCTTCGAGGTCGAGCGGCTCGGCACCATGGTCAGTCCGGTCAACTGGACATTCTCGATCCGGAATGCGCTGGTGGACTGGCACGCCCCGAACCGGCTGGTGGAGCGATTCAGCCTCGGGTCACCGGTATCCCTTGGCCTTTTCACTCTCGTGGGCATGGCCCAGCAGCTGTTCGGACGTGGCGAGCTGCTCGAGGTGGTGCTCCGGCGGCCGGTCGACGGCGTGACGGGGAGGTCATCGGATGCCCGGTAGAGCGCGCCCCGTCGTGATCGTCGGTGGGGGCATGGCCGGACTGACCGCCGCCTCGGCGCTGCGCCGGCGAGGCATACCCGTGCGCCTCTTCGAGGCGGGCCGGCAGATCGCCGGGTTGGCTGCCAGCTTCGTGGACGAGGAAGGATTCAGCTTCGACTTCGGCGCGCATTTCATCACCAACCGGCTCGCCGCCGCGATCGGTGTGGGGGCGTCCTGTCGCGATGTCGAGTACTACGGAGAGAGCGTGGTGCTGAAGGGGCGGACCTACAGCTATCCCTTCGGTCTGGCGGCCTCGCCCCGCTTTCTGGCCAGCGCGATCGGCCGGCGCGCCCGGGGACTTGGTTCCCGCCCTCCCGAGACCGCGGCCGAGTGGCTGTACGCCTCCTACGGCGACGCTCTCGCCGAACAGGTGGCCATTCCCATCATGGAGGCATGGTCCGGGGCATCCGCGGATCGGCTGGCGGCCACGGTCGGAGAGAAGTTCGGGCACGGCATCGGGCACACCATGCTCCTCAAGCTGGCGACCCGGGTGCTCAAGAAGGCCGTTGCCAGCGGCTACTGCAACGAACAGCGGGAAAGCGTCCATGTGTGGCACGTCTACCCGGAAGGGGGCGTGAGCCTGCTGTGCAGAAAGCTGGCCGAAGACCTGGAAGACGTGATCCAGCTGGAATCCCCGGTGCAGAAGATCCTGGTGGACGACGGACGGGTCGTGGCGGTGCGCGTGAAGGGCCAGGACATCGAGGCGTCCGCGGTGATGAGCACTGCACCGGTTCACATCCTCTCGAAGCTGGTGGAAGGCACCACGGCGCTTCAGCACCTGGCCCGCTTCCGCTATCGGCCCATGACGTTCGTCAACCTGCGCCTGCGCGGCCGCAATCTGATGCCGGACGTGGTGACCTGGGTGCCCGAGCGGGAGTTCCCGTTCTTCCGAATCACCGAGGCACCGGGCTCGATGCCGTGGCTCGCACCTCCCGGCAAGACCATGCTCACCGTGGACATCGGCTGCGAGACGACGGAGCCCGTCTGGACGATGGCCGAAGAGGAGCTCGGCGAGCTCTGCCTGGAGCACCTCCGCCACTTTCTGCCCGACGTCCGCGAGCGCTACCTGGGGTGTCGTGTGCTGCGGACGCCGATCGCGTATCCGGTGTACTTGAAGGAATACGAGGAAGATCGACTGGCGCTGAAGCGCTCCACCGGTGTGGAGGGCCTCTACAGCATCGGCCGCAACGGCGAGTTTTCCCACATGCTGCTGGAGGATCTCTACTGGCGCACCCTGAAGGTGGTACGCGGCATGACGACGCCGCGCCCGGTCCCCAGCCTCGTGCCCGCGGGGGCGTGAATGGAACCGGCGATGCGGATCAATCTGGCGCCGGCAGCGGAGGCGTCGCTGTTCTCCCCGGTGAACGTGGGGTCACTGCGGCTCGCCAATCGGATCGTCATGGCACCGATGACCCGCAGCCGGGCCGATGCCGATCGGCTTCCTTCGCCGTTGGCGCCGACGTACTACGGCCAGCGTGCCTCGGCCGGACTCATCATCACCGAAGCCACCCAGATCTCTGCGGAAGCCGCGGGGTATCCTCGCATTCCGGGCATTTACAATGAGGCCCAGGTCACGTCCTGGCGTGCGGTCGTGGATGCGGTCCACGCGCGGGGCGGGAAGGTCGTGCTGCAGCTCTGGCATGCGGGTCGCGTATCCCACCCGTTGTCCCTGAATGGCCGTGTTCCGGTTGCCCCCTCGGCGATCGCGCCGGCCGGCGAGATCTTCACCACGCTGGGCCGCCGGCCCTTCGTGGTCCCCCGGGCCCTGGAGACGGTCGAGATACGGAAGCTGGTCGGCGAGTTCGCCGAGGCCGGGCGCCGGGCGCGCGACGCCGGCTTCGATGGCGTGGATATCCACGCGGCAAACGGGTATCTGATCGACCAGTTCCTGCGGGACGGATCGAACCGGAGGACGGACCGCTACGGGGGCTCCCCGGCCAACCGGGCTCGCCTGCTGCGGGAGGTCACGGAGGCGGTGTGCGGGGTGGTGGGAGCGGATCGTGTCGGCATTCGTCTCTCGCCGTTCCATACGGCGAACGACATGCGGGACAGCGATCCGAATGCCACCTTCACTCATGCCGCTCGAGTGCTCGAGGGGATCGGCGTGGCCTACCTGCACGTCGTCGAGCCCAGTCCGGGCCACCCGAAGGCCACCTCGGAGGGCCAGGCCCTCCTGCGCGCGGTGCGGCGCATCTTCTCGGGAACCCTGGTCGTGGACGGCGGCAACGACCGGTGCACCGCCGAAGCGGCGCTCGGCGCCACCGACGCGGAGCTCGTCTCGTTCGCCACCCCCTTCATCGCGAACCCGGATCTGGTCGACCGACTCGCCCGAGGACTTCCGCTCTCATCACCCGACCCGGCCACCTTCTACGCCGGTGGCCCGGTGGGCTATGCCGACTATCCGGTCTACGCCATCAACCGTGTGGACACCGCCTCCTACCAGCCTGTGCCCCGGTAGAATCGAATCCCGGGAACCTCGCCCGTGAGCTGAAGCCGTGCCTGCCGCTCGAGCGCCTGGTACAGGCGGCCCTGCGGATCCCCGTCGAACGGTCTGGAATACAGAAACCAGAAGGTCTTTCCCGCCCCGACGGTCTCTCTGATGATCTCGAGGGCAGGATCCGGTGAGACCCGGGTCTCGGCATTCGAGAGCGGTGTGAGCCGACGGGCGCCCCGAAGGTAATAGTCGATCGGGCCCGCCATGTATCCAGAGACTACGAAGACGGGGGCGCCGGTTTCGGGAAGGCTCGCGATCATGCGCGCGGCTCCGCGAGCGTCCTCGTTCATGTACCGGCCGACGGTGTGGCGGTTCAGGGTCGCTGCCAACGAGACGAGCACGATGATACCGAGTGCCGTGCCGGTCGCCCACCGTCGCCGCCCGCCGACCACCCCCATCGCAAGGAGAATCACCAGGAGCCCCGCGCACCAGGCCACGTAGCGCACCCGGTATCCGAGATCAAATGCCGCGCTCATGGCACCGGCTGCAAGGATGGTGACGGCCATCCACGTGGCGACTCGATACCACGCGCTCCGGCCCTCCTTCCAGCGCCAGCCTTCCAGCAGGAGATAGGCCGTCGCGAGCGCGGCGGGGAGTACCCAGGGGAGCGCATGCCGGACGGCCTCCTGTAGACGCGCCGTGTGCAGCTCCCGGAGGGAGGGTCCCAGGCTGAATCCGCTCAGGTAGGTGAAGAGGGTGTAGCCCAGCGTGCTGAGATCCAGTGACCGCTCCGTCGCGATCCATTCAACCTGCGCCTTCAGGTCATTTCCCATCAGCAGGAGCAGCGGGAGGACGAAGGGGATCGTGGCCACGTGCACCTGGAGCCATCGCCGTATCCGTGACGGCCGTCGCGCCGGCACCAGCTCGGCCACCGCGATCGCGAGAATCACGAACGCAAAGTAGTAGTGGGTGTAGAGCCCCGCGATCATGGCAGCGGCGTACCACACCCAGTCTGCCGTGCGATCCGTGCTGCGCGCCACCTCATAGCGCCAGAGTGCCGCGAGGGCCAGCAGGAAGAACAGTCCGTACGCCCGCGCCTCCTGTGAATACCAGATGTGAATCGGTGAGATGGCCAGCAGCAGGGCGCTCAGCTCGCCGACCCGCCGCCCGCCCAGGATCGCCCCCAGACGATAGATCACCGGGATCGCAAGCACGCCGATGAGGACGGAGAGCCAGCGAGCCGCTTCAGGCGTTCCTGCGATCTCGAGCCACCAGTGAAGGAGCACGGCATAGAGAGGCGGAAATCCGTCCGCCGCCGTCGCCACCGCGCCGAGTCCCTGCTGGACGGCCGCGAACTCCGTCATCTCGTCCATGCTGAAGCTCTGAATGCCGATTCCCCAGCTCCTCACGACGAGCGAGAGCAGCAGCGCGATCCACAGGATGGCGCCATGGCGGCGCGCACCGTGATCGCGGGCCGGGGCGGCGTCGACGGCGGAAAGAGTCACCGGTTCCTGGCGTGAGCGGGGCACGGGCTCGCTTTCGTCGATGTCAGGTCTCGAGTTGCCAGCGGGTAGGACGCGGCTCCGACGTAAGTTTGCCCGGCATGTGAAGTCAATCGTCGCGGGCGCGGTGGAGCGTGATGACTCCGCGCCAGTCTTGACAAGAGAGCAGTCACCTATAACACTGTGTGTCGGCGCGAGCCAGTCACGATCACGAGATGGCGCTCATCCCGGCAGCCATTCCATCGCGCCCTGCACGACTAGTCCTCTAGTCGGTCGCAGCCGAACCTCCCCTACAAAGTCTGTGCCCGCGGGGTAACCCGCAGACCACGCGTCGGGTCTATCCGTCGTGCCGCCAGGGCTTTTTCGCTGGCGCGCGGTCGAGGCCTGTGGTGCTTCCGTGGACACCCAAAAGGGTTCACCAGGCAAGGCACTTCGTCGCGGCGTGCACCTCGATTCGGGCACGTCAGGCCGTCGCCCGCCCAGAAGTTGGCACTGTCTAAAAATTGTTCAACTTTTTGTTACATTCACCAAGGTCGGGGATCCCAAGTGACCAAAACACAAGAGGATGGGGCGGCGCACCTGCCCCGCACTCAAATCACTGTACAAAATATTGGCTTTCGTGAGGCCTCGCGCATGCCGATATTGGCTGAACCCAAGGGCGGCAGCGGCGGACGGGACGGTTGGGCCCACCACAGGGAGCGGCTTAGCGGAGCAGCCATGACTTTCACGTTCAAACTCGCCCGGCGGCTCGCCAGGTTCAGATCCGGCGCGCTGATGGCATCCCTCCTCACCGTGGCCTGCGCCGGCGAAGCGCCAAGCGGACCGGACACGGATCCGAACAGTGATGATCTCACCGCCATCGATGTCTTCCCCGATACCGCCACCGTCGGCGTAGACGGCGAAGTCCAGTTCGACGCCAGCGCCGCCCCTGCCGACCAGACCTCGGCCGACTACCGCTCGTGGTGGCGGACCAATCGAGTCGTCGCCGTGCGCCTCTATCCCTCCTGGGTCAAGCTTGCGCCGGGCAGCGCCAAGTCGTTCACGGGCACCGGCGTGACCGCGAGCGGCGCGTCGGTGCGGCTGCTGCTGCAGTGGAAGGCGACCGGCGGCACGGTGAATCAGTGGGGCAAGTACGTCGCTGGAAAGCGTCCCGGGACCTACTTGGTCGTGGCCAGCACCTCGAGCGGCCTCGCCGATACCGCCAAGGTCGTCGTCAGCGACACGGATGGCGGCACGTCCACCCGCGATGTGGTCCTCACGCCGGAGAGCGTCCAGCTCTCGAGCGGTGAGCAGCGGCGCTTCTCGCTCACCGGCAGGAGCAGCGATGGCTCCTCGTTCTCGGTGACTCCCCGCTACCAGGCGACCGGCGGCACGATCGCCGGCGATGGGACGTTCACCGCCGGCCAGACCCGGGGCACCTACCGTGTGATCGCGACCGACGAGGGTACCGGCATGGCCGATACCTCGGCGGTGACCATCGGAGCGACGGACGGCCAGCCCGCGACGGTCGCGTCGGTGACGGTGAGTCCCGCTTCCGCATCGCTGAGTGTGGGCGCGACCAAGCAGCTGAGCGCCACGGTCCGCGATCAGGCCGGTAACACGATGGCCAATGCGGACGTGTCCTGGACCAGCTCCAATTCCGCCACGGCCAAGGTGAACGCCTCCGGACTCGTGACCGCTCAGGCGGCGGGCCAGGCCGTCATCACCGCCACCAGCGGCGGCAAGAGCGACCAGTCCAGCTTCACGGTCACCGCCTCCGCTCCGGTAGAGCCGCCGCCGACCGGCGACGTCTCCGGATGCCCGGCCTCGGGCTACACCCGGTTGGTGTCGGTCGGTTCGTCGACCCAGCTGTCGTCGGCTCTGAGCTCGGCCCAGCCCGGCGATCAGATCCGGATGGCCGCGGGCACCTATTCGGGAATCCGGAACATCACCCGCAGCGGCACCTCGTCACAGCCCATCGTCCTGTGCGGCTCGCGCTCCGCCGTGCTCACCGGCGACACCCGCTTGAACAACGCGGACTGGTGGGTGCTGCAGGGCTTCACGATGCGGGACGGGTTCCAGCCGATCTACGCCATGGGCGCCAACAACAACCGCATTCAGGGCCTCGAGATCTACAACACCGGCCAGGAAGCGATCCACTTCCGCTGCGGGTCGTCGGATAACGTGGTCCAGGGGAACTGGATCCACGACACCGGCCGCTCCACGCCGCAGTATGGCGAAGCGGTATACCTGGGAACCGACCAGACCCAGTGGTCCAGCATGTGCGGCAGCACCCAGCCCGATCGCAGCGACCGAAACAAGGTGATCGACAACCAGTTCGGGCCCAATGTCCGGGGTGACCACATCGACATCAAGGAAGGCACCACCGGGGGCGTTATCCGGGGCAACAACTTCAACGGCACCGGAACCGCGCTCATCAGCGGCATGGTGTACGACTGGATCACCGTGAAGGGCAACAACTACACCATCGAGGACAACCGGGGCTCCAGGGCGCCGCGCGACGGCATTTGGGGCTTCGTCAAGGTCCAGGGGTGGGGTAACAACAACGTCTACCGCGGCAACGTCTTCGACGTGCAGGCCAGCGGCTACGGCATCCGCAGCGACGGCGGGAGCGGAAACGTGGTCTACTGCGACAACGTAGTCACCAACGCCGGCTCCGGACGCTCCAACCTGTCCTGCCGGTAGGCATTTCCACGCGGTCATGCCATGGCGAGGGCCGGGGACGTTCCCGGCCCTTTTGCCATGTCCGGTCTTCTTGCGGCCCCTCTCCATGCATCGCATGTTAGATATGTGATCCGACTCTCCCTGCTCTCCGCGCTGTTGATCGTCGCTGCTGCACGCTGCGGCCAGGGGGGAGCTGCCTTGGGCACCGACCCCGATCCCCCGCCGCAGACACCACCGCCCACCGAGCCCGGCCCGGCGCCGCCTTCTCCCGGCCCTACGCCGCCCGCTCCCGGCCCCGACCTCGCGTGCGGGGATTACCCCCACACCAGGGTCGTCCCGGTCGGCTCGTCGGTGGAGCTCACCCAGGCGCTTGCCCGGGCGCAGCCGGGCGACCTGCTGCGGCTTCGGGACGGCGTCTACACCGGAGGCTGGACCATTGCCATCAGTGGCACCCCGCAACTTCCCATCACGCTTTGCGGCACCCGCCAGGCCCTGCTGGACGCCGGCTCCATCGACCAGCGGGACGTGATTACGCTGAAGGCGAGCTATTGGACCCTGGCCGGCTTCTCGGTCACCGGGGGGTTGCGGGGTATCTACACCGCGCGGGCATCGCACAACGTGCTCGAGAACCTGGAGATCTACGGCATCGGCCAGGAGGCGGTACACTGGCGGGTGTTCAGCTCCCACAACGTGCTCCGCGGGAGTCTGATCCACGACACCGGCCTCGTGATCGCCGAGTTCGGCGAAGGCGTGTACATCGGGCAGTACCGCGGGCACTGGTGCGGCACGACCGGCTGCCAGCCCGACAGGAGTGATTCGAATCAGGTGATCGACAATGTCATCGGCCCCAACGTCACGGCCGAGCACATCGACGCCAAGGAAGGCACCACGGGGGGCACGATCCAGGGCAATCGTTTCGATGGGAACGGACTGGTGCAGACCCGCGACTGGATCGACTCCTGGGTGGAGATCAACGGCAACGGCTACACCGTGCGAGACAATCAGGGCCGGGTCTCGCCGAGGGACGGGTTCCAGGTCATGGTGGGCCTGGCCGGCTGGGGCAACGACAACGTGTTCGCCGGGAACACCGCCGATGTGCGGGCCGGAGGGTTCGGCTTCCGGGTGGATGCCGCCCGGACGACCGGAAACCGGATCGCGTGCGACAACCAGGTCCTCGCTGCCGCGGCGGGCTTCTCCTCCCCTCCCTGCCGCTAGCGGGCCCGCGGCCCCGGCCGGAGCCTCATCCCGAGCCCCGGATCCTTCCGCTCAAATCGCGGAGCGCGAGCGGCGCGAGCGCCCAGGGCTCCAGCAGGTATCTCCGCCAGACACGACGCGGACGCGTCACCAGACGGTAGAGCCACTCGAGATTCGCTCGGGCGGTCCACCGGGGCGGCGTTGGAAGCTCCCCGCTCAGCAGCTCCAGGAACCCACCCAGGTTGAAGACGACGTTCGCCTCGAGCCGCTCGAAGTGGTCTGCGATCCAATGCTCCTGCCGCGGCATCCCCATGCCGACGCAGAGCAAGTGAGGGCGGAAGTCGTTGATGCGCTTCAGGACCGCCTCGGCACCGGGGCTGCCTGGCGTCGCATCGAAGTAGCCGGGCGCCGTCTCCAGCTGCACTCCCGGAATGCGCCTCGTCAGTTCGGCGGCGGCCCACGTCACGGTGGTTGCACGGCCGCCGAGCAGAAACGTGCGCCAACCCCGCGGCACACCCGCGGCCAGCAAGAGGGGAAGCCAGTCGATGGACGTGATCTTGTGCCGGGGTCGCAGTGGCAAACCGAGCAACATGCCCATGTAAACCAGGGGAATGCCGTCGATGAACACGTAGTCGGCCAGCTTGTAGAACCGACGGATCGGCGCGTCGTGATGGTACAGATATACGCTGTGAAGATTGTGGTTTGCGATGATCCGGCGATCGCCTGCCTCGATGATCTGTCCCGTCAGCGACAGGAGGGTGTCCGTGTCGATGGCCTGCACATCGACGCCCAGCACTCGATGGGTCGCCAGCTGCGGGAGGGTCGCGGTCATACCGGAAGCGGGAGCCTCGCGGCGATCGCCAGGAATGCCGGCGTCAGGTCGTATTCCCCGCGCTGAGCTTCCGGTATGTCCTCCGCCTCCACCATCCGGATCACCTCGGGCACGCTTCGCACATATGCCGGCGTACGATGCAGCGGATGCACCGACCACATGCCGGGGCCGCTTCCGAGGAAATCCAGCCGGAAGACGCCCCGACGTCGCATCGCCTTGGAGATGGCTCCCTCGACGCCGTCATATGGTACCCGTCCGGCGAGCATGGCGCTCACTGCGGCCTTGAAGGGAGCCCACACGCGGCGCAGGCCCCCGAGCCGGGTGGCAAGATGGCGCCGGTCCAGGAGGAAGACGCGGGAGCTGAGCGTGGTGAAGCGGTAATAGCCAGGGCCTCGTGGGTCAGTGAGGGGAGGCTTCTTCTGAGACAGCAGGCGTCCATCCGCCCTCGGCGGACCCGGCAACGGATTGCACGCCAGCAGGTCGGGACGTTCCTGCAGGATCGCGACCGCCTCGCCGATCCAGGTCTGACTCCCGCCGCCGAAGATCATGTCGGCATCGAGGTGAAGGATCAGATCGTGGCTCGGGGTGGTGAGAGCGAACACGTATGGATAGATCGCACGGTCGCGGTAGTCGCGGAGGGGCACGGCACCGGACCGGTAAAAGGCCGCACCGACCTCACGCACCCTGGCCTCGGAGTAGTCCACCTCGACAGCCCGGAGATGGGGATAGGCCGGCGCCAGCGATGCGACGAACGCCTGCAGCCGGGCGTGCCGCGCGAGGGTTTCGGCGGACGTGTCGCGGAGCGGGACGTCGATTACGCAAACGACCTCGGAAACCTGGCCGGCCCAGCGACGAAGCTGATGCGGCAGGACGTGGAGCGCCTCCTCCAGATCCGAGTGGGCGAGATTGATCTGGAGTGTGACCGGCGATCGCGTGACCGTCATGGCTTCACCTGGCGTATCCGGTATGGGAAGTCTGGAAGCGGCTCCACAGGTGTCGGAAGCCGGCTTCCGGCGCGATGAGGCACGCCCCCCAGTAGGCCAGCAGCATGGCGCGCACCGGAAGGCTGAACGACCGATCCCGCGCGGTCGCATCGACCAGACCACGGAAGGCGGCGAGCTGCGCCGACGCGGTTCCCTGCAGCTTCGCCAGCGCGAACACATTGCGCATGAAGAACGAGTTGCGCGTGAGCGCGCCGTCGAGTCCGAAGTGGGTGGCGATGGTCCGCTGGAGCGCGATGGACCGCGAGAGTCCCTCCACCGACAGCATCCGTCGAAAGAACTGACCTTCGGCGTGTACCCGGTATTCGCCCAGGGGCTTGCCGATCGCGGCCACCGGGGCCTGGAGAGTCGCGCCGAAGGTCAGATACGCGTCGGCCCCGAAGGTGAACTCACCCGTCGGCATCGGTAACAGGGCCTGCACCACGTCCCGTCGAATCACGATCCCCGACGTCGCGGGGGCGACGTGACGCCCCGTGCGCCGCAAGTCCGCCCGGCAGTCCCCCTGCGACAGACGCGCCCGCTTGGGGCGGACGTCACCCGTCCGCCGCCCCGTGGCGTCCATGACGTAGAGGGGATGCACGATCATCCCGGCATCGGGGCGGGCGGTGATCGCTTGCTCCACTTCGTCGAGCTTGTCCTCCAGCCAACGGTCGTCGGAGTCGAGCAGGCATACGTAGGCGCCGCGGGTTGCAGCGAAGCCCTGCTCCAAGGCCCGGGACTGGCCGGCATTCCCGATGCGGAGCAGCTCGGCTCGCAGCCCGCGGGCCCGGCGAAAGGACTCCATCCATCGCGAGATCAGGGCAGCCGTGTCGTCCGTCGATCCGTCGTCCACCACGATGATTTCGAAGTCGTGGCGGCGTTGTCGGGACACGCTCTCGAGCGTCTCCACGACGAACGCCGCGTGGTTGTAAGCGGCGATCAGCACGGAGAAGCGGGGGACGTCGGCCGTCATCCTGCGGGTCCCATACGTACTCTTCGCGCCCGGCCGCCTCCTCGGCGGCGGGTCCAGGCCACATCGCCACCTCCGCAAGCCAGGGAGGTCGCGACGATGTAGGCCAGCCAGAAGACCGTGTTGTGCTTGAGCATCGAGCTTTCCGTGATGTTGTAGCACACCACGAAGGCGAGCAGCACCAGCGGCGCCACGTGGTCGGAGGACCACCGCGCCCGTGCTCGCCGGATCGCGGCCGCGAAGCCCGTGCCGAGCGCCGCCAGCAGCACAACCAGGCCGAGAAGACCGAGATCGAGTGTCAGATCCACAAACCCGTTGTGCGAATGAGGCGTCTTCCATCCGACCGCCGACCAGAAGCTCACCTCGGGCCCGCCGGGGCGCCAAAAGGCTCCGTACCCGTAGCCCAGCACGGGGCGCTGAGCGATCATCTCGAGGGCGACCGCCCACAGGTCGGTGCGGCCCGTCATCGTGGCGTCCTTGCCCACGCCGGCGGCAACCGCAACCGCGTGCAGGTGAAGCCAGTACAGCCCGCCGGCCACCGCGAACACAGTCCCGATCAGGACCGGCACCAGCACGGTCATGCGGAGCCGCAGGTTCTTGGAGAACTTCAATAGGCCCACCATGAGCAGGAGGACCGCCACCCCCGTCGCCGAGGTTGACCTGAGCACCAGCAGGGCCGAGAGCACCGCACTGCCGAGATAGAGCTTGCGGAGCCGGGTGCCGTCGATCGCGAGGAGCAGAAAGACCAGCGTGCTCAGGACCATGGCCCGGGCGAAGGTATTCTTGTTCTCGTAGACGCCGCGCCAGGCGATCCCCTCCTGCGGCAACATCACGATGTCCGGCCTGAGCACCCCGTAGACCAGGCTTTGAACGGCGCTGAACCCCAGGGCCAGGGCCATCAATTGCAGGATCTCGCGGCCGGAGAAGCGCGCCACCAGGTACCACCCGAAGGCCGAGGTGGTCAGGATCGCGATTGCCCTCCGCGCCGTGATGTCCGGCGCGCCCGACCAGAAGAACGAGAGCACGGCCACTGCCAGCAGCACCAGCGTGAGTCTGTGAGCCATGCCGGCCCACATGACCCTTCCGAGCCGCAGCACGATCAGCATCACGATGACGAGATAGATGAGCGAGAAGACGGAGTCGGTCAGGGATTTCCCCGCGGTCTCGAAATTCGAGGCACCCGGCTGGGGGGTGAGCATCGCACCCGTCGTGTTCAAGATCGCCCACACGACGAAGAATCGCTCCATCTTGTCGGCGATCCACGCCCCGAGACGCTCGACCTTCCGGCCACGTCTTCGGGCCAGACCGGTCGGCACTTGCCCGGGGCTGGAACTGCTGACCCCGAGGGTTCCGGCCGCCTCCGGACTTCCGGGGGGGATCATGCCGCCTGCCGAAAGCCGAGTGCCCGGTACACGTCCAGCGTTCGGCGAGCGATGAGCCTCCAATCGAGTGCCTCCAGCTCGTCGCAGCGGGTCCGCCGGGTGACCCTGGCCCAGCGCAGCGCCGTCGCGAGCTCGCCGGGCGTGAGCTCGCCGGTGTAGGTGCGCACCCAATCAGATCCCGCCAGTGCCTGCAGCTCCCCCATCGATCCCAGCAGCGGAACCAGGACCGGGCGATCGAACGCGAGGGCGAGCAGCGCGCTGCCGGAGTTCAGCACGTCGGAGAACGGGAGCACGATCAGGTCGCAGGAGCGCAGGTAGAGCTGGACCCGCTCGTCCGCGATGTGCTCCAGCGCGAGGACGATGCGCGGATCGTCGCCGGCCGCCCGCACGATGTCGGCTGCGGTGGCCGCCGTGTCGGGGCGGCCGGCGACGACCAGATGGGTCCTCTCATCCGCCATGGACCGGAACGAGCGCACCAGGTGGGTGACGTTCTTGTACGGCCTGACCTGTCCCAGAAAACCGCACACGAGGGCTCCGCGGGGCACGCCGAGCGCCGCGCGGGCCTCCGAATCGGTCACGGTGTCGGGGCAGATCCCCCGAAAGTGTCCACTCGGCACCACGAAGCCTGGACGGCCCCGAAGCACCGGGTAGCGCGACAGAGCCGCCCGCCGCCCCCCCTCCGTGAGCGTGATGAACCCGCTCACGAGCCGGAGGAAGAGAGTCCAGAAGGCCCGCTCGAGGGCGGGATGCAGACGCTCGTGAGACTGGAGGTTGTGCACCGTCCAGACGACCGTGCAGCCTCGGAGCCGGGCGAGCCCGAGAAGACAGAGGAACGCCACGCCGCGGAGGAGCGCGCGCGGTGCGCTCGGCTGGTTGATGGTGATCTCGGGCCAATGCACATGGAACACCGCGGGCGGTTTGAGCAGCAGCTTCCGCGGTGAGAAGTCGCTGACCGCGATGCCCTGCCCGGCCAGTTCGCCGTAGAGCCGGACGTTGTACGGGTTCTCGGAGCGGAACGCGGGCCAGGCCATCACGCTCGCCCGAGCATCCGGAACCGGGGTGGCCGCCGTCGCCGCCCTGCCATCCAGAATCCCCGCCGACTCACCCACGGCGCATGGCCCAGGCGAGGGAGAGTCTGACCGGCGCCGGGAGCGGTGAGGCGGAGTGGGTCAGATGGTCGAACAGCGTCCTCGGTCGCAGCCGGGCCGGCAGCAGGTGAATCCCGATCGGCAGGGCGGCGGCGCAGGCCGCGGCGATGAGGACAGCGATGCCGAGGCTTCCGATGTGCGCCGCTTCACCGGCCCAACGCACGCCGAGCGCAACGATACCCACGAACCCGCCGAGCCAGATGCCCGGAGCCTGCGCCTCGAGAAATTCGCGCCACGTGAGCTGGCCGATGCGAAGGCTCAGGCCGACAATGGCCACATACTTGTACACGATCGCGGTCGCGACCCCGATGGCGACTCCTCCGATCCCCCACCGGGCTCCGACGAGGCTCGCGGCGAGTACCCATGCGGCATACACCATCTGGCGCTGAAGCTCCGCGTAGACCTGTCCGGACGCATGGGTCACGGCGCCCGCCGGCATGGCGGACACCCGAAACAGCCCCACCGCGCACAGCACCTGGAAGGGGAAGACGCTGCCGGTCCATGCCTCTCCATAGAGGCCCGTGATGAGATGCGGGGCCGCCACCGCCATGCCGGCCATGACGGGGGCCATCGCGAGAGTGAGTCCCGCCACCGCCGTCAGGTACGCGCGGGCGAACCGATCGCGGTCACGCTGCAGCTCCGACAGTGCCGGGAACAGGATGCTGAAGAGCGCGTTGCCCACGAAGCCCAGCGGCAGCATCATCAGCGCGAACGCCCGGGCATAGAGCCCCAGCGCGTGCGTCCCCAGCGATCGGCCCACGACCAGGTTGTCGCCATGAAACGCGAGGTGATTCACCGCCCCGTTGAGCGCCCCGCCCCAGGCGAACCGCAGCAGCTCGTCGGTCTCGGGACGCGACACCAGGGGACGCAGCGGATGCCTGACCCGGGCGAGCACCAGCGTGTTGGCGAGGAAGGATTGCAGAATGGCCCCGATCACCAGGCTCCAGACACCGAAGCCGAGGAGCGCCAGGGTCACGGCTATGGCGGCGTAGCCGATGCCGTAGCCGACGAGGTCCACCAGGAAGAGGGTTCGGAAGTCGAGTCTCCGCTGCAGCAGTGCCCGGGCGGTGACGCCGACGCCCGACAGGAGAAACAGCAGCGATTCCGCCCGGAGTATCGGGGCCAGGCCCTCGGCACGGAGCAGCACGGCGGCGAAGGGGGCCGTCACCCACACCAGCGCCGTGAGCAGCCCGCCGACCCCCAGCCCCAACCCGAAGGCCGCACGCACGTGCCGCTCGGTGAGGGTATGACGCTGGATCACGGCCGACCCGATCCCCAGGTCGAGCAGCAGGGCGGCGAGGCCGACCACGATCGCGGCCAGCGCAGCCAATCCGAAGTCCTCCGGCGCCAGCAGCCGGGCGAGCACGATGCCGACCCCGAATTGCAGCCCGCCCTGAAGCACGCCGGACAGCCCCCGCCAGCGCGCGGCGGCACCGGCTCGCCGAGCGAGTCCGCCGTCGGGGCTCGAAAGGCCGGCAGGGAGGGTGGCGCTCATGCGCTCGGGGCCGGCACCCGTCCTAGGCGGCCCCCGTACCCTTCACGACGGCCGGAATCGTGCGGGCGAGAATGAGCAGGTCGAGGGCCAGCGACCACTCGTCGATGTAGCGTAGATCGAGCCTGATCCAGTCGTCCCATCCCAGGTTGCTGCGTCCGCTGACCTGCCAGAGGCAGGTGATGCCGGGTCGCACGCTGAAGCGCCGCATCAGCGCCGCTTCGTTGAATCGCTGCACGTCCCGTATGGCCATCGGCCGCGGCCCGACCAGCGACATGTCGCCGATGAGGACGTTCAGGAGCTGAGGCAGCTCGTCGATCGACGTCCGTCGAAGCAGCCGTCCCAGGCGAGTCAGCCGCGGGTCGTCCCGAATCTTGAAGATGGGGCCGGCCGCCTGGTTCTGGTCCTCGTAGAGGTGCTGGAGCTGGTCGGCGTGCTGGACCATGCTCCGGAACTTGTACATGCGGAAGCGGCGACGGTTGTAGCCGTAGCGCTCGCCCGCGAAGAACACGGGACCGGGGCTCGTCAGCTTGATGGCCAGCGCGACCAGGAGGAACAGCGGGCTCAGCAGGACGAGTCCTGCCGCCGCGCCGCCCAGGTCCACGGCGCGCTTGATGAGGAGCCGGTAGTCGTCCCGCGCGATCGGGACCTCCACGACCGAGAGCGGATCGTGCCCGCTCATGTGGCCGTTGCGCGCGTGGTCGAAGATGTCCGACAAGTAGCGTGCGCGAACCCCGACCGTCTGGCAGACCCGGATCGCCTCCTGGATCTCGGTGTAACACGACTTCATGGGGAGGGTGATCAGCACCTCGTCGATCGCCCGGTGCATCAGCAGGCTCTCGAGCTCCCCCAGTCGCCCGATGAGCCGCCGTCGCACCAGCTCCGAGGTCACCTCGTTGGTGCCATCCACGAAGCCCACCACGCGCCGGTCGTCCGATTCCTCTTCCATGCGCTCGAAGAGCTCCAGCGCCCGGGGCCCGCTGCCCACGATGAGCACGTCCCGAACCGGCGCCACGTTCCCCGCCGCCAGCGAGCGCAGGGCCACCCGCACGGTGAGCAGCGTGGGGGTGCTGACCAGCCAGAAGCCCGCCACCGCGACGAAATCGAAGGCTCCGGTCAAGGAGATCATGGGAAAGACCAGTGCCAGGCAGCTCATCACGCTGCACAGGCCGAGGATGCGCAGGGCTTCTCCCCGCCGGGTGCGGACGTGGTGCCACACGTATACCTGGAACGCCGCCGCCGCGAGCCGGAACACCAGCGCGAACGCGAGCACAAGCAGGAGGTTCTTGACCTTCACGCGCATGGCCAGGAAGTCGCCGAGTTCGCCGGGCGAGGTGGCCAGGTTGGTCGCCAGAAAGACGGCCAGCAGCAGCACGACGGCGAGGGGCGTCTCGACCGCCCGGCACATCGTGAGATAGAGGCGCTCCGCCGGCCTCGGGTCGGTCCGCGAGCGCAGGCCTGGTCCAGCCGCCGGCGCCGCGGGCCCCGGAGGGGCGGAAACGAGGGGTGACATCGGGAGCTCCACTAGGACGGCGTGTTGGCGGTGTATTGCCCGTAGTCGTAATACCGGTAGGCCGCGTCGTAGCTGGCCTCGCGTCGGAAATCGATGTCGTTCAGCACGACGCCGAGCACCTGCGCCCGCACATGGCTCAGCTGCTCCATGGCGTAGCCGAGCGCGGCGGAATGGGTGACTCCGGCGCGGGCCACGATGACCACCCCATCCGCCGTGGCTCCGAGCAGCGCCGCATCGGTCATCATGTTGACCGGAGGCGAGTCCAGGATGATCGTCTCGTACTCGCCCCGCAGCTGCTCCAGCAGCACCCGGAGCTCCTGAGAGGCCAGCATGGCCGACGGGTTCGGCGGCAGGGCCCCGCTCGTGAGGTAGTGCAGCGTACCGCCCTCATCCACCTGCACCTGCCGGCAGGCGTGCTCGAAGGGAACGGCGCCCCGGACGACGTCGGCGAGGCCGGGCTCGCGGGGCACCTCGAACACGCTGTGCACGCTCCCCCGGCGAAGGTCGGCATCGATGAGCAGGACCTTGGTCCCTCGGTGCGTCAGCGACAGGGCGAGATTGACCACGCTGGTGGTCTTGCCCTCGCCGGGCTGCGCGCTGGTGAACACCACCGCCCGCACCGGCTGATCGATCCGGGAGTGCAACAGGTTGGTCTGGAGGCTCCCGTACGCCTCGGCCAGCGCGGTGCCCACTCCGCTGACGGCCACCCGCTGCACCCGCGCCGGCATCGGGATGAGGGCCGCGAGCGACCGCACCTCGGCGCCCTGGTGTTCGTGTTCGGGCGGCGCCGAGAGGAAGGTGTACTTGGACCGGGTCGCGCCGTTGGGGGTGTCGGCCCGGGGATGTGCCGGCGAGGGCGGGCTCGCCGCGTCGGGCTGCACCACCTTGCGCTGGGTGATGAGCGCCACCCGCTTGCCGTTCCGGGGAATTCGCGGGATCAGCCCGAGCACCGGGAGACCGGTGGCGTCCATGACGTCGCTCCGGGTGTGCACCGACTTGTCGAGGTACTCCCGGAGGAAGGCCACGGCCACGCCGAGCATGAGGCCGCTGATCAGACCGAACGCGACCAGCAGGCGCTTGCGCGGACTCACGGGCTGGAGCGGGCGGACGGCGCGGTCCACGATCTGCACGCTCGGGTCTTCGATCGCCTGAGCGATCTCCGCCTCCTTGAGGCGGGTCTGGAGCAGGGCGTACATCTCCTCCAGGACCTTGGGCTGTCGCTGCAGCCGGGCGAACTCCAGCTCGCGCCGGGGCACTCTGCTGAGCTGCTGGCCGAAGCCGGATATCGCCGTATCGATGCTTCGGACCTGGTTGGAGAGCCCGGCGAGATAGGTGGACGCGACCGAATGGAGCTGGCTCTCCAGCTGCGCCACGCGCGAATCGAGAGCCTGCACCTCCGGATCGTCATGGGTTCGGCGCACCAGGAGCTGGGCCCGCTGGCCCTCCACTTCGGCGAGGCTGGCCAGCAGCTCTCCCGCTGCCTGATTGCGCAACAGCGTCGGGAACGCCAGCAGCCGCCGGTAGGGCGAGCCATCGTGTGCCTCCCTGCTCCGCTCGCCTTCGACCTGCTTCACCAGGTTGGCCAGCGCGGCCCGCTCGGCTTCCAGCTCGCTGCGCTCGGACTGGAGCTTGATCATTCGCTCGACCTGGCCGGTGCCCTCGACGATCGGGTTGACGACGTTCTCGCGCTCCCGGAACTCGCGCAGCGCGAGCTCCGAGACGTTGAGCTGCCGGGCCAGGGTGTCGAGCTGGATGCGCAGGAACGCCACGGTGCTGCGGGCGGTGGCCTTCTGGTTGTCCTGCCGTCGCGCGATGAATCGGTCGGCGATGGTGTTCGTCAGGCGCCAGGAGAGCTCGCGGTCGGGGCTTCGGAAGCTGAGGGTCGCGACTTTCGCCTCGCGGTTCGGCTGATCCACCGTGATGCTGCCCCGCAGCCGGACCACGGTGAGCTCCAGGGGCTCGATCTGAATCAGCATCCGGCTCAGCCGGGCGCTCACCGGCGTGAGCACGAAGCGCACCCCGCCGAGCTGGACCGCGTTGCCGGGCGCGACGTTACGCCGAAGGACGACGCCGTTGGTGTCGGTCACGACGAACTTTCCATCGGCGCGCCTGGTGAACCGGTACAGTCCGGGCGATACGCTGTCCCCGACCAGCACGTCCGACATGATGACCGACCTGCTCAGGCGCTCCGGCTCCCTCAGTACGACCTGGAGCCCGAGCTCGCGTGCGGCATCCTCCACCAGTGAGCGGCTTCGAAGCACCTCCAGCTCCGTGACCACCTCGCCGGCTGCTCCGAACGGCTGCAGCACATCGGGGAGATTGCCCTTCTTCTCGTCGATCCGCAGGGTCGTGGCGCCCTGGTAGATCGGCGTGGCGGTCACGGCGTAGCTGATGGCGCTGCCGACCGTGATCGCGGTGCAGAGCGCGATCAGCAGCCAGTGACGGCGCACGATTCCCCAGAGGTGCGCCACCGGAAGCTCGGCCTGGCGATCGGTGTCGGGACCGCGGCTGGGAACCTCCAGCATCGGCCGGCGGTCCATCGGTACCGGAAGCTGATTCACCAGGTTCTCCTCACCGCAGCAAGAGGGCGACGACCAACGTGGTGGCCGCGGAGAGGCCCGCGGCGACCAGACCGGCGTTGCGGCTTATCCAGCCCCGCTGCGGAACGAAGATCTGGTCACCCGTCCGGATCGGTGTGTCCGCCAGCCGGGTGCTGCCGTTGAGCTTGATCTTCATGTCCTTTCCGTCTCGCCGGAGCACCGCCTGGTCCGGCTTCCCCTCGGCGACGGCGCCGCCCGCCAGGGCGAGGACGTCGGCGATCGTCACCGTGGCGGGCACCGGGTAGAGTCCCGGCGTTCGCACCGCACCGAGCACCTGGACCCGGCGGAGCGGCACGACTTCGATCGATGGGTTGCGAAGGTAGCGGCCGAGCGAATCCACCAGGAATCGGCGCAGGGAGTCGGCCGTCATATTGGTGACGTGCGTGGCACCCAGTCGGGGAAGCACCGCCACCCCGGACTCGTCGACGGCGAACTCGCCCGACCACTCGGGCTCACGCCATACGTTGAGCTTGATGACGTCTCCGGGTCGCAGCAGATCCCCCTTGTAGCTGGCACCCCCGAAGGCCGAGTCGGGGGTCTGGGCCAGCATGGGCCGCAATGGGAGCGCAAGGCACACCGCGACCAGAGGTGCGAGGAATCTAAGAACCCGGATATCCATAGGTTATGAGCTTGGGAAGCGGGCGCCGGCCGCACGCGTGGGAAGGTCCCACGGCGACGTTGCGCCCTCGCCACAATATGCTGTCCGCCACGCCCGGAACAAGGGCCTGAAACCCCTCCCGGCAGGTCCCTCCTGCCCGCCGAAGGAAGTTACATAACACCAGGCGGGTCAACACGATCCAGCTACTTACCGCCATTTCCCCAGGCCCTGATGACATCGGGGGCCGGATTCGTGCTTAGACGGGGTTCCGACGGACCGGAGCTTGCGAGGCAAAATCTGAGCCCCACTACCCCCTAACCCTTCAGCCATCCATCATGCCTCTTACTCTAGATCAAGATCGTGTCGTGTCCTGGTCGGTGAAGAAGATCGCCGTCGTCGGCCCGGGCATCGTCGGCATGCCCATGGCGGCGCTGCTCGCACATGCCCGCATCCTCGAGGGCAGCTCCCAGCCCGCCAAGGTGGTGGTGATCCAGCGGGCCTCTCCGACGTCCGGATGGAAGGTGGAGGCGATCAACGCAGGGCGATCGCCCATCGGCGGCGTCGAGCCCGATCTCGATCGCATCGTCGCGGAAACCGCAGCGGCGGGCCTGCTCAGCGCTACCCACGACATCAACGCGGCTCGCGATGCGGATGTGATCCTGATCTGCGTCCAGACCGACAAGAAGGGCATCGAGCCGGACTACGATCCGCTCTTCGAGGCCCTGAATCCGCTGGCAGAGGCGCTGAAGGCGCGCCCTGCGGGCAACATCCCTCTGATCATCTTCGAGTCCACCCTCGCGCCGTCCTCCATGGCCACCCTGATCCGCGACCACTTCGCGGGGTTCGGACTGGTGGAGGGTCGCGACATCCTGCTGGGGAACAGCCCCAACCGCGTCATGCCGGGCCGGCTGGTGGAGCGGGTGGCCTCGTCCGACAAGATCGTCGCCGGCCTCCGGGCCGTGACGCCGATGCTCATCGAGCGTCTCTATCGCCGCATCGTGACCCAGGGGCGGCTCTACCCGACGAACAGTCTCACCGCCGAGATCGTGAAGACCCTGGAGAACGCGTATCGCGACGTCCGCATCGCGGCCGCGGCCGAGATCGTCCGCTACTGCGACGAGCACGACATCGACTTCTTCGCGCTGCGCGATCAGGTGAACCAGCAGCTGGGCCAGTCGGACGGCGCCTCGGCCGACCCGCTCGCGGTGCCGACGGGCGCCCTGCTGGTTCCCATGCTGGGCGTGGGCGGACACTGCCTGCCGAAGGACGGGATCCTGCTCTGGTGGCGGAAGCTCGCCGCGAAGGAGTCCACCGAGCGGAGCCTGATCATCGAGTCGCGCCGCATCAACGACGAATCCCCCCGCGCCACGCTCGACCTGGCTGAGTCGACCTTCGGCGAGCTCCACGGCGTCAAGGTCGCACTCCTCGGTGCCGCCTACCGGGCCGATTCCGAGGATACCCGGAACTCACCGACCTTCGCGCTGGCGCGGCTGCTCGGCGAGCGCGGCTGCCGGGTGGTGATCCAGGACCCTCACGTGCGGCCCCGGGACCCGAACCTGGTTCGTCTGGGGCTCGACACCAACTTCACCCCGGACCTGAGCGAGGCGCTCGACGGCGCCGATTACGTCTTCTTCTGCATCGGTCACGCGGCGTACCAGCAGCCGGCGCGCGCGCTGCTGGCCGAGGGCAAGGTGCGGGGTGTCGTCGATGCCTGCAACCTCTGCGCTCCCGAGGCAGTGCGCGGCGCGACGACCCCTTACGTCGGGATCGGCCGCGGGCGCACCGCCCCGGAGCCGGCACTGGTGAGCTTCGTTCTCGACTGCTTCCGGGCGATGGAGCGCGGCGTGGCCAACGAAGTGCAGGAGCTGGTCGACTATCTCAATCAGCACTTCGCGGACACCGACTTCAGCCGGGCGGAGTTCGACGAGGTCCGGCGGCTGGCGGCGACCTGCACCACCGGCTGCGCCATCGCCGCGGCCGGCCCGGTACGCGAGGTACCGGCCTATCGTGGGTTCCTGCCGCGGCTGGTGCAGCGGTCGGTCGGTCGCGAGGCCGCTCCGGCTCGCGGAAGCGGGGACGGGCGGGCGCCTCTGAGGAGATCGAGCTCCAGCAACGAGCGAGCGGCGGC
>CAMPKP010000009.1 GCA_946887295.1 uncultured Gemmatimonadota bacterium | reverse complement strand
CCCGAGCAGGAGCCCGCCCAGTGCCAGCGCCAGCCAGGCAGGCCACTGCAGCGCGGAGGCCCCCGGCCGGCTGGTTTCCCACGCGCGGATGCGGGCGGCGGTGTCGCCATCGAGGAGGCCGGCCTCGACCCAGCGGCGGAGCGGCGACTCCCAGGCGGATGGCATGTCGGTGCTAGAGGGCCTTCCGGGTCTGCAGGTAGCGGTTCCGCGTCTCGGCGATTGCGTTCACCAGCGGGGCGGGATCGAACCGGACCGGGTCGGTCGCGGGAAGGCCGGTCTCCTCGCGGGCCCGGTCGCAGGCCCGCCGGGCTTCGACGTCGCTCAGGTCGTAGGTGTTCAGCGAGATGCCGATCACCCTGGTGGGGTGCACGGCGGCGCCCAGCGATTCGTAGAGCCGGACGTACTCGGAGAGCGGCGGGATCCGGAGCCAGGCGGCCTCGCGATAGTCGCCGATGTACTGGCGGCTCGCCTGGTGACAGAGGATCATCGCATCGGGGCAGGAGCCGTGCAGCAGGCCGACCGTGACGCCCGAGTAACCGGGATGGTTGATGCTCCCCTGACCCTCGACCAGCACGACGTCGGCGTTCTTGCTGCCTTCCAGGGTGAGCCACTCCGCCGCGCCCGCGATGAAGTCGGCCACCACCGCGTCGACCGCGATGCCCCAGCCCTCGAGCATGATGCCGGTCTGCCCGGTCGGGACGAAACGGGTGCGGACGCCCCGGTCGTTGAGCCGGCGGATGAGCTGGAGCTGCGCCGTCATCTTGCCGACGTTGCAGTCGGTTCCCACCGTCAGGACCACCAGCGGTTCCACCGACTTGGCGAGTCCCGACGCGATCGGAAGGTCGGCGGGCGGCCGCCGCAGGTCGTGCAGCCGGCTGCCGCGGGCCTTCGCCTTCGCCGAGAGGACCGGATCGTCGGAGAGGAAGTTGTGCAGCCCGTTCCAGACATCGCAGCCCGCGTCGATCGCCTCGCCCAGCCAGGCACGCCAGTCGGCCGGCAGCTGGCCGCCCTTGGGCGCGATGCCGATGAGAACGGACGTCGGTCCCAGGGCGAGACCATCGCGCATGGATCCGACGACCGGGATGGCGCCGCCGAATCCCAGTACGTCCTGTACGGTGCTCCCGGCGTGCTGCCGGTCGAGCACCGCGACGGTGCGCTCGGGCTGGTATCGGATGATGGAATTGGCGGTCTTCGAGGTCATGGGCCCGAAGTCGCCGTCGGCGATGATGAGGTGGCGCGGTGCGGTCATGTTCCGTCGGGAAAAGGGCGGTGGAATATAGTGAAGGGGGCCACACTGGAGATGGCCCCCTTCCCTGCGCTCAGGGTGACACGGCGCCGCCGCGGCACCTCATCGGATCGCCTTCAGGACTTCCCGCTCTCGCCTTCCTCGATCACTTCGGCGTCGTGGATATCGTCCCGGCCGGCGTGGAGCTGGCGGTTCTGGCCTGCGTCGCCCGGCAGGAGGCCCATCCGCTGCTTCAGGGCGAGGAGCTGCTGGTCGGAGCTGCCCTTGTACTCCAGCGCGTCGAACTGCCGGGTGAGGTGATCGCCCGAGAACTCCTCCTGGATCTCGGCCGCGGCGATCGCCTTCCGCTCGTTGGCCTCGATCTTCTCCGTCATGCGCTCGAACGACTCGAACGCGCTCTTGTCCGACATGCCGGACATGGTCTCCTGGATGCGCTGCTGCGCCTCGGCCCGCTTGGCGCGCGCCACCAGGATGTTCTTCTTCCGCTTGGCCTCTTCGATCTTGTCGTTGAGCTGGCGGAGCGAGAGCTTGAGCGCTTCGGTCTCGGCCTTGTGCTTGAGCCAGGTCTCATGAAGCTGCTGGGCGCCCTGGAGATGCTCGTTGTAGCGGCCGAGGGCCTGCTTGGCGAGGTCGTCCCGGCCTTCCTGCACGGCCAGCATCGCGCGGCGCTCCCAGTCCTCGGCCTGCTTCTTCATCGCCTCGGCGTCCGACTGGAGCTTCTTCTCGTCGGCGATCGCCGACGCGACCTGCTGCTTGGCCTTGGCCAGCTGCGTCTTCATGTCGACGATCAGCTGGTTCAGCATCTTCTCCGGGTTCTCGGCCCGGGAGATCAGGTCGTTGAGGTTCGACCGCAGCAGTGTCGAGAAGCGATCAAAGATTCCCATGACGGGTCACCTTTCGCGGTATGGCGCGAGGGCGCCGAGGTGCGAGGCGAGGGCGAGCGTGATCGAGTCGAAGCTCGCCTCGAACTCGCTGAAGTCGAGGTTCTCGAGCTCCAGCGTGTCGGTCAGCACCACGTGGTCGCCCTCCAGCCCATAGGACCCGTGCACCAGCTCCCGGGCATTGTACTCCAGCAGCTGCCGGAACAGCTCGCCCCGACGCGGCTCGCTCTCGGGCAGCTCCATGACACGGACCCGAAGGATGATCACCGGGGGCGCGAAGTGCACCACGGCCTCCGCGTCGTCCGGCGTGCGGGCGACCCAGAGGTTCGGCTCGACCTCCGTTACCGCCAGGCTTCCACCGTCAAGCCGCTCGAGCCACGACTGAATGTCGTCTCGGGTGATCATCTGTTGGCTCCCCCTGGTATCTGATCGGCCTCAGCCCCGCGAGCGAGGAGCCGCTCGGCGAAATCTAAACGCTCCTCGACCTCCTCCAATCGGCCGCGCAGCCGGTCCACCTCGTCGGCCAGAAGCCGGTCCGCCGCCCGCGCGGGCGCACCCCGAAGCCGGTCCCCGATCGCCACACCCATGGGACCGGTGAGGACCTTCATGACCCCCAGGGCGAAGACGACCAGGACGACCGTCTCACCCGGATTGCTCAGCGCCATCTTCCCTCCTCCTATCGCTGGAGCCGGTCCGGCTCCCGTGCCTGAGCCACGATCCGCTCGGCGAAATCCACCCGCTCCTCCAGCTCAGCCATTCGCGGCGGCATGTCCTCGAGCTGCCGGACCCGCTCGCGCAGCCCGTCCAGCTCGGCTCGCATCTCGCTGTCCGGAGCGCCCCCCTCGATCCGGCGCGCCAGCGCCCGGATGAGCGGCCAGAGCAGCACGGCGACGATGATCCCTGCTGCAAGCAGCATGGCCACCGCCGCGAAGCCATCCAGGCTCCCCGTGACCGACATCTCCGAGCCCGGCGGCAGGGGTGGCAGGGGCGGAACGCCCTGTACGACCGTCATCGGCGGGTCTCACCCGGAAGGGCCGCGGGCGCCTGCGTGCGCGCCAGCATCCGCTCGGTGAAATCGATCCGCTCCTCCAGCTCGGCGACGCGCTGATGGAGGCCGTCCACCTCGCCGAGCCGGTGCTGGAGCTGCTCGATCTCCGCATGGAGGGCCGGATCACTCGCTCCCTTTCCCTCGAGCCGCCGCGCAAATGCCCGCATGACCGGCCAGAGGATGATCGTGGTGGCGAGCAGTCCGAGGAAAACGATCATGACGATGGCGGGCGGGCCGCCATCGTTGAGAAAGATGAGGTTCGGGTCGAACGGCGGCGCCGGGACCGGGGGGATCGTGCCCTGGATCATGACGGCATTCCCCCCTTCGCGACCTGCGGGCGCTCCTGGCTCTGCGACAGGAGCCGCTCCGCGAAGTCGACCCGCTCCTGCAGCTCGGAGACGTCCCGTCTGAGGGAGTCCACCTCGGCGAGAAGCTCCGGATCGTGCATCGGGACCGACCCGTTCGAGCGGATCCGCTCGGCGATCGCCTTGCCGATGGGGCTGATCGAGAGGAGGAAGGCGGTGCCCCCTCCGAAGATCAAAGTGATCGCGAGTATGCCTTCCATATCCATTCCCGTTGCCTCCGGTCGGCCCCTACGGACGGAACCCTGGCAGTGTTTCAGGAAGAAACGGCACGGCGGGACGGATCAGACCAGCTCCACGTCCTCGATCGCGCCGAGCGACACGGCGATCTCGGTGTCGTCACTGCCTGAGGGACGCAGGTAGACCTCATGAGCCGTGATGTGGGTATCCACGCTCATGGGGATCCCGACGACTTCGGTCCGGTCGGAGGTGGTTATCCGGACCTTCTGCTCATGCCCGCCTGCGTAGCCGAGCACTGCGACGATGTCTTCATAGGTCATGGGAAGCTCCGGCGGGGGTGGACCTTGGAATCTAGGGTCCGCCCGCGCCGGTCGCCATGCGCTACTGCCCTGCCGCGGCACGCTCCTGCGCCGCGGCCTGCGGCGGGCCTTCCATCAGGGTGCGGTCGAGAAACCGGGTGATGAGATCGAACAGGTGCGCCTGGGTGCCCTTGCCCTGGCAGATGCAGTGGGTGCGGTTGGGGTACTCCATCATCTCGAAGGGGCGGTTCGCGGCCACCAGCGCGTTGATGAGCATCTCGCTGTTCTGGTAGTGCACGTTGTCGTCACCTCCGCCGTGGACCAGCAGCAGGTTGCCCCGCATGCCCTTGACGTAGCTGAGCGGGGACCCGCGGTCGTAGCCCTCCCGGTTCTCCGTGATCAGGCCGTTGAACCGCTCGGTGTAGACGTTGTCGTACAGCGCCCAGTGGGTCACCGGCGAGACCGCGACCGCGGTCCGGTAGAGATCCGGATGCTGGAACAGCGCGTTGAGCGCCATGAATCCGCCGTAGCTCCAGCCCCAGATACCGACCCGGGCGGGGTCCACGTAGGGCCGGCTCGTGAGCGCCTTGGCGGCAACCGCCTGATCCCTGGTCTCGAGCACGCCCATCTGGCCGTAGATCGCCTTCCGAAAGCGCCTGCCGAGCGGGGCCGGAGTGCCGTGGTTGTCCACGATGGCGACGAGATACCCCTTCTGGGTCAGCATGGTGTGCCAGAGGTAGTAACCGCCCCAGACGTCCTTGGCCTCGGTGTGCGCAGGCCCTCCATAGAGGAAGAAGAGCAGCGGGTACTGTCGGGTGGAGTCGAAGTCGGCCGGCTTGAGCAGGACGCCCGGCATCTTGAGGCCGTCCTCCGCCTCGATCGAAAGCCATTCCACCGGGCCGCGGCTGAGCGCCGCCACCTTCGCCCTGAGCTGCTGGTTGTCCACCAGGGTGCGGATCGGCTGATGGCCCGGCAGCCGCACGAGCCGGATGATCGGCGGGTTGCCCAGGCTCGAGTAGGTCTCGATGGCGTAGCGGTAGCCGGGCGACAGGTCGTAGGTGTGGGTACCCGACTCCCGGACGGGGCTGAGCCGCTCGGGCTTGCCCTTCCCGTCGAGCCGGGTGCGGAAGAGGTAGCGCTGCGTCGGGTTGTCGGGCGAGGCGATGTAATAGAGCCATCCGCCTCTGGAATCGATTCCCTCGACGTCGAGCACGTCGAAGTCCCCTTTGGTGACGAGGCGGGTCCGCTTTCCGTCGCGCGAGACCACGTAGACGTGATTCCAGCCGTCGCGGTCGCTCACCCAGGTGAAGCTCTTGCCGCCCTCGAGCCAGACCAAGTCATCCACCAGATCCACCCAGGTGCTGTCCTGCTCGGTGAGGATGGTCCGCACCCGGCCGGTTGCGGCGTCGCCCAGCATCACCTCGTTCCGGTTCTGCCGCCGATTCAATCGCTGGAGGACCACCTCGTCCGACGAGGCGGCCCATTCCATGCGGCCGATGTAGTGGTTCCGCGGGTCGCCTTCGATCTCGAGCCACCGGGTGGGTCCGCCCGCCGCGCTCACCACACCCACCCGGGCGGCGGAGTTGGTCTCGCCGACCTTGGGGTACTGGATGGGGATCACCCGCGAGTAGACCGAGTCGGTGTTGTTGACGAGATAGAAGTTCTTCACCGAGTCGGCGTTGAGCTGCCAGAAGGCGATGCGGGTGCCGTCGGGGCTCCAGCGCCAGCCGTCGGCGTAGTAGTTCATCAGCTCCTCTTCGTACACCCAGTCGAAGGTGCCGTTGATGAGCGTGCGGGAGCCGTCGCGGGTGAGTGCCGTGATCCTGCCGGTCGCGAGATCCTCGACGTACAGGTTGTTCTCCCGGACGTAGGCGACCCGACCGCCGTCGGGGGCGAACTTGGCGAACATGAGCGTCGAAGGCTTCGCCTCTCCGCCACCCAGCTTCTTCAGGGCGCCGCTGGTCCGATCCAGCACCCAGTAGTCGCCCCGGGTGTTGAGCCGCCAGACCGGCTTGGTGTCGGTGAAGATGAGCACCTTGGTGCCGTCGGGCGACCAGACGTAATCCTCGATCTCGAGGGGCCCGCGCTCACCCCGAGCCACCAGCTGGCGGGCGGCCACGAGGACCTCACGGCCTCCCTTCTCCACATCGTATTTGACGATCTCCTGCCCTCCACCCTCCGCCGCGGGCTCGACCGTGGTGTACGCCAGGCCGTCGCCCAGCCAGCGGGAAGGTCCGAACGGCTGGGCGGCGAATTCGGGGGAGCCGTAGATCCGCTGGACCGTGAGGCGCGACGGGTCGAGCTGCTGGGCCGCAGCGGGAAGCGCGCCGGCCGGAGCGGCGAGGAGCACCAGGACGAAAAAGCGGTTCACTGTGGCGACTCGGTTCGAGGGTGGTGGTTTTTGACCGCAGGAAGGATACCCCTTCGGCCATGATGCCTGTAGATTCCGGTAACTCGGTGCCCGCTCTTGGGCACACCATTCGGACGAGGGGGCCGTGGGGTTTCACGGCCCCCTCCGTCCGACCAGACGAGAGGACTGTAATGTTTGGATTCGCAGGTCTCGGTCCGGCAGTCGCCCTGCTGCTGGCGCTCCCGCCAGCCGGCCTGGCGACCCAGGACTCGTCCCGATATCTGGCGACCGAGGACTCTTCCCAGTATCTGGCGACCCAGGACTCTTCCAAATATCTGAAGTGGGACCCCGCCACCAAGACGGTCACCTTCGAGCTGATCGCCGGTGGCGAGGGGGCGAGGAGCCCCTTCAACTTCAACGGCTACGTCGATGGCGAGGCCAACCTCGTGGTGCCTCCGGGTGCGAACGTGGTGATAAACTTCGTCCAGAAGGACGGCACCCCGCACAGCGCCGAGATCATCGCGGACAAGGACCCGATGCCCAACATGGGGGGCGAGCCCGCCATCCCCCGGGCGTACACCAACAAGGTGGTCGAGGGCCTGCCGCAGGAGGCCAAGGACGTCATCCGGTTCACCGCTCCCGACAGCGGCAGCTTTCGCATCTTCTGCGGGGTACCGGGGCACGGCCTCAGCGGCATGTGGATCCGGTTCACGGTCGATCCCAAGGCCAGCGAGCCGAGGTTCGAGACGCCGCGCTCAGGCTGATAGCACGGGCAGCACCCGGCGCAGGAAATGGCCGGTGTGACTGCCCTCGGCGGCCGCCACGTCCTCCGGCGTTCCTTCCGCCACCACTCTCCCGCCCTTCTCCCCTCCCTCCGGCCCCAGGTCCACGATCCAGTCGGCGGTCTTGATGACGTCGAGGTTGTGCTCGATCACCACCACGCTGTTCCCCTTGTCCACCAGGCGGTGCAGCACCTCGAGCAGCAGCCGCACGTCCTCGAAGTGGAGCCCGGTCGTCGGCTCGTCGAGGATGTAGAGCGTGCGCCCGGTATCCCGCTTGGCGAGCTCGGTGGCGAGCTTCACCCGCTGGGCCTCTCCGCCGGAGAGCGTCGTCGCCGCCTGGCCGAGGTGGATGTAGCCCAGACCCACGTCGTTCAGCAGCTCGAGCTTCTCCGCGATCCGGCGCTGGTTGCCGAAGAACTCGAGCGCGTCGGCGACGGTGAGGTCGAGGACGTCGGCGATGCTCCGCCCCTTGTAGCGCACCTCCAGCGTCTCCCGGTTGTACCGCCGGCCCTTGCACACCTCGCAGGGCACGTAGACGTCGGGCAGAAAGTGCATCTCGATCTTGACCAGCCCGTCGCCCTGACAGGCCTCGCAGCGGCCGCCCTTCACGTTGAAGGAGAACCGTCCGGGGCCGTACCCGCGGAGCTTCGCGTCCGGGAGCTGGGTGAACAGCTCACGTATCGGCGTGAAGAGCCCGGTGTAGGTCGCGGGGTTCGAGCGGGGCGTGCGGCCGATGGGACTCTGGTCGATGTCGATGACCTTGTCGATCCGGTCGAGCCCCTCGATGCGGGCGTGGGCGCCGGGAATCACCTTGGCGCGATAGAAGTGGCGCGCGAGCGCCTGATAGAGGATGTCGGTCACCAGGGTGGACTTGCCCGACCCCGACACGCCGGTGACGGCCACGAACAGGCCCAGCGGGATGTCCACCGTCAGGTTCTGCAGGTTGTTGGCCCGCGCTCCCACGACCCGGAGCCGGTGGCCCTTGGCCGCCTGCCGGCGACCGGGCGGCACCGGCACGCGCAGCTCCTCGCGGAGATAACGCCCGGTGAGCGACGTCGGATGGGCCCGGATGTCCTCCACGGTTCCCTCGGCTACGACTTCGCCGCCGAACCGGCCGGCGCGCGGCCCGAGGTCGATCACGTGGTCGGATGCCTCGATGGTCTCCGCGTCGTGCTCCACGACGATGACGGTATTGCCGAGGTCGCGGAGGCCGCGCAGCGTCCCGAGGAGGCGCTCGTTGTCCCGCTGGTGCAATCCGATGCTCGGCTCGTCCAGGATGTAGAGGACGCCGACCAGCCGGGAGCCGATCTGGGTGGCGAGCCTGATCCGCTGGGTCTCGCCCCCCGAGAGCGACGTGGCGCCCCGCCCCAGAGTCAGGTACTCCAGACCGACGTCGCGGAGGAAGCGCAGCCGGTCGCCGACCTCCTTGAGGATCGGCCCGGCGACCTCGGGATCCAGGCCCTGGCGCCCGTTGGACCTCAGCGGGACGCTCTCGAAGAACTCCAGGGCCCGCTCCACCGGCAGGTCCACCACGTCCCCGATGCTCCGCCCGTTCACCAGCACCGCGAGGCTCTCGGCCTTGAGCCGCTTGCCGCCGCAGGTCTGACAGGGCTGCTCGATCATGAACTCCTCGAGCGTGGTCCGCACCGCGTCGCTGCTCGACTCGCGGTAGCGCCGCTCGACGTTCCGGAGCACACCCTCCCACTCGCTCTCGTACTCGCCGCGGCCCCGGGCGCCATCCGTCTGGAACTTGAACCGGCCCGGCGCCCCGTGGAGCAACGCCTGCCTGGCGGACTCGCTGTGGTCTCCCCACGGCGCGTTGAGATCGAACTTGAACGCCTTCGCCAGGGTCGGGAGCACCACCTTCCGCAGGTAGCCGGAGGGCTCGCCCCAGGGAAGGATGACGCCCTCCAGGATCGAGATGCTGGGATCGCCGAGGATCAGCTCGGCGTTCACCTCGCGCCTGGTGCCCACCCCGTGGCAGTCGGGACACGCCCCGAACGGGGAATTGAAGGAGAACTGCCGCGGCTCGAGCTCGGGCAGCGAGAGCCCGCAGACCGGACAGGCGAAGCGCTCGGAGAAGACGACCCCGCGAGCGGCGGTATCGTGCCGCACCACCTCGACCAGCCCGTCGGCCGTCTTCAGCGCGGTCTCGATGGAGTCGTTGAGCCGGCCCCGGTCGGACGCGCGGACCACCAGCCGGTCCACCACCACCGCGATGTCGTGGTTCTGGCGCCGGTTGAGCGCCGGCACGTCGCCGAGATCGTAGGTCTTGCCGTCCACCCGCACCCGCACGAAGCCGCGCTTGCGGACGTCCTCGAAGAGCTCCCGGAACTCACCTTTGCGGCCCCGCACCATCGGCGCGAGGATCTCGATGCGCGTCTCCTCCGGCCAGCCGAGAACGGTCTCGGTGATCTGCGCGGCGCTCTGCCGCGTGACCGGGGTGCCGTCGTTGGGGCAGTGCGGGATGCCGGCCCGGGCCCACAGCAGGCGCAGGTAGTCGTAGATCTCGGTGACGGTGCCGACGGTGGACCGGGGGTTCTGCCCGGTCGTCTTCTGCTCGATCGAGATCGCCGGCGAGAGGCCCTCGATCGCGTCCACGTCCGGCTTCTCCATGAGACCCAGAAACTGACGGGCGTACGCCGACAGCGACTCCACGTAACGTCGCTGGCCCTCGGCGTAGATCGTGTCGAAGGCGAGCGAAGACTTTCCCGAGCCCGAAAGCCCGGTGATGACGGTGAGCCGGTTGCGCGGGATTGCGACGGAGATGTTCTTAAGGTTGTGCTCGCGGGCGCCGCGTACTACCAGGTGATCCTGAGCCATAGCCCCGAAAGGTACCCGAAGCCGGGCGCGGGGGTCAACGGGTTCCGGTTTCGGCGACCTGCTTCTACCATACACTTGCCTCATGACCACACCCCCCGATGAACGCGCTGGAGCAGCGGCCGCACTGCTGCTCGAGCGCGCCGATGCCGCCGCGTCCCCGGACCAGGCGGCGGCGCTCTACCGCGAGCTGCTCGCGGGGAGTCCCCAGCACGTGGAGGCCCGGCTCCACCTCGCGCGACTGCTGGAGCGCCACGACCAGCCGGCAGAGGCGATCACCACCCTGTCAGTGGGCCTGCGCTCGGCGCCGGACCAGATCGACTTTCTGCTGCTTCGGGGCACCCTGCTGGGTCGACTCCGCCGCTACGACGAGGCGGAGTCGGATCTGCGCGCCGTTCTGCGTCAGCAGGCGACGCATGGCGGGGCCCACTTCGAGCTGGGCCAGGTCTTCTGGCGGAAGGGGCTCGCGTCGGAGGCGGCCGCCCACTTCGCCAAGGCACTCGAGTATCAGCCGGCGCACGGACGGGTCTTCTACTATCTGGCCGAGGCGCTCAACCTGATGGGAGACCTCGCGGGTGCGAGCGCGGTGCTGGATCGTGCACTCGAGGCCACGCCCAGGGACGGCAAGGTGTACCACCTGCGCGGGAGGGTGCTCGACCGGCTGGGCCGCCCCGACGAGGCCCGGGAGATGTATCAGCGGAGCAGAGAGCTGCAGGACCTGTGATCACCGTCGTCGTGGACGACATCGCCTCGGTGCGGGCGGACGCGGTGTTGCGGCCGGCCGGCGAGTCGCTGGAGCCCATTGCGGCGTCCGCGCGGCGGCTCGACGAGCAAGGGGGCCCGCGTTTCGCCGAGCTGTACCGGGTGACCTCACCGCTCGAGGCCGGCGCGGCGGTGGTCACCGGCGGCGGTGACCTGGTGGCACCATTCGTGATCCACGTCGTCATCCAGGACGCGACCTTCCCCATCGCGCCGACCACGGTTCGGCGGGCGCTCGTCTCGGCCTGGCAGCGCGCGGGGGTCTGGGAGCTGGGCCGGATCGGCGCGCCCCTGGTGGGCGCGGACGGCGGACGGCTCAGCCTGGAACAGGCGGCCGCCCTGCTGGTCGAGACCTTTCCCCGCCCCGGTGCCGGGGGCCATCCGGCCGAGCTCTGCATCGTGGTCGAGCGTCCGGAGGAGCGGGACGCAGTGGAAGCCATCGTACGGAGGACGGCGTGATCCGGCTTGAGGACCTGACGAAGCGTTACGGCAAGTTCACCGCGGTGGACGGCATCACGCTCGACGTGCCGCGGGGCGAGCTCTTCGGGCTGCTGGGGCCCAACGGTGCCGGCAAGACCACCACGATGCGGATGATCGCGGGGATCCTCCGGCCCAGCTACGGCTCGGTCCTCGTGGGCGGCGTCGACATGCTCACCCGGCCGCTCGAGGCGAAGGCCCGCATCGGCTTCATTCCCGACCGCCCTTTCGTCTACGACAAGCTCACTGGCGGCGAGTTCCTGCGCTTCGCGGCCGCGCTCTACGGGCAGGACGGCCCGGTGGTCGAGCGGCGGATCGACGAGCTGCTCGAGATCTTCGATCTCACCGACTGGAAGCACGAGCTCACCGAGGCGTACAGCCACGGCATGCGGCAGAAGCTCATCATCAGCGGGGCGCTGGTCCATCGGCCCGAGCTGATCATCGTGGACGAGCCGATGGTGGGCCTCGATCCCAAGAGCGCTCGGCTGCTCAAGGACCTCTTCCGGCAGTTCGTGGACCGCGGCGGCACCGTCCTCATGAGCACCCACACGCTCGAGGTCGCCGAGGTCATGTGCGACCGGATCGCGATCGTGTACAAGGGGAAGATCGCGGCCAACGGCACCATGGCCGAGCTGCGGCAGCAGACCGAGTCGGGCGACATGAGTCTCGAGGATCTCTTCCTCAAGCTCACCGGCGGGCACCGGGCGCATCAGCTCGACGCCGTGCTCGAGGGCTGAGGTGGAGCTCGAGCGGTCGCAGCCGGGCGTCTGGACCATCCTCACGCCCAAGTACCGGGGGGCGCTGGCGCGGCTTCGAGAGGAGCGGAGCGGCTCGTGGGCGAAGCTGATCCTGTTCGTCGTGGCCGGAGGACTCTTCTGGACGGCCATCTTCGGGATCGCGTTCCGCGTGCTCGGCTACATACAGCGGGTGCAGGACATCGGCGATCTGCTGGCCGGCAAGGTGCTGGGCGTCATCCTCCTGGCGCTCCATTCGATCCTGCTGCTCTCCAACGTCATCACCGCCCTGTCCACCTACTTCCTGGCCAAGGACCTCGACCTGCTGGTGGCGGCGCCGGTCGGCGGGCTGCGTCTTTACCTCGCGAAGCTGGCCGAAACGGTGGTGCACTCGTCCTGGATGGTCGCGCTGCTGGCGCTGCCGATCTTCACGGCCTACGGGATCGTGTACTCCGGCGGGCCGCTGTTTCCCTTCGTCGCCCTCGCCGCGTTCGTGCCGTTCCTGATCATTCCGGCGGTCGCGGGGACGATCCTGACGGTGCTGCTGGTGAACGTCTTCCCGGCGCGCCGCACGCGCGAGCTGCTGGGGCTGATCGGCCTGGGGGCGCTGGTGACGGCGGTGATCCTGCTCCGGTTCATGCGGCCCGAGCAGCTCGCGCGGCCCGAGGGCTTCCGCAACTTCGTCGACTACCTCGCCGAGCTGCGCACGCCGACCAACCCGCTGCTGCCGAGCGAGTGGACCGCGGATATGGTCATGAACTGGCTCCTGCGGGTGGCCGACCCGTGGCCCGTCGCGATGCTGTGGGGAGCGGCGCTGGGCGCCGTGACGGCCGGCGCCCTGGTGCACCGCCGGCTCTTCCACTCCGGCTTCTCCAAGGCGCAGGAAGGCGCCGAGCGAAAGGTGCGGCGCCCGCTGCGGGGGCCGCTGGGCGCGGCGCTCAAGAGCATGCCGGCCGCCAAGCGGGAGTTCATCTTCAAGGACCTGCGGCTCTTCTTCCGGGACAACACCCAGTGGAGCCAGCTCATCCTGCTCGCGGTCCTGCTGCTGATCTACATCTTCAACATCAAGTCGCTGCCCATCCACTCGGGCGAGCGCATCCCGTTCAGTCTGGTCATCGTGATCTCGTTCCTGAATCTCGGGCTGGCCGGGTTCGTGCTGGCCGCCGTGGCGGCGCGCTTCATCTTTCCGGCCATCTCGCTCGAGGGGCGGCAGATGTGGCTGCTGCGCTCCAGCCCGCTGGACTCCGAGGCGATGCTCTGGAGCAAGTACTGGACGGGAACGGTGCCGCTGCTGATCCTGGCCCTGGTCATCACGGTGCTGACCAACTGGCTGCTGCAGGCCGGTGTCTTCATGATGGCGGTGAGCGTCGGAACCATCCTGCTGTACACGCTGGCCGCGAGCGCCCTCGCCCTCACCTTCGGAATCTTCTACCCCCAGTTCGGCACCGAGAACGCCGCCCAGATCCCTACCAGCTTCGGCGGCGTGATCTACATGATGGCGAGCCTGAGCCTGCTGGCGCTGGTGATCATGCTCGAGGCGCCACCCGTGGCGGCGCAGCTTCGGGCCTATCAGCGCGGCGAGGCGCTGGGGCTGACTCCCCAGCTCCTCATCACGGGCCTCGCGGTGGTGCTGATCCTGGTCGGGTCCACCATCCTGCCGCTTCGCCTCGGCGCTCGGCGGATCGAGACCATGGAGATCACGTCGGGCGGCGTGGAATGAGCGGCACCATCGCCGTGGACCTCTACAGCGACACGGTCACCCGTCCCACGGCCGCCATGCGCCGCTTCATGTGCGACGCCGAGGTGGGCGACGAGCAGCAGCTCGAGGACCCCACGGTCAACCGGCTGCAGGACACGGTCGCCGAGCTGCTGGGGAAGGAGGCGGCGCTCTTCCTGCCGTCCGGCACGATGTGCAATCAGGTCGCCTTCGCGGTACACTGCCGCGCCGGGGACGAGATCCTGCTGCACGAGACGGCGCATCCCCTGCTCTACGAGGCGGGCGGTGCGGCGGCACTCGTCGGCGCAGTCTTCCGGCCGCTCCCGGGAGCCAGGGGGATGTTCACCGCGCGCCAGGTGCGCGAGGCGGTCCGGCCGGCGGTCCACTACATGCCGCGGAGCCGGGTCGTGTCCGTCGAGCAGACGGCGAACATCGTGGGCGGTGTCTGCTGGCCGATCGGCGAGATCGAGGCGGTATCCGGCGCCGCGGTCGAGGCGGGCCTCGCCCGCCACATGGACGGCGCGAGGCTGATGAACGCCGTCGTGAGCAGCGGAACCCCGGCCCGGACCTTCGCGGCCCATTTCGACTCGGTCTGGCTCGATCTCACCAAGGGGCTTGGCGCCCCGGTGGGCGCGGTGCTGGCCGGCTCGCGCAGCTTCATCGAGCAGGCCTGGGTCTTCAAGCAGCGGCTCGGCGGGGCCATGCGCCAGGCCGGCATCATCGCGGCCGCCGGGCTGTACGCTCTCGAGCACCATGTAGATCGGCTGGCCGAGGACCATGAGCGGGCCCGGCAGCTCGCGGCGGGACTCGCCGAGGTGCCCGGCATCGCCGTGGGGCCCGAGCGGGTCGAGACCAACATCGTCATCTTCGATGTCCGCGGCACCGGGCTGACCGGCGACGAGTTCGCGGGCCGCGCGCTCGCGAGTCATGGGGTCCGGTTCAGCGTCCTCGGACCGACGATGGTGCGCGCGGTGACCCACCTGGACGTGCCGCCCGGCGGAGTGGAGCGGGCCATCGAGGCCGCGCGGGCCGCGGCCTCGGAAATGGCGCACTAGCGGCCGGGAGCCTTGCGGGGTCCGAGGCGCCGGCGCATGTTGGCCGCTCCCGATCCCGTGGTGGCTCTCATGCACCGGCTCACTCTGCTCGCGCTTTTCCTCGTCCTCGCCTGCCGGAACAGGGAGCGGCAGCCGGCCGCGACTTCCGATCTGCTGGGCTCGGGAACGTGGATCGACCTCTCCCACGATTTCTCCGGCGAGACCATCTACTGGCCCACCGCCACGCCGTTCAAGCTGCGGGTCGTCTCGGCCCAGCGGACGCCGGCGGGCTACTACTACGCCTCCAACGACTTCTCAGCCTCGGAGCACGGCGGGACCCACCTCGACGCACCCATCCACTTCGCCGAGGGAGGGCAGACGGCGGACCAGGTGCCGCTCGAGCGGCTGGTGGGGCCGGCGGTCGTCGTGGACGTGGTCGCGCGTGCGGACGCCGACGCCGATTATCGGCTCGACGTCCCCGCGCTGGAAGAGTGGGAGCGGCGCAATGGTCGGATTCCGGACTGGCGGATCGTGCTGGTGCGCACCGGCTGGTCGGGCCGCTGGCCGGACAAGGCACGCTATCTGGGCACCACGAAGACCGGATCCGCCGGGGTAGCGGAGCTCCACTTCCCGGGAATCGACTCCTCCGCCGCGCGTTGGCTCGCCGAGTCGCGGCGGGCGAAAGCGGTGGGGATCGACACGCCGAGCATCGACTACGGCCAGTCGAAGACGTTCGACACCCATCGCGTCCTCATGGGGCGGAACATTCCCGCGTTCGAGAACGTGACCAATCTCGACCGCCTGCCTTCGACCGGCGCCTTCGTCGTAGCGCTGCCGATGAAGATCAAAGGCGGCAGCGGCGGGCCGCTTCGGATCGTGGCAGTGGTTCCGGCGCCGCCGCCCTGAGCCCGGCCGAGGAATCGGCTGCCGCGCCGACCGTCTTCCGCTCTTTCCCGTTCTTCCCCGCACAAACCCGATCCCGGCACTCCACCACGCACGGCCTACCTTGGGCCCGCCATCGGAACCTCGCGCGGCACTCGCGCGCGATCCACCCAAGGAGGACCCATGTCCCGCACCAGCTGCCTCATGGCGCTCGCCGTCGTCTTCGCTGTCGCCGGCTGCTCCGATCGGACCGCACCCGAACCCGCAACCGAAAGCGCGCAAGTCAGCCGCGATATCCCGTCCGCCGCGCGCGAGCGGCTGGCCCGCCGCATCGCCCTCGCGCTCGCGGACGACGGCTTTCGTGCCCGCCTCAAGCAGGATCTCGACCGCTCGCCGGTCCGCGAGCACAAGCTGCACCTGCAGCGGTATCTCTCCTCGTCGCAGGCCCGCGCCGAGGGCGACGTCGCCCGGCTCACCGGAGAGGCCCGCACGGCCGTCGAGCTCGACGCGAGGCGGGCGCCCGATCTCGAGCTGTACCTGCCCGTACCGGCACACCGCGCGGCGTGGACCGGAGACGCCCGCATCCTCGTCGCCACCACCGGCGACGAGCGGCAGCCGCCGGTCGCCTTCTCACCCAAGGGTGAGCGATTCGTGCTGAGCCCCGCCAGCCCTCCCGAAGTCCCCGTGCTGGCGCTGGTACCGGTGGAGACGGACTTCGATCAGGCCGAGCGTCAGGCTCACCTTCTGGGGAGCCCCACGGGTGGAGGCTCCACCTCGCCAGCCGGCCTCTACATGACCAACTCCCACCTGATCGAGACCTTCGAGAGCTGGGTCAAGGGTGCCCCCGAGATCGAGGTCCACATGCTCGGCCAGGCGGGCAGCACCGATTCCTTGACCTCCTATTCCTGCGCCGCCGGAACCGCGTCGGGCTACTACTACTTCGATCAGAATTCCCTCGACTGGAGCGGCAGCGTCCTGCTCATCAACCAGACCCAGCTCAACAACTACAAGAGCGCGCATCCCAACCAGAACTTCCGCATCTTCCTGGTCGAGGACGACGACACCTCGTGCAAGATCAAGACCGATCCCGCGCGGTTCTCGAACCTGGTGAAGACGGTCGAGGCCGTCTACCCGCTGTACACCGGAGGTCGCGACAGCACCGGCCTGAACCTGCAGCGCATCTGGAAGAAGGCCCACGCCATCCAGCGCATCCTCAAGGCGCTGGCCTCCCTGATCAAGACCGACGATGAGCTCATCGGCAACGCGGTCGAGAGCAGCGTGGTGGGGGAGTCGTATCCCAACAGCAACTGGATCATCAAGGGCGCCAACAACAAGACGAACGGCTGGGTCAAGCTGATGATGAAATAGCCGGACCGTGGATTGACGGTCGTTTGATGATCGCGTCGCATCTTGCTCGCACATCCCACCGGGACCGTCCATGCGGCTCCACCTCATCACTCTCTCATCCCTCCTGGCGGCCGCTCCGCCCGCCACCGCTCAGACGCCGGCCGGCCACGCCGGCTGGCATCTGGGCGGTGGGGTCGAGGCCGTGAGGTTCGGGCATGTCGCGGTCAGCGGGGGGCTGCCCGGCACTGCGGCGGAGATTCGCCCCTCACCCCGATCCGCCGTCCATCTCTCGGCGGGCAGAACGTTGGGGCCCTGGGCGGTGGGTCTCGAGGCGGGATGGGCCGGCGGTCATGTCGAGGCGGCAAACGATGCGGTGTCCGTTCAGGACAGAACCTCCGACGTCAGCCGCTACCGGGTCGCGATCGGTGTGGAACGGAGAGTGGCAGCCGCGGGCAGAGGGAACCTCGGCGTCGTTCTCGCACCCACGCTGGACCTGTGGACGGTCGGTGGCGCCAACCGCGTGCGCGCCGGCGCCGAGGCGCGCCTGGTGCTCCGCGTGGCACTGGGCTCCGTCGCGCTGGAAAACCGCCTGGCTTTCGGGCTCTCGGGGAATCCCGTCGAAGCCGGGGATATCGGGGAGGTCTCGGAGCTGAGGGGGCTGCGAACGGTTTCGGTAGGAATCGGGTTGCGCTTCGGCCTGTGAGCCGGACCCGTCAGGCCGCTACGCGACTTCCGCAGCCTTCGCAGAAGCGGCTCTCGGGCGAGAGCGCAGTGCCGCACTGGCCGCATACGGCCGGCGCCGGAAGCCTTCCCCCGCAGGTCGAGCAGTACACCGCGTCCGGCTCCGGACGGGGGCCACACGAAGGACATGCCGGGGTGCCCGGCGGCGGCGCCGCCGCAGCGGAGCGAAGGGCTCGCACCCTATGAGCGATCAAGGCCTCGACGTCGTCGGTCGCCCCGGCTCCTTCCTCGGTCCTGAGCGCTGCCAGCGCCTCGGCGGTGTACTTGGCCTTCAGGTACCCGTAGTCGGCGTCCGAGAGCTTTCCCATCTCCCGGTCGAACTCGATCTCCTTCAAGGCCAGAAGCGCCACGCCCTTGGGGGTCTCTTCCGGCTCGACCGGCTCTTCGACCACGTCGGGCAGCCGAGGCGGACCCAGCAGGGGCCGCAGCACCAGCCACAACGCCACCATCCCCACCAGCACCGCCGCCACCGCCTCGGCGAGCATCAATCCTCGACCTCGGCCAGCGCACGACGCAGCCGCTCCAGCTCCTCGGGTGAGCCGGGGGCCGGCCGCGGATCGGCCGGCGCTCCAGTCGGCTCGATGCTCAGATGCGACCCCGACGTTTCACCGTCGGCCGACTCCGCCACCGCGACACGTCGCCGTGAGATCAGCGCCACCAGCGCACCACCCGCCACCAGGATCGCCGACCCCGGAAGCAGATAGCCCCAGAGATTGAAGCCCTCCGGCTTCGGCGCCATGAGGGCCTTCTCCCCGTACTGGTCGACGAAGGCGTCCAGAATCTCCTGCGCCGTCTTTCCTGCCCGGTCCATCTCCACGACCTCGCGGTGCAGCCGCGGGGAGTAGGTGCAGGTGAAGTCCGTGGTGCGGCAGGTGAAGATGTCCAGAGTGCAGCCGCAGGTGCAGGCGAGCCGGTGCTCGATCGCCTTGATCCTCTCGTCGTAGTCGGCGACCTCGGTGGGGGCGCGGGGCCGTCCGGCGGCGGCGGGATCGCGGAGCGTGCCGACCTCCCCCTGGCCCGCGAGAGGGCCCTGCTCCTGAGTGGGAAGCAGCGCCGCGACACCGAGCCGGCCCAGAAATCCGCGCCGGGTCAGAGCGGTCACTCGGCCGCTCCAGTCGCCGCGAGAGCGACCTCATGGGCCGGCTGCACTCGCCGCGGCGAAGCCAGCGTGGCACCGCCGCCCGGCCACATCGTGATCAGACCACCCACGGCCAGCACGAACCCGCCGAACCAGACCCACCACACCAGGGGATTGATGGTGAAGCGGTAGACCGCCTCCTCCGTGCCGCCCACCGACCCCGCGTACGTGATGTAGAGATCCTCCTGCAGGTTGCTCCGGATGCCGACCTCGGTGGACGGCTCGAAGGTCGGCCGTCGGAAGCTGTCCACGTGCTGGCGCTTCTCGGAGGTGACCAGCCCCATCGAGCGACCGTCCTTGGCCACCGAGACTGTCGCGGCGCTCACGATCCGGTTCAACGCCTCGAACTGGGAGATCCCCATGTGGGTCAGCGTGTAGGTATGGCCGAACGGACTGGCCATCGTGACCGACTCGCCCGGCTTGAGCGTGGCCTCGATCTCCCGCTTGAATGCCATGCCCGAGAAGGCGACGAAGTAGATCAACACCGCGACGTGGACCAGATAGCCGCCGTACCGGCGCCTGTTTCTCGCCACCAGCCTGGCGAAGGCGACCGGCACGGACTCGCCGTGCATCCGCCGCCTGGCGCGGACGCCGCGGTAGAACTCCTGTACGATCGTTCCCGCGACGAAGCCGGCCAGGCCCAGCGCCATCAGCGCGTAGAGATCCCGTGCCCCGGCCGCGAGGAGCGCGAGAAAGGTCACGACGCCCGTGGCGACCGGCCAGGTGAACTGACGGCGCAAGTTCCCCGGCGAAGCCTTCCGCCAGGCGATCAGCGGCCCGATGCCGGTCAGGCCGAGCAGCAGCAGGCCGAGGGGCACGTTCACCCGGTTGAAGAACGGGGGCCCGACCGTGATCTTGCTCCCCCGCACCAGCTCGGAGAGGATCGGGAACAGCGTGCCCCACAACACCGAGAACGCGATGCCCACCAGCAGCAGGTTGTTGAAGAGGAACGCGGCCTCCCGGCTCAGCACCGACTCGAGCTGCATGTCGGCCTTGAGCGAGGGCCAGCGGGTGTAGAGCAGCGTGAACGACAGGATGCCGCAGATCGCCAGGAAGCCGAGAAAGAAGTACCCGACATTCGACTGGGTGAAGCTGTGCACGCTCGCGATCACGCCCGAGCGGGTGATGAACGTGCCGAAGATGCTCAGGAGGAACGTCCCGATGATGAGCCCCAGGTTCCAGCGCTTGAGCATTCCGCGCTTCTCCTGGATCATGACCGAGTGCAGGAACGCCGTCATGGTGAGCCAGGGGAGAAGGCTCGCGTTCTCCACGGGATCCCAGGCCCAGTACCCGCCCCACCCCAGCTCCACGTAGGCCCACCACATCCCCAGGGTGATGCCGATGCCGAGAAACAGCCAGCTCACCAGGGTCCACTTGCGGATGGCGTGGATCCATCCGGCGTCGAGGCTTCGGCTGAGCAGGGCGGCGATGGCGAAGGCGAAGGGGATGGTCAGGCTGATGTAGCCGAGGTAGAGCATCGGGGGATGGATCATCATCCCCGGGTTCTGCAGCTGGGGATTGAGGCCCCGGCCGTCCGCAGGCGTGAACGCCATCCGCTCGAACGGATTGGCGGAGAACAGCATGGTGCAGACGAAGAACGCGGTGACCACCGAGGTCACTCCCGCCACGTAGGGCAGCAGGCCCGCGTAGCGCCGCGACGTGAGCGCCTGGGCCAGCGCGGCGAACAGCGACAGCACCACTGCCCAGAAGAGGAGCGATCCCTTCTGGCCCGCCCACAGAGCCGAGACGATGTAGCCGGTCGGCAGATTGCGGGAGGTATAGGCAGCGACGTACTCGATGTTGAAGTCGTGAGCGGCCAGTCCCTTCCACAGCGCCAGGACGGCCACGGCCAGGGCTCCGAAGGTGCCGTACACCGCACCCCTGATGCTCGCTACGAGGTCGGGCCGGCCCTTCCACCATCCCGAGAAGGCGACGGCCGCCGACCAGATCGCCAACAGCAGCGCCACCCACAGCGAAAATTCGCCCAGCAGGGTCATGGCGCTAGGCCTTTGCTTCCTCGTAGACCGCTTCGTAGCGGGAACCGCACTTGGCGAGTACTTCGGTCGCCCGAAACACGCCGTCGCGCCCCAGCCGTCCCTCGACGATCACCTCGATGTCGTTGGCATCGGTGAAGGTGTCGGGCACCAGGCCGCGGTAGGTGACCGGATAGCTCCGGACGCCGTCGCTCACCTGGAAATCGATCTGGCGGTTGTCGGAGGCACGATGGATCGACCCGGGCACGACCTTGGCTCCCATCTTGAGGCCCACGTCGTAGAACGACGGGTCTGCCGAGGTCTTGGCGGCCAGCTCGGTCGGCGTCAGGAAGTAGACGCCGGTCTCCTTGACGCCCTGGGCGATCAGGAGCGCGACGCTCGCGACGATCACGCCTGCGCCCAGAAGGAACTTGTGGCCTGCTTTCATGACGTGCTCCAAGGGGTCAGCGATGGACTCTGAATTGTCTCTTGCCTTCCGAGGTCGATCAAGGGCTTGCCACCGGCTTGCCCGTGCCGGCGAGGGCCGCACGCCGGAAGTCTCCGACCGACGTGGTGTGCTCGCCGTACTCGTCTCGCCCGGCCTTCATCTCGGCGTCGTAGTGCTCGAGGAACCCGGCATACGCGCGGCGAAGGCCGGTGTCGTCCTTCCGCCAGCGGGCAGCGGTTCCCAGAATCATATATCCGAAGAGATGGCCCGGGCTCTCCGCCAGAACGGTGTCGCCGAGCGCGCGGCCGGCCGCGGTGTCGCCGGCGTGCACCCGGAGCAGTGCCGCGTGGAACCGGGCGTCCGCGTCCACGGTGTCGAGCTGAGCATAGGCCATCAGCGCCATCGGGGTGAATCGTGCGACCGTCGCCTGGTCGCCCGCCTCGGTGCCGCGCATGATCCGGTTGTACAGGCGGTTGAACCGCTCCCTCGGGCTCATGGAGCTCAGGTCGGGCGGGCTCCCTTCGGCCGCGGGCGCCCCGGCCGGGAGAGCCGACGCCGCCACCGGCCGGCCGGGTGCCTGGCGCACCAGCGTGAAGAGGAGCAGCCCCAGCATCCCGGCGAGCGAGAGGCCGGCCAACACCCATGGGGTGCGGTCGGGGGCCGTCGGGGCCGCCTGCCGAGTGCCCGGACCAGCGATCCAGTGTCCGCAGGAAGAGCAAAACCTCGCTCCGCGACCGACCGACGATCCGCAGGTGGGGCACTGTGCCTCGCCGCGCGGCGCTCCACAGGAGGGGCAGAAGGCGCCGCCGCCTGAAGCGCCGCACTGAGCGCAGACTACTACGGTCGATGAATCGGACATGGATGCAATTTAGCCGGATCGTGCGGATATCCGCGGGGAAAGGCCTTCCTGACACGCCGGGCGAACGGAGGAGAAGGTTGCGAGAGCGCGGGCCGCCCACAAGTACGGACGTCGAGTAGCACATGAAGAGATTCTTAGGATTTGCGCATGTAGGTAAGACCCCGCACCGCACCCTTGCGTAATTCTACGGAAGACCAGACTATGGAGTCAGTCTCATTCACCTAGCATGCACTCGCGGGAACTCGAAGGGATTTTCGATGAGCCCTCGTGCACTGCTTCCTCGCGGCGCCCTCTGCCTCCTCTTGCTGTCTCTGCTCACGGCCGGGTGTACCGACGAGAAGATCGTCTTCCGCGAGCCGTTCAATCCGCCGCCCGATGCGGCCTCCGGCCTGCTGGGCTACTTCACCACCAGCGACAAGCAAACCACCTGCGGCAACTGTCATGTTGGCCACCAGACCGATTGGGTGACCACCCGACACGCCGACGCCTACGCCACGCTCGCCAACAACCCCGGATCGCAGGACTTCTGCTACACCTGTCACACGGTCAACGAGACGGGCAACGAGCTGAGCGCCCCGTCGGGCTGGCACACGGTACAGGATACCGCGTACCACGACGTGCAGTGCGAGAGCTGCCATGGGCCCGGTGCCGATCACGTCGAAGTTCCCGATGCCGGCAACGAGCCGCTCGCCTCGATAGCGGCGTCGACCGATGCCACCGACGGGTGCGCCGAGTGTCATAACGGCGCCCATCACCCCTTCGTCGATGAGTGGAGCCAGAGCAAGCACGCGACGCCACAGGCCGAGGTCATAAGTCGACCGGCGGCCGAAGCGGCGAGCTGCATCCCCTGCCACACCGCCCAGGGCGCGCTGCAGGCCTGGGGCGTGAACGTCGAGTATGTCGAGAAGAACGCCGCCATCCCCGACCACGAGGGCATCACCTGTGCAGTCTGTCACGATCCGCACGGGTCGGCGGGCAACGAGGGGCAGCTGCGCTTCCCGATCGACATCCCGTCCGAGGACCAGAATCTTTGCGTGAAGTGCCATCACAAGCGTGCCGAGCCGGAGACGGAGGCTGCCCTGGTCCGAGGCCCCCATTCGCCCGAGGGTCCGCTGCTCCTCGGCGAGGGCGCCGGATGGTTCCCGCCGGGCTTCGAGCCGCAGGTCACGGAGATCCTGGGGACTCACGGCACGACGGCCAATCCCCGCCTGTGCGCCACCTGCCACGTGGTGAACTACGAGGTCACCGACGAGGAGACCGGGGACTTCCAGGTCCGGGTGGTGGGCCACCGTTTCGAGGCGATCCAGTGCGTCGACGGCACGGGGGCACCCCTGCCGGGCGGCACCGATTGCGAGGTCACCCAGCGCGACTTCACCAACGGGTGCACCACCAGCGGCTGCCACGGCTCGGCGGAGGCTGCGAGAAGTGCCTATACCACCGCTAAGACGCGGATCGAGGGACTCGTTTCCGACGTGCAGGCACTGCTGGCCCAGGTGCCCGCCGGCCAGCTCAATGCCGGCGACGGCATCTTCACCGTGGCCGACGGGGCGAACTTCAACGCCCAGCTGGCTGCCCTGCCGGGCTCACCGATCCACAACCCGTTCCTGATCGAGCAACTCCTGCTCGCCTCGGCGGCGGCGCTGGAGGAGACGTATGGGCTGGGTGGCGCTCCGGCGATCGATATGCGGCACATCGACCAGCACCGCGAGCTCCGGGTGGACGGCATCGGTCGCTAACCTGTCACCTGCAAGGCTCGCTGTCACCGCCCTCGGCCCGGACTCAAGGGCCGGGGCGGATCGACTTTGGGCCATGGCCCGAGCCCCCGCACACGGGACCCGATGACGGCTTCGCTCATGCATCCGGCCCTGCTCGCGACCAGACTCCACGTCCTCCTCCAGACGGCAGGCGCGCCCGCCGAAGCAACGCAAGGCCCTCACCCGGGCCAGGACACACTCACCGGGCAATTCCTCGACTCGGTGGTGGTGCAGTCACCCCTTCCCGACCCTCTGGTTCCGATAGTCCAGTGGTTCTTCCAGAAGCCCAGCTGGGTCATGATCAGCGGGATCGTGATCGGCGCCACCCTCGGCATCGCTGCCCTGGTGTTTCTCTGGCGCCGGCGCCGCTCGATCGGGCGATGGCTGGGCAGCCGCGAGCGGGCCGTGAAGCTGGGGCTGGTGGGGGTGGTGGGCGCCCTGCTGCTGCTGATGTTCGGCAGCGGCTTCGCAGCCTACAACTACATGATGCACGACAACGACTTCTGCAAAGGCTGCCACATCTTCGTGCCCAGCGGCCAGGCCTTCGTCAGGCCGGACACCGGGACCTACCTCCTGGTGAACAAGGTCGAAGGGGCCCACGACAGCCTGAGCTGCCACTCCTGCCATCCGTTCGACCTGAAGGCCCAGACCAAGGAGCTCTACTTCTGGATAGCGGACCGGCCCGAAGAGGTACCGCCGCACGCGAAGGTTCCCCGCGAGACCTGCGAGGGGTGCCACGTCACCGGCGAAGCAAAGGAGACCTGGCAGCGGGTTGCCAGCACGGCCGGCCACCGGATCCATCTCGAGTCGGATTCTTCGGCGCTCCGGGACATCGCCTGCCTCACGTGCCATGCGCGAACCGCGCATCGATTCCAGCCTGCCGACACCACGTGCGCCCAGCAGGGCTGTCATCTCACCGACGACGTGAAGATCAACCTGGGGCGGATGGCCGCTCGCTTCACGCCCGAGAATCTCGACCCGAACGAGGAGGAGCTGTACTGCAACTCCTGCCACCAGTTCACGGCCGAGGCGCAGTTCGTCACGCTGGATTCCGCCAGCAACGCGCTCCGCCCAGGCCAGGGCCAGTGCTTCGGATGCCACGAGATGCGGACGCTCCTGGCCAGCTTCGATCCCGCCAAAGATCCCCACGGCGGGAGCTGCGGCATGTGCCATAACCCGCACGTGGACGTGAAGCCGACCGACGCCCGGAAGTCCTGCGCCGACGCCGGGTGCCACGCCGACTGGCGGGGAGTCGCCTTTCACGTGGGCAAGGCGCACCGCAAGGTGGCGGAGAGATGCGGCACCTGTCACGAATCGCACTCCGCGAGAGTGGACGCCAGTGACTGTACCGGATGCCATCAGACGGTGCGCCAGCGAGGGGGCGCGACCAAGCCTCCCCTGCCCTTCGACACCCTGAAGGCGATGCACCAGAGCCTGCGGCCAGCGCCGCTTCGTGACCTGCACGGGGTGAGCCGTCCGCTGGTGGAGCCCGGGCGCGCCCGGGGTCGAGGCGATGCACCACCGCCGGACGATCCACCTGGCGAGGGGGTCACCCCGATCTCCTCGCTCCCCGATACCTTCTCCCACACTACCCATCGAAAGCTCGCCTGCCTCACCTGCCACAACACCTCCTCGCGCACCAGCGACCTGACCTTCCAGCCGCCGCGCGGCTGCCAGATCTGTCACCATCAGCGCCCGGCCGGGAGCGACTGCTCGACTTGCCACGAGTCCGAGGAGATCGAAGCAGCACGACCGGTCGCGGTGGCGGTTCAGGTCCAGCGGCAGCCGCCGCGTGAGCGCCAGGTGGGGTTCGAGCACTCCAGGCATGCCGACGTGGCCTGCACCGAGTGCCACGTCACCCCGGTCAGTCTCGATCCGGCGCCGCCCGTAGCGGCGTGCACCGCTTGTCACGACGACCACCACGCCGACGGTCTCGACTGCGCGGCCTGTCACCGCACCGAAGCGATCGTCGAGGCTCACGCACCGCCGGTAGATGCGCACCGGAAGTGCGACCAGTGCCACGTGGCCACCACGGTGGCGCGCCTTCAGCCGACCCGCTCCTTCTGCCTCGCGTGCCATTCGAGCGAAACCGATCACTATCGACAGCGGGAATGCAGCGACTGCCATCTCCAGGCGGCGCCTGACGAGTACCGGCCCAGTCTCAGTGGCGCGGGAGGTGGGCCGTGAGCCGGCCCCTCGGTGGCTCCCTCGCGCTCGGGATCGTGCTCATCGGCCTCGGCTGGAGCGACGCCGACGCCCAGGGATACCGACTGCGCCTCGATTCGAGGGCACAGCGGGTAACGTACCGCGGGGTGACGGCGGACAGCGTTCCGGTCGGCCAGGTGATCACCGGACCCACCGGGGGGCCGCGAGCTCCGGGGGGATTCGCCGTTCGCTGCCCGCCCGGCAGTGCCTACTGCTTCTTCTTTCGGCCCGGAGACCGTCTGGAGGGCGGTCCGATGGTCACCACCGCCGATCTCACGCTCTGGGGAATCGGCGTCCGGGGCCTGAGCGCACGCGTGCATGGGCGTCTCGGGCTCGACCTCGGCGACGACGACGCCTGGCCAGGCACCGACCCTGCGGTCCAGCTGGTCGAGGGCTACGCGGAGTACGCCCACCGGCGCTTTACCGCCCGCGCGGGACGCCAGCTCCTGCTCTCCCGGCTGGGGATCATCGGGTTCGATGGGGCCCGCGCCCGCGCCCGGATCGGTCGCTCCGGTCTCGAGGCGGACGCCTATGCGGGGCTGGGACTCGCCCGCACCACCGCGCTGCCGGTGACCAGCCCTGCGCTGAACCCGCTGGACGATTTTCAACCGCGGCGCCGTCAGCTCGTGGCCGGCGGCGCCCTCGGGTACACCGCCCGGCTGGGTGACCTGCGGGTGGAGTACCAGCGCGAGGTGGACCGGGAAACCCGGAATTTCGTGTCGGAGCGCGCCGCGCTCACGGTGGACTTCCGCCCGGTGGAGCGCTGGAGCGTGGCCGCGGGGATCGACTACGATCTGGCGAACAGCTGGGTGGGTAACGCCGACGCGCTGGTGCGCTACCAGACATCGTGGATGACGGTCGCCGGGGGATTGAGACAATACCGGCCCCACTTCGACCTCTGGACGATCTGGGGCGCATTCAGTCCGGTTCCCTATCACGCGGTGAACACCGCGGTGTGGGTCCGGCCGGTTCGAGGCGTCGAGCTGCGAGGCCGATTGGAGCGGTACGCCTTCTCCAATACGGAGACCGAGACTCCGCTCGTCGATGTGGACGATGACGGCTGGCGGCTGGGGGTGGGGGCCAGCTACAGCCCCTCTGCAGCATGGCGGATCGACGCGGGCTACCGAGAGGAGTACGGCCCCGGCGCCTCCTCCAACGGCTTCGAAGGCTCGGTCACATGGCTCCCTACCGTGACGCTCTCCCTCACCGGGTACGGATCGACCCTCGACCGGCCGCTCGAGTTTCGGTTCGAGGACGCCTCGGTCGACGTGGTCGGTCTCGATGCCGAGTGGAGACCGGCAAGCCATCTGCAGGTCGCGATCGGCGGGGCGCGCTACTCGGAGGGCCGTGACCGGCCCGACGCGGCCGCGTTCGACTGGAACCAGACCAGGCTGCATGCGCGCGTCACGCTGCTCTTCCGGAGCGATGCCGATGCCGTGCCGCTCCCTCCGGCCCTGCGCCGCCCTCGGGTGGGGGTACCGTGAAAATCCGCCCTTGGCTCGCGCTCGTATTGGGCCTCGGCTCGGTGGTGGGCGGCTCCGCGGTCGCGCGGGGCCTCCAGGACCGCTTCGACCATTGGCAGCACCGCGAGCTCTTCCCCACCTGCGCCGGATGTCATGCAGGAACGAGCGAGCCGCAGCGCGCCGTCTGGCCGGCCAAAGCCGATTGCACCACGTGCCACGACGGTAGCGTCGAGCCGGAGGTCGATTGGAGTCCCCCAACGGCGGCGCGAGCGAGCAACCTCCGCTTCACCCATGCCGCCCACGCCGAGGACGTCCGGCGGGCCACGGCGCCCGACTCGACGCTGCAATGTCGCGCCTGCCATGCCGAGTCGGGCGCGGATCCGATGCAGGTGCGCCGGGCGGTCGTTCGCAACTGCCTCGACTGCCACGGCATCTCAGCCGAGCACCTGGCAGCGCCCGACAGCGCCTGTGCCGCCTGTCATGTGCCTCTCGTACAGGCCGCCGGTCTGAGCCGCGCCGACGTGAGCCGGTTCCCCGCACCTCCCTCACACCGCACGCCGGGATTCATCGAGGCGGGGCACGGACAGCAGGCCCGTACAGGGCGCACGGGTGTGTCGGCCTCCTGTGCCACCTGCCATGCACGGGACTTCTGCACCGAGTGTCACGTGAATGCACCCGAGGTGCCGGCGATACAGGCGCTCGGGCCCGACGAGCGCTCGCTGGCGCACCGCGCCGAGCTTCGTGCCCCCCCGAGTCACCAGGACCCCGAGTTCGTACGACGGCACGGCGATCAGGCTCGCAGGCAGGCGATTGCGTGCGCCACCTGTCATACGCAGGAGAGTTGCCTCGCCTGCCACGCCGGATCGCCGGTGGCCACTGCGGCTATTCCGGCGGCGGCACCAGGACGCGGCCGCGGAGCCCGGATCGAGCGGGAGCGCCCCGCCACCCACGGACTCGACTTCTCGGACACTCACGCCGACGCGGCCTCGTCGCGCCCGCAGAGCTGCAGCACCTGCCATGCGCGGCCGCAGTGCCTGAGCTGCCACAGGCCGGATGCCGCCGACGCCTCCCCGGGCTACCATCCAGCCGGGTTCCTGACCACTCACCCGGCCGCCGCTTACACCCGCGACAACTCCTGCGCCGACTGCCACAATCAGTCGCAGTTCTGCGCGAACTGCCACGTGAGCGCCGGCCTCGGCTCGAGGGACGGACTCCGGGGAGCAGGATATCACGACGCGAAGGGCTCGTTTCTCCTCAACCACGGCCAGGCGGCGCGCCAAAGCCTGGAGAGCTGCGTCTCCTGCCATTCCGAGCGCGACTGTCTGACCTGCCACTCCGCCCAAGGCGGGCGGCGCTTCAATCCACATGGCCCCGGCTTCGACCCTGGAACTCTGCGGCGGAAGAACCCATCGATGTGCACCGCATGTCACGGGGCGGCGGTCCCCGAGGGGTAAGCGGCTCTCGCCCACCCCAGCGCGGCGTCCACCGACCTGCGCCAGCCGGCGAGCCGCCGGGCACGTTCCCCGGGCCCGATCTGCGGCTCGAAGCGGGTGAAACGGCGCCGCGAAAGAAACTCCTCGCTGGTGCGCCAGACGCCCAGCGCGATCCCGGCGAGACCCGCGGCCCCGAGCGCGGTGGTCTCGATCATGTCCGGCCGCTCCACCGGCACTCCCAGGACATCGGCCTGCTCCTGCATCAGCCAGTCGTTCGCCGCGGCGCCGCCATCGGCGCGGAGCGCCGGGATCTCCAGCCCTTCCGCTCCGGCCATGGCGGCGAGCAGCTCGGCGCTGCTGAAGGCGATCGCCTCCAGCGCGGCCCGCACGAGGTGCGCCCGGGTCGTGCCGCGGGTGAGCCCCGTGATGGTGCCGCGCGCCTCCGGCTCCCAGTGGGGCGTTCCCAGGCCCACGAAGGCCGGCACGAAGTGTACCCCGCCGCTGTCGGCGACACTTCGGGCCATCGCCTCGGACTCGTAGGCCGCGCCGAGGAGACCGAGACCGTCACGGAGCCACTGGATCGCGGCGCCGGCCACGAAGACGCTGCCCTCCAGGGCGTAGGCGGGCTCCCCGCGAGGGCCGCAGGCCGCCGTCGCCAGCACCCCGTCGCGCGGCTCGGGAACCTGGTCGCCGCGGTAGATCAGCAGGAACGCGCCGGTGCCGTACGTATTCTTGGCCAGACCCTGCGCACAGCACCCCTGGCCGAAGAGCGCCGCCTGCTGGTCGCCCGCGAGTCCGGCGATCGGCAGCGCGCAGCCGAGCAGCGTCGCGTCGCTCTCCCCGACGACCTCCGCCGAGTCGACGATGCGTGGAAGAATCTCGGCAGGCACCCCGAAGAGAGTGAGGAGCTCGGAGTCCCAGCCCCTGCTCCTCAGGCCGTACAGCAGGGTACGACTCGCATTGGTGTGGTCGGTGACATGCACTCGGCCGCCGGTGAGACGGGCCACCAGCCAGCTCTCGACCGTCCCAGCCGCGAGCTCGCCCCGTGCGGCCCTGCGACCGGTCGCCGGATCGCGAAGCAGCCACTCCAGCTTGGTGGCGGAGAAGTACGGATCCGCAACCAGGCCGGTGCGCTCGCGGAGCAGCGTCTCGGCGCCGGACTCCCGAAGCTCGGTGCACCGGGCGCTGGTCCGCCGGTCCTGCCATACGATCGCCGGCGCGACGGGAGCCAGCGTGCGCCGATCCCAGAGGACGACGGTCTCGCGCTGGTTGGCGATGCCCAGCCCCGCCGGCCGCTCCCCGCTCGAGGCCAGCGCCTCGCCGATCGCCTCGAGCGAGACGCGAAAGATCTCTTCAGGATCGTGCTCGACCCAGCCGAGCTGGGGGAAATACTGGGTGAACTCCCGGTAACCCCGGCCCAGCACGGAGCCATCCTGATGGATGACGAGGGCGGTCGAGCCGGTGGTGCCCTGGTCGAGGGCCAGGATGGAGGACATCAGTCCATGAGGCGGGAGATCTGGGCGGGCGGCACCACACCCCGGTCGGTCACGATCGCGGTCACCAGCTCCGCCGGGGTGACGTCGAACGCGGGATTCCAGACCGCGACGCCGGCGGCCGCGGCGCGCACGCCCCGCCACTCGGCAACCTCCTCCGGCGCGCGCTGCTCGATGGGAATCGAGGCGCCGTCGGGGATGGCGGTATCGACGGTCGAGGTCGGAGCCAGGACGTAGAGCGGCACGCCGTGCGCTTTCGCGGCGAGGGCCAGCCCGTAGGTGCCGATCTTGTTGGCGACGTCGCCGTTGGCGGCGATCCGGTCGGCGCCGACCAGCACGCAGGCCACGTCGCCCAGCCGAAGCCGGCTCGCGATCATACCGTCGGCGATGAGGGTGCACTCCACACCGGCGCGGCTCAGCTCCCAGGCGGTGAGGCGGCTGCCCTGAAGCAGCGGGCGGGTCTCCGGCACCACCACCCGGGGACCGCGCCCCTTGCGGTGCAGATGGTAGATCGGGGCGAGCGCGGTACCGATGCCGCCGGTGGCGAGCGCGCCGGCGTTGCAGATCGTTCCCACGGTCCCACCGCTCGGGATGAGCGGCGCTCCGAGCGCGCCGATCCGCTCACACATGGCTCGGTCCTCGTCCCAGATGGCCTGCGCCTCGGCGCGGAGCGCGGACTCCAGCCCCTCACCGGCGAGCACCGCGCGTTCGGCACGGCGCTGCATCCGACCCAGCGCCCAGTGCAGATTCACCGCGGTGGGGCGAGTCGCGCCGAGCGTCACCACCGCGGAGCGCACCTGCTCCAGGCCGGCTCCGCCCACCAGCGCCACGCCCATCGCGGCCGCGATGCCGATGAGCGGCGCGCCCCTCACCCGCAGGGTCCTGATCGCCTCCGCTACCGACTCCACCGAATCCAGGACGAGATACCGCTCTTCGGAGGGCAGCAGCGTCTGATCGAGCAGCCTGATCCGGCCCTCGGGAGTCCACGAGATCGGGTTGGGAAGTTGCATGGGGGGAAGATACTGCCGGCCCCGCGGGGATGGGCCGCCGGGTCGCCGGTCCACCGGCGGATCGGTTAGGTTTGCGCCCACCCCCAGGTACCTCGTTCGAATCCTTCGGACTCCGAGCCACGACGACCATGTCCTACGCCAGCATTCTCTTCGAGATTCGCGACGCCGTCGCCACGGTCACCATCAATCGCCCCGACAAGCTCAACGCCCTCAACGCGGAGGTCATCGCGGAGCTGGGCGACGCAGCGGCGAGGATCGAGAAAGACCCCGCCGTCCGGGGTGCGATCCTCACCGGCGCCGGGGCCAAGGCGTTCGTGGCCGGCGCGGACATCGCAGAGATCGCGGGTCAGGGAGCGGTGGACGGCAAGGCTCGCGCCCTCGAGGGGCAGCGGGTCTTCCGGAGCCTCGAGCGCTGTGGAAAGCCGGTGATCGCGGCGGTCAACGGCTTCGCGCTCGGCGGCGGGTGCGAGCTCGCGATGGCCTGCCATCTCCGGGTGGCGAGCGAGCAGGCGCGCTTCGGCCAGCCCGAGGTGAAGCTGGGGATCGCTCCCGGCTACGGAGGGACCGTTCGGCTGCCGCGGCTGGTCGGCAAGGGCCGGGCCCTCGAGCTGTTGCTGACCGGTCAGATGATCGACGCCCAGGAGGCGTACCGGATCGGGCTGGTGAACCGGGTGGTGGGGGCGGATCGCCTCCTGGCCGAAAGCGAGCAGCTTCTCCGCTCGATCCTCGAGAACGGCCCACTCGCCGTCGGGGCCTGCCTTGAAGCGGTGGACGCCGGCCTCGATGTCGGGATGGACGAGGCCCTGCTGCTCGAGGCCAACCTCTTCGGCCTGCTCTCCGGGACCGCCGACATGCGGGAGGGAACAGCGGCGTTCCTGGCCAAGCGGAAGCCCGCCTTCCAGGGGGCGTAAGTCTAGAACTGGACCTGCATTTCGCCCTCCCATGCGGTTATTTTTGGGGATGCCCGCAAAGGCCATCTGGGGGGTGTTGGTGGCCCTGCTCATGGGGTGTGATGAGCGGGAGCGGCTGACGTTCGAGACCGATCCCGAGGACAGGGTGGGCCCGACCAGCCACATAGATCCACCGGCCCTGGACACGACGCTGACCGAGGGTGACACGTTCATCATCGGCGCCCGCACGATGGATTCCAGTGGGGTCGATACGGTCTACATCGAAGTCGAGGGCGCGAACCTGAGCTATCTCCCCCTCGCCGCCGGCGGCGTGGACACCTTCAACTTCGCGCTCAGCTTTCCGACCATCGGCCTCAGCGGCCGGACGGTCACCTTGGGGGTGTTCGGGGTGGACGTGATCGGCAACGTCGGTCCGACGGTCTCGCGCCGCCTCACGATCCAGTAGTGCGCCTCCGCCGTCTGATGGCACGCGGCTTCAGGAACCTGGCGGACCTCGATTGCGCGCTGCCGGACCGCGGGATCGCCCTGCTCGGCGCCAACGCGCAGGGAAAGACGAACTTCCTCGAGGCGGTGTACTACCCGGTGCTCTTCCGCTCGTTCCGGGGAGCACCGGATCAGGAAATCACGGGGTTCACCTCGCCGGGATTCCACCTGGAGGCCTCGGTCGAGGAGTCGGCGGTCGCCACGCTCGCGGCGGGGTACCTGCCTTCGGGGCGGCGAAAGCGGATCCTGCTGGACGGCGCCGAGCCCGAGCGCCTTACGGAGGCCGTGGGTCACTGGCTGGCGGTGGTCTTTCTTCCCGGCGATGTGGATCTCGCCTCCGGTCCCGCCGCGCTTCGGCGCCAGTACCTGGATCGATTGCTGTCGCTGGCCGACCGGGGGTACCTGCGGGCGCTCGGCCGGTTTCGAGCGGCGCTGGCGCAACGGAACAGCGCGCTCCGTCAGGGCCGCGCCGAGCTGGCCTGGGCCTTCGATGCGCCGCTCGCCGCTGCCGGTGCGGAGATCGTGGCGGCCCGCGAGCGGTGGGTCCGGCAGGCCCGGGAGCGGTTCGCCGCCGAGCTCGAGTGCATGGGCGAGCGGGGCCTCGCGGGACTGAGCTACCGGGGCGCGCCGGAGCTGGCCGACCCAGGCGCGTGGGTCCAGGCGCTGAGCGAAGCCCAGCCGGCGGACCGGGCCCGCTCCGTCTCGACGGTCGGCCCGCACCGTGACGACCTGCGGCTCGAGATCGCGGGGACGCCGATCCGGGAGTACGGATCAACCGGCCAGCAACGGAGCGCCGCGGTCGCGCTCAAGCTCCTGGAGCTGGCGACGCTGCGCGAGGCACGCGAGACCGAGCCGGCGCTGCTGCTCGACGACGTCTTCGCCGAGCTGGACGGTGAGCGGCGTGACCGCCTGGTCTCCCGGCTCATCGGGCCCGAGGAGCGCCAGGTATTTCTCACCGCTCCGCGCCCCGAGGAGCTGCCCCGGGGCCTGGGACTGGAGGTCTGGTCGGTGACTGACGGCAGAGTGGCGGGCCCCCGCCCCACGGCATGACCGACAAGCGACCGCCGGCCTCGCTCGCCGACGCGCTGGCGAGCTATCTGCGCCGCTCCGGCTTCGCCAAGCGGATCCAGCAGGCGGGGGTGATCGAGGCATGGCCCGAGCTGGTCGGGCCGCAGATCGCCGCCGTGACGGCGCCCGAATCGGTGACCCCCGACGGCGTGTTGCGCGTCAGGGTCGCCACCGCGGCCTGGGCCAACGAGCTCAGCCTCATGACACCCCGGATCCTGGCCCGGCTCAACGATGGCCGGCAGGGACGGGTGAAGGAAATCCGCTGGATGCCCGGTCAGCTCGACCGGCCCCGGCCCTAGACGACGGAGCATATGGCCAAGCGAGACGCCGCCCTCCTCGAGGGCACCATGGAGTACAAAGCCGACGCGATCCAGGTCCTCAAGGGTCTGGAGGCGGTCCGCAAGCGCCCCGGGATGTACATCGGGTCCACCAGCGAGAACGGTCTCCACCACCTGGTCTACGAGGTGGTGGACAACTCGATCGACGAGGCGCTGGCGGGGCACTGCGACACCATCAACGTCACCATTCACGCCGACAACTCGATCACCGTGTCCGACAACGGCCGCGGGATCCCGGTGGACATGCACCCCACCGAGAAGATGCCGGCGGTCGAGGTGGCGCTCACCGTGCTGCACGCCGGCGGCAAGTTCGACAAGAACAGCTACAAGGTGTCGGGCGGGCTCCACGGCGTCGGCGTCTCGGTGGTGAACGCGCTCTCCGAGCGGCTGGAGGTCATCGTCGAGCGCGACGGCAGCAAGCACCACATGGCCTTCGTCCGGGGCAAGACCACCAAGAAGCTCACCAGCCTGGGCAAGACCAGGAGCACGGGGACCACCATCCGGTTCAAGCCGGATCCCGAGATCTTCACCGTGCTCGAGTTCCATTACAGCACCCTGGCCGACCGGCTGCGCCAGCTCGCCTTCCTGAACCGCGGCGTGAGCATCACGATCAAGGACGAGCGGGAGGAGCCGAAGACGGAGACCTTCTTCGCCAAGGGCGGGCTGATCGAGTTCGTCGGCTGGCTCAACCGGAACAAGAAGGCGCTGCACCCGAAGCCGATCTCCTTCACCGCGACCAAGGACGACGTCGAGGTGGACGTTGCCCTGCAGTACGAGGACGGGTACAACGAGAACACGTTCACCTTCGTGAACAACATCAATACCCACGAAGGCGGCACCCACCTCACCGGCTTCAAGTCGGCGCTGACGCGCACCATCAACGACGTGGCCAAGCGGCGTGATTTCCTCAAGAAGGAGGGGTTCACCCTCTCCGGCGAGGACATCCGCGAGGGGCTCACCTGCGTGCTCCACGTGAAGGTGCGGGAGCCGCAGTTCGAGGGGCAGACCAAGACCAAGCTCGGCAACTCCGAGGTCGAGGGCATCGTCAAGGCGGTGGTGAACGAGCACCTCGGCAACTACCTCGAAGAGCATCCGCCGGTGGCGCGGAACATCATCGAGAAGGCGGTGAGCGCGGCCCGGGCCCGCGAGGCGGCCCGCAAGGCGCGCGACCTGGTCCGCAAGAAGTCCGGGCTGGAGAACGCCGTGCTCCCCGGCAAGCTGGCCGACTGCTCCTACGACGACCCGGCGCTCTGCGAGCTGTACCTGGTCGAGGGCGACTCCGCCGGCGGCAGCGCGAAGCAGGCGCGCAAGCGCGAGTTCCAGGCGATTCTGCCGCTCCGCGGCAAGATCCTGAACGTCGAGAAGGCGCGGATCGACAAGATCCTCAGCAACGAGGAGATCCGGTCGATGATCACGGCGATCGGCACCGGCGTGAAGGACGACTTCAAGCTGGAGGACGCCCGGTACCACAAGATCGTGCTCATGACCGACGCCGACGTGGACGGGGCCCACATCCGGACCCTGCTGCTCACGTTCTTCTTCCGGCAGATGCAGGAGCTGATCGAGGCCGGCTACGTGTACATCGCGCAGCCGCCCCTCTTCCGGGTCGCGAAGGGCAAGGAGGTGTTCTACGCCTACAGCGATGCGGAGCGGGAGGAGTACAGCAAGCGGCTCACCGGCCCCGACGGCAAGGGCAACATCAACATCCAGCGCTACAAGGGTCTGGGCGAGATGAACCCGGACCAGCTCTGGGACACCACCATGGACCCCGAGAAGCGGACCATCCTTCGGGTCACGATGGAGGACGCGGTCGAGGCCTCCGAGCTGTTCAACGAGCTCATGGGCGACGAGGTGGAGCCGCGGCGCCAGTTCATCGAGCGGAACGCGAAGTACGTGACGAACCTGGACGTCTGAGACCCCCGGGGCGGCCACGGTGAGCGACGCCTCCGCCCCGGACAAGCCGCGGTACGATCGGTCCATCGTCGAGGGGCCACTCCGCTCGGCGGTCTGGAAGCTCGCCTGGCCGACCATGGTCACCAACGTCATCGGTGGACTGCAAGGCATCGTGGACCACGTGCTGGTGGGGCACCTGGTCGGCTTCACGGGCAACGCCGCGATCGGCGTCGCGTGGCAGATCATCATCGTCGTCATCATCTTCATCAACTCGTTGTTCACCGGGATGAGCGTGCTGGTCGCGCGCTTCGCCGGGGCCGGCGAGGAAGCCAGGGTGAACCGGACGGTCTACCAGGCTTTTCTGACGGCCGTGGGCCTCTCCCTCCTGGTGCTGGCCCCTCTCGGATATCTGCTCTCCCCCTCCCTGCTCGACCTGGTCAACGCGACCCCCGAGGTCCAGGCGGAAGCGCTGCCGTTCCTTCGCATCATGTTCCTGTTCATCAGCGGCATGCTCGTCTTCTACATGCTGAGCGGCGCGCTGCGCTCCGCGGGGGACGCGCGGACGCCCATGGTTCTCGGCATCGCACTGACGGTGCTGAATCTCGTCCTGAACGTCATCTTCATCCGGGGACTGGGACCGATCCCGTCCTTCGGCACCGCCGGCTCGGCGATGGGAACGGTGATCGCCTCAGGGCTTCTGGCGGTCTACTCGATGGTGAAGTTGTGGCGGGGGGACTGGGTGGTGTCTTTCCCTCGGGGAGAGGGCTGGGGGCCGGACTGGACCATCATTCGCGCGCTGTTCCGGTTCGGCTTGCCCACGGGAATCCAGGGCATCGCGATGAACGTCGGTGGCGTGCTGATGCTGGCCTTCATCGGCTCGCTGGCGCAGAGCGCGGCGGCTCAGGCCGCGTTCGCGGTGGGCTACACCCAGCTGTTCTCGCTGGTCACCTGGACATCGGTGGGACTGATGGGCGCGGCCGCGGCCGTGGCGGGACAGAATCTGGGCGCCGCGCGGCCGGACCGGGCCGAGCGGGCCGTTCACATCGCCGCGCGCTACGGCATGGCGGGTGCGGTGCTCATCGGCGTCGTCTTTCTGGCCTTCCCGCGACAGCTGCTCGCGATCTTCGGCATGCGCGACCCGGCGGTGCTGGAGATCGGAGTGCAGCTGCTGCACGTGCTCAGCCTCTCCGGCCTGCTGGTGGCCGCCGCTCTTACGTACACGGGCGGCCTCCAGGGCACGGGAGACACCCGGAGCCCGCTCTACATCTCCATCGTCTCGCAGGTGCTCGTTCCGCTGGGCATCTGCTTCGTCATCCAGCGCATGGGCACCCTGGAGCCCCTCGACATCTGGCTGGCGATCCTGGTGGGGCACGCGACGCGTTGCGTGCTGAGCGTGCTGCGATTCAATCAGGGGAAGTGGCGCTCCATCGCCGTGGACATCGGCGGCCGGTGAGCCGGGTGCGGGGCGCTCCTCCGGCCTCTCATCCCGCCCCGGCCCGCAGCCGGCCGAGCCTGCTTCTCACCTCCGCCACCTGGGGCTGGAGCGAGGGGTCCGCGTGGTCCCAGAGCTCGACGAACCGGCCGTAGTGCTCCATCGCCTGCCGCGTGGCGCCCCTCGCCTCGTACAACTCGCCCAGCCGCCGGTGCACCCGCGCGCGCCACAGGGGGTCCTCCACCGGCTGCGCGCTGCGGGTGGAGAGGAACTTCTCGAAGTACGCGGTCGCCGAGTCGCTCCGGCCGGCCATGTCGAATGCCCGCCCCAACTGGACCAGTGCATAGCGCGGTAGCGTCGCCATGCGCGCGTCCGCCTCGTGCAGCATCGGGATCGCCTCGGTCCACTTGCCTTCCGCCATCGCGACGTGAGCCGAGTAGTACGCGCGGCGGCCAACGGGCTCCCGCGCGCTCGCCGCTTCGTCCCGATCGTACCCCGCGAGCGCTCGGCGGGCGAGTGCCGCGTCGCCGACCAGCGCCGCTAGCTGCGTCAGGTCCTCCCAGGGCCGCTCGCGGATCGGCATCGAGTCGATGGGATACCGGACGAGTCCGCGCTGGATGACCGCCCTGGCGGCCGACGTGTCCCAGGCAGTGGCCGCGCCGACGGCGGTATCGAGGGCGAAGGTCAGCCGGCTCGCGGCCGAGGGATTGATTCGCAGCACTGCCTCGGACCGCAGGGCCTGCCAGCGCAGCCCTTCCTGCAGGCGACCGTGCAGGTGGGCGAGGGCCGAGGTGGCAGCGGCGGCGCGGATCGACTGACGGGGAGTTCGAGCATTCGCGTAGACGGCGCGACTGATGCTGTCCGCCCGCTCCAGCTGCCCCTGGCCCCACGCGGCATACCACTCCGCCTCCCACAGGTCGTTGCTCTGGGGGAATCGGGCCCGGAACGCGGCCGCGGTCGAGTCCAGCGCGGTGAGCCGGCCATTCCGGATCTGCTCGGTTATCAGGTTGGTGAAGGCACCGCCGAAGGTGCGCGGCAGCGCCACCACCCGGCGGTAGAGCAGCTCGGCTCGCTCGTAGTCGCGCTTTTCGCCGTATACGACCGCGGCGTTGTTCAGAGCGCTCGTGCTGGTGGAATCGAGTCGGATCCCCTCCTCGTAGGCCGCGAGGGCGCGATCGCGGTTCGGCTTGGGGCCGCGGGTGTAGTAGTACCCTTCGGTGAGGAGCCGCTCCATCTCGGTCAGCCGGCCCCGATGGCGGAAGGCGGTGGCGATCGCGGCGACGGCGCGCTCGGGGTCTCGATCCTCGTTGCCAAGCACGACGGCGAGCTTGCGCCAGGCCATCGCGAAGGCCGTGTCGAGCGCCACCGCCTCCTCCAACAGAGAGAGCCCCCGATCCGCGTCGCCGGCTTCGTCGGCCAGGGCCGAGCCCTCGACGTACTTCCGCAGCGCGGGAAGCGATGGGGTCGTGACGCGCTCCAGCTCGGAGCTCGCCCGGATGGTGCGCAGCGACTCCCCCGCCTTCTCGCGCACGGCCCGCGACAGCGCGCCCAGAGCACCGATGAGCTTGTCCTCGTTGGCCGCCGTCTCCCGGAAGGTGGCCAGCTCCTGGCCGTCCATCGCCGAGACCAGCCGCGCCGACACCACGTAACTCTGCCCCAGCCGCACGATCTCGCCGTCGAGCACCGCCTTGGCGCCTTCCCGCGTCGCGATCTCCCGCGCCAGCTCGAACGGCACCACGCTCTCCGCCGGACGCTGCATGAGACCGAGGATGTCGCGGACCGACGCGCGGGTGAGGACGTTGAGCGAGCTGGACTGCGCCAGGTCGGTGCGCAGCGCCTCGGCGACCGTGGGGCCGAGGGTGGAGTCGCTCGCAGGAGCGCGGAAGTCGGCGACCACGACCGTCTCCCGGGCGCCGAACTCCCCCTTGCCCCGCAGCGACCCCGCCGGCCCGATGCCGAAGGCCCGCGTCACCATGAAGCCGACCACGAGCACCGCGAACGCACCCAGGGCGGCCGAGCCGCCGATCCAGGTGCGGCGCCAGGAGACGTGCGGACTCGCCTTGAGGGCGATGGTCGCGAGCGTGCCCTGCACGGAAGGCGTGCCGCCGGGGGTGCGCTGGGGCGTGATCGTATAGGCCCGGTGCGCGGTGCGCTGAACGAACGCCGTGATCCCGATGACCGGGAGGCCCGCGAGCATCACACCCAGCGAGCCCGGGAGCACCCAGTCGGGCAGGCCGATGACGTCGGTCGCCGCCCACGCGGTCACGCCGACTCCCGCGGTCGCCGCCGCCCAGAGGCCCACGGCCTTGCCGACCGGAATGCGGCCACCGCGAAGTGCCGGCGGCACGGCCGCCGTGTTGCCGCTGGACGTCACGGTGTCCAGCACGCGCACCAGGTCTTTCGCCTGCTGCGGACGCTCCTCCGGGTCCTTGGCCAGACACGCCATGATCAGCTCGCCCAGCGCCGGCGGGACATCGGCGCGGATCGTCCGCAGGTCGCGCGGCGTCTCGCCCATGTGCGCCGCCAGCAGCCGCGCCGGCGTGCTGCCCTGGAACGGCGGCTGCCCGGCGATCAGCTCGTAGGCCATGACCCCGAACGCGTACAGGTCCACCCGGTGATCGGCATTGGGGTCCGCGGCGGCCTGCTCCGGCGCCATGTAGGTGGGCGTGCCGATGGACGTCCCCACCTGAGTGAGGGTGGCGTTTCGTGCGCCGCCGTCGGTGCGGGCGGCGCTGATCGCCTTGGCGATGCCGAAGTCGGTGACGGTCGCGCTGCCGGCCGAGAGCAGCACGTTGTCGGGCTTGATGTCGCGGTGGACGATGCCGTGGGAATGGGCATACGCGAGCGCGCGGGCGACGTCGCGGAGGATGCTGATCACCTCGCCGGTGGCGAGTGGTCCCCGCTCCAGCCGATGGCGGAGGCTGTCGCCGTCCACGTAGGGCATGCTGAACCAGGGGAGCCCGCCCGCATCGCCCGCGGTCAGTACCGGAACCACGTGGGGGTGCTGCAGCTGGGCCGCCAGAAGCACCTCGCGCCGGAACCGCTCGACCGAGATCCCGGCCAGCAGCTCCGGCGCGAGCACCTTCACCACCACGCGCCGGTTGAGCGACTGCTCGACGGCCAGGTAGGTCCGGGACATGCCACCACCGCCCAGCTCGCGCTGGAAGGCGTAAGTGCCCTGCAGCGCCTGCTCCAGCCGGCTGCGCAGTTCGTCCATCGGAGCCCTGGTTGAGGAATGGCCGGAATATGCGGAGAGGGACCGGGGAAGGCCAGCAGGGCAAGGGCGCGAGGCGGCCCCGGAAGCGGTGGACCTCAGGTCGGGTAGAGCGCCTGGTACAGCCAGGCGCGGGCCTTCACCCAGTCCCGTCGCACGGTCCGCTCCGACACGCCGAGGGCGATCGCGATGTCCTTCTCCTCCATGCCGCCGAAGAACCGGCACTCGATCACCTGCCGCTGCCGCGGGTCGAGCTCCTGCAATGCCGCGTCGAGCGCGAGCAGATCCTCCGCGGAGGCGTCGGCCGGCCCGGGCTCGTCGCCCAGGGTCACCGAGATCGCGCCGCCGCCTCGCTTGGCCGCCTTCCGCCGCCGGGCGTAGTCGACCAGGACCTGCCGCATCGCGCGGGCGGCGATGGCGAGGAAGTGAGCGCGGTTGGTAGCGCTCACCGAGCCCCCGCCGGCGAGCTTCAGATACGCCTCGTGAATGAGCCCCGTGGTCTGGAGCGTGTGGCCCCCGCCCTCGCGGTCGAGCTGCCGGTGGGCCACCCGCCGCAGGTCCTCGTAGACCAGCGGGACCAGCCGCTCCAGCGCCTTGCTGTCGCCCGCCTCCGCCGCCTCCAGCAGGCGCGTCACCTCGCCCGGCGGAGTGCTTCCCTCGGTGTCCATGTTCCCGTCCTCGGTCAGAGCCGGGTAGGGGGGCGGGGACGGCCGGTGCCCGGGCCCCAGTCGTCCCCGGGCCGCTCCTCGTCCGGCATGCCTCGCGCCTCGAGCTCCCGCACCTCGCGCTCGGCCTCTTCGAGCTCCTCCCGGTCGATTCCATCGGCCCCGTACAGCCGGGGCCCCGGGTGGCGCCGGTCGCGCAGCAGCCAGAGCGCCACCGCGACGATCAGCACGCCCGCGAGCAGGACGGCGGGCACGGGCCCGGTGAAGAACGGCACGCTATCGCGCCCCCGCGCGGACCTCGACTCCGCGCGCCGTGATGCGGTGCGTGATCAGCGGCGAGAGCCGCCCCTCCTCGCCGATGGCGATCGCCTCGCCCAGGGCCGCGAGTCCACCGGCCGCCCCCGGCTCATCGCGGGCGAAGACGGAAGCTACCGGATCGCCCTCGCGCACCGTGTCGCCGGGCTTCACGGTGATCACGAAGCCCACCGCCGGATCGATCTCGTCCTCGATCGTCACCCGGCCGCCACCGAGCTCGAGGATCGCGCGCCCGATGCGCCGCGGCTCCACCGCCGTCACCACACCGCTTCTGGGAGCCCGGAACACCTCGACCGCGCCGGCCTGGGGCAGGATACCGGGATCGTCGACCACGGCAGGGTTGCCGCCCTGCGCCTCGATGACCCGGCCGAACGTCTCGAGAGCCCGCCCCGACGAGACCGACTCCTCGAGCCGTCGCCGCGCTTCGGAGGGGTCTGCGGCGACGCCGACCAGCAGCAGCATCTCGACGCCGAGCGCGTAGGTGACCTCCATCAGATCGTCGGGCCCGTTGCCCCGCAGTCCCTCCAGCGCCTCCTCCACCTCGAGGGAGTGCCCGCAGGCCCTGCCCAGCGGCCGGTCCATGGCGGTGAGGAGGGCAACGGTGGGACAGTCGCGCGCCTCGCCCAGCGCGATCATGGTCCGCGCGAGCTCGACGGCACGCTCCGGGTCGGGGATGAACGCCCCGCTTCCGGTCTTGACGTCGAGCACCAGGCCGTTGAGCCCCTCGGCGAGCTTCTTGGACATGATGCTGGCCGAGATGAGCGGGATGGACTCCACCGTGCCGGTGACGTCGCGCAGGGCGTAGAGCTTCCGATCCGCAGGCGCGATCTCCGGCGTCTGGCCCAGCATGGCGCAGCCGAGGCGCTCGATCTGGGCCTTCGCTTCCGCGAGAGAAAGCCCGGTGCGGAACCCGGGGATCGCCTCCAGCTTGTCGAGGGTTCCGCCGGTGTGCCCCAGACCGCGGCCGGACATCATCGGCACCGCGACCCCGCAGCTCGCGGCCATCGGCGCGAGGAGCAGGGACACCTTGTCCCCTACCCCACCGGTGGAGTGCTTGTCCACCCGCGGCAGGGAGAAGCCGTCGAACCGGAGGCGGTCGCCCGAGGCCAGCATGGCTTCGGTGAGAGCCGCCAATTCGCTCGGCTCCAGGCCGCGGAAGAACACGGCCATCAGCAGCGCCGAGATCTGGTAGTCGGGAATCCGGCCCGCGGTGTACTGGGAGACCAGTCGCGCCCAGTCCTCCGGGGCGATGGCGTGGCCGTCCCGCTTGTGTTGAATCAGTGAGGGAATCACCATTCGGAGCCTTCTCCGGAGACTATCGCTCGCATGTTCTTTCGGCTCCTCGGCGCCGGCCTGCTCTGGACCGCCCCGTTGGCGGCGCTCGCCGGCCAATCAGTGGCGGACCACGTCTCCATGGGATCGGCGGCGATCGAGGCCCACGATCTTCGCACCGGCCTGGCCCACTTCGACGCCGCGCTCGCGCTCGATTCCAGCGACTACGCCGCCAACTGGCGCGCCGCCGTCGCGCTGCTGGACCAGGGCCAGCAGATCCCCGACAGCATCAAGAGTTCCGAGCGCGACTCGCTGTATGCCCGGGCCGAGGTGCTGGCCCGCCGGGCCGTCGCCGCGGACTCCATGGGGCCCGAGGGACATTTCGCGGTGGCCGCTTCCGTCGGACTCGCCTCGCTCACCAGGGGCAAGCAAGCGCGGATCCGGCGGGCGCGCATCGTCCACGACGAGGCTCTCAGGACCCTCCAGCTCGATCCCGACTACGACGGCGCCTACCACGTGTTGGGCCGGTGGAACGCCGAGATCATGCGGCTCTCGGGAATCAGCCGGTTCTTCGCCAAGCGCTTTCTCGGCGCCGGCATCTTCGGCCAGGCCTCGTGGGAGCAGGCGATCGCCAACCTGCAGCGAGCGGTGCAGCTCGATCCGGCCCGGATCTCCCATCGCCTGGAGCTGGCGAGGATCTACGCCGACCGCAAGCGGTACCAGGAGGCGCGGGACCAGCTGGCCCGGATCGGTGCGCTGCCCGACCGCGAGCTGCTCGACCCGCTGTATCGAGAGCAGGCGGCGGGACTGGCGAAACGGATCGCGGACAAGGAGTAGCCCGGACGGGTGCAACCTAGCCGGGCTGCAGACGGCGTCAACCATCGCGACACCTCAGGGATTTGACACCGCAACTGCAGGTTGGTTCACGGCTTTCGCCGCGGCACAAGAGTCTTATTATGAGCCTAGACATCCACCCTGGATACCGACATGACGGCGGCACCGGCATTCGATGAAGTCGAGCGGCTGCAGCACCGGCTGAGCGCGCTGGAGCAGGAGCGGAAGCACCTGCTGGCGGTGATCGAGATCCTTCAGGAGATCAGCGGGACGCTGCATTTCGCCGACATCGTCCAGTCGGTCGCGCTGCGCCTGGGCGAGACGTTCGGCCTCGACCGCTGCTCGATCTTCCTGGCGGAGCGCGGCGGGCGCCGGGTGCGCCTGGTCGCCAGCTACGAGGATCCCGGCATCCGGAACTACGTCGTGGATCTGGAGCGCTATCCCGAGCTGCGCCGGGCGATCCAGACCGGCGAGACGGTCTTCATCGCGGATGCGGCCACGGACCCGTCGCTGAGTCCCGCGCGCGGCTCCCTCACCGCCCGCCGGGTCAAGTCGATCACCGCGATTCCCATCTCCTGGCGGGGCACCGCGATCGGCGCCATCCTGCTGCGCACCTTCCGGGATGGACCCGCCTTCTCCAACGCCGACCTCCAGTTCTGTCAGGTGGTGGCGAACCTCACCGCGAAGGCGCTGCGAAACGCGCACCGGTTCGAGAAGCTGCGCCAGCAGCGCGGTGAGAACGGGGCACTTCGCCGCCGGGAGCGCGAGCAGGCAGCGCTGATCGGGTTCCTGCGGAACCTGCTGTCGGCCTACCCGCCTCGAGCCGGGCTCGAGGACGAGCCGGACCTCACCTCGGAGGTCTCGCCGGAGATCGGCCGGCTCTCAGGCGTGGCGCAGGCGGTGCTGAGCCAGGAGGCCGCCTCGCGGTGAGCTCTCGCGCGGCCGACAAGGCGGCCTCGCTGCGGCAGCAGATCGAACGCGCCAACTACGCGTACTACGTCCTCGACACGCCCGAGATCTCGGACGCCGAGTACGACCGCCTCTTCCGCGAGCTGCAGGCGCTGGAGGCGGAGCACCCCGAGGTACGCTCCCCCGACAGCCCCACCCAGCGGGTGGGCGCCCCGGTCGCCAGTGCGCTCGCCAAGTACACCCACAGGCGGCCCATGCTCTCGCTGGCGAACGCCTTCTCATCCGAGGAGCTGACGGCCTGGGAGGAGCGGAACGCGCGCATCGTGCCCGAGGTGCGAACGGCCGGGTACTCCACCGAGATCAAGATCGACGGCGCCGCCGTCAGCCTGACCTACGAGGCAGGGCGGCTGACTGTCGGCGCCACACGGGGCAACGGAGAGATCGGCGAGAACATCACCGCCAACATCCGCACCATCGCCGACGTGCCGCTCACGCTGAAGGGTCGGGGATGGCCCAAGGTGATGGAAGTCCGGGGCGAGGTCTATCTGCCCTACACCGGATTCAAGCGGGTCAACGAGGCGCGGGAGCAGGAGGGGGAGCCGCTGTTCGCGAACCCGAGGAACGCGGCAGCCGGTGGTCTCCGCCAGCTCGACCCGGCCATCACCCGCAAGCGGCGCCTGCGGATGTTCGCCTTCGCGGTGGAGCCGATCGAGGGCACGCTCCCCGCGAGAACCCACTGGGAGGTGCTCGATCTGCTGGACGCATGGGGCTTTCAGGTGGAGCCGCATCGCGAGCGCTTCGAGACGCTGGAGGGCGTCCAGGAAAAGATCCTGGCCTTCGAGCATCTCCTGCCGCATCTCCCCTTCCAGGCCGACGGCGTAGTCGTCAAGGTGGACCGGCTGCGGCTGCACCCCGAGCTGGGCGTGGTGGGCGGCCGTGAGCCGCGCTGGGCGATCGCGCGGAAGTTCGCGCCCGAGGTCGCGGTGACCCGGCTGAACCGGATCGAGATCAACGTCGGCCGCACCGGCGCGCTCAACCCCTGGGCCTCGCTGGAGCCGGTTCAGATCACCGGCGTGACGGTCAGTGCCGCGACGCTCCACAACGAGGAGCTGATCGCGCAGAAGGACATCCGTGAGGGCGACCGGGTGGAGGTGATCCGCGCCGGCGAGGTGATCCCGCAGGTGGTCCGCCCCCTGTTGGAGGGCGTGGACCCCGCCTCCCGCTCGGCCCCGTGGCGCATGCCCGACCGCTGCCCCGCCTGCGGCACGCCGGTAGAGCGGCCGACCGACGAAGTCATGCGCTACTGCCCCAACGCCTCCTGCCCCGGGCGGATCCTCGAGGCCATCGTCCATTACGCCTCGCGCGGCGCCATGGACATTCGGGGGCTGGGATACGAGCGGGTGCGGCAGCTGCTGGACGTCGGCCTCATTCGCGACGTGGCGGACCTCTACCTGATCACCAGCGAGCAGCTGGTGGAGCTGGACCGCTTCGCGAAGCAGTCGGCCGATCAGCTGGTGGCCGCGATCGAGGCCTCGAAGACGCGCCCGCTCTCGAGCCTGCTCTTCGGCCTCGGAATCCGGCACGTCGGGAAGACGGTCGCGGTCCTGCTGGCCCGGCGCTTCGGCACCATGCAGGCGCTGATGCAGGCCTCGGAAGAAACGATCAACGCGGTGCAGGGCGTCGGGCCGACGATCGCAGCGGCGGTCGTGGCGTTCTTCGCGGAGCCCCGGAATCTCGACCTGATCCGGCGGCTGGAGCGCGCGGGGCTCAACTTCGGCGAGCCGGGGTCGTCCGGCGGGGACGGCGCGCTCTCCGGTCGCACCTACGTGCTGACCGGCACCCTGCCCACGCTCTCGCGGGCGGAAGCCGCCGGCCTCATCGAGGCGGCGGGCGGTCGGGTGGCGGGCAGCGTCAGCAAGCGAACGGACGCGGTGGTGGCGGGCGACGAGGCCGGCAGCAAGCTGGAGAAGGCGAAGGAGCTCGGCGTGGAGGTGATCGACGAGGAGGAGCTCTTGCGTCGCATCGGTCGCGGGTCCTAAGATGCAGCGTCCTCAACCCCCGACACCGATGACTACCGACCATACCCATCCGCACCACGGCGGCCTCAGGCTCGGCCGCCGCGTGCTGCATCAGCTTCGCGCGGTCCTGGAGCGCGACACCGGGCTCCAGGCTTCGACCTACCTCCAGGAAGCGGGGTTCGCGGGGGGAGAGGAGCTGTACGACGAGTTCAGGGACTGGCTCCTCGCCACCCGCGGCGTGGAGGAGCCTCGACAGCTCGATGCCGAGTTCCTGAGCGAGACGCTGTCGGCATTCTTCGCCGACCAGGGATGGGGACGGCTGGAGGCGACACCGCTGGGCGATTCGGTTCTCGCGCTCGATTCCGCGGAATGGGCGGAAGCAGTGGAAGCGGGCGGCGGCGAGTTCCCTTCGTGTCACCTCACCTGCGGGATGTTGGCGGATTTCTTCGGGCGCCTGTCCGACGGACTGGTGGCGGTGATGGAGGTGGAGTGCCGCTCCCGGGGCGACAGCCGCTGCCGCTTCCTGGCCGGCTCGCCCGAGACCCTGAGCACCCTCTACGACCGGATGGCCCAGGGCGCGGGCTACGCCGAGGCGCTGGGAGTCAGTTCGGGTTCCTGAGCAGGCGGACGTCGCCGGACCCTGTCTCGATCGCCACCCGGCCGGTCCCCTCGCCGATCCGGCCGACCACGTGGTCGCGGGAATGGCGGGTCACCTGCAGCGGAAAGTCGGTCTCGATCCCGCCGCTCGCCGTCTCGATCTCGATCTCCGCCGCCAACGACGCCGGGGCGCGCACCGAGATGTCGCCGGAGCCGGTCTCCACCGCCAGCTCACGCAAGGGCCCGCTCAGCTCCGCGGCGACCTGGCCGCTCCCGGTCTCCAGGGTGAGGACCGGCGAGGTGACCGAGGTGAGCTCGATATCGCCCGAGCCGGTGTCGATCCGGATCTCGGTGGCCCGAAGGTCGGTGCCGACCACGCCTCCCGAGCCGGTGTCGATGGAGAGCTCGTCGCCGCTGAACCCCGCCACCTGGACCTCCCCCGAGCCGGTGTCCACGCTCAGAGTGCCCTCGGCGCCGCTCACCCGGACCGGCCCGGCGCCAACGTCGAGCACCAGGGCTCCCTTCGTGCCGGAGACGGTCACCGGCGCGGAGTGGGCGTCCACCACCAGCTCGCCGCTCACATTGGCGATCGAGACCTTGCCCACGGCGAGATGGACCGACACCCGGTGCCCCGCCGGCATGCGCACCCTGAGATCGGCGTGAGCGTGGAGGCCCTCCCCGGCGCTGGAGATGCCGACCCTGCGGCCGCGGTGGTCGCCGCGTGAGTCGCCGTCGCCGAACGTCCCGTCGTCCCGCACCTTGAGGGTAGTGGACGAGCCGCGCTCGATTCCGGGGTAGACGACCGACTGGGCCGGATAGACGACCCGAAGGGTCTCGGTGCCGTCGATCTCGCCGCGCTCGACGCGAAGCTTGGCGGCGTCGGTGCCCCCGCGGACCAGGTCCACGGACACCCCGCCGGTGCCGGGCTCCACGGTGAGTGTGCCGGCCAGGTTGTAGATCGCTACGTCGTCGCCTTCCAGGGTGTACCGCTCGCCCTGTTGCGCCCCGAGGGGTGCGGGAGCCAGCAGGAGGCAACCCAGCGTCAATGTCGGCAGGACCTGCATCGGAGGCTCTCCGGGATGAGGACCCTGCTTAGACGGGGTCAGAGCCCCGGAGGTTGCAGCGATCTCAGAGGCGGGCCGCGTAGTCCGGGCGCATCACCAGCTCACCGCCCTGGATGATCTCGCGGTCCCATGGAAGGATGATGAAGTTGTCGGTCTCGAAGGCGTGGAAATCGGGGGCGTAGTCCCCGGTCCTGAAGGACACCGCCGTGCGCACCTCCGCGGGCCGCAGCGCGCGGACCTCGTTCAGGGCGAGCTTCATCGTGCTGCCGGTGTCGCAGGTCTCGTCCACGATCAGCACCCGCCGGCCCCGGATGGTCGGCGGCGGGCCCGACACCAGGACCGGCTGGGCCCCGGCTTCCTGCCGGGTCACGGCCATGGAGGTGAACTCGCACTGGAGGATAGACGCCACCACGACGCCGGGGATCACCCCCGCCTTGGCGATGCCGAGGACGATCTCCGGCTCGTACTCCCGCGCGACGCGCAGCGCGAGCGCGCGGCACAGCTCGCCGAAGAACGGCCAGTCCACCTCGAGCACGCCCTTCGACCCGGACGGTTGGCTGCGGCGCATGCGTACCTCCTGGTTGAGCTGTCCCAACCTACGCCCGTTCATCGGGCCCGGCAACCGGGCGCTCGCGTTGCGGCCACCGGCGCTGATCACTAGATTCGCGGTAGCCCAACGCGTTGTCCCAGTTCGACTTTGCTCGGAGACCCACCGTCCCATGAGTTTCTTGAGACGCATGCTCGGCAAGGAACCCCGCGAGTCGCTGCAGCCGCAGCGGCTCGACTATCTGAACGAGGGGCTGGCGTTGGAGCGTCAGGGCGACTTCGAGGCGGCACTCACCTCCTATCGGCTCGCGTTCCGGGACAACCCGAGCGACTCGCGCATCCTGCTCAACATGGCGATCGCCTTCACCAAGACCGGGCAGCCGGAGGAGGCGATCCGGCACTACAAGCGCGCGCTCGAGCTGGATGCGAGCCTCGTCGGGGCGCACTACGGCGTCGCCTTCCTTCTGCTCAAGCGGGGCGACACCCAGCAGGCCGCCGAGCACCTGCGCGCCTTTCTCGCCCGGCCGCCCAAGGGGCCCGACGCGGATCGGTGGATTCGTCACGCAGAGAGCGCCCTGAGAGACATCGCCAGCAGCCCGGCGCAGGAGACGCTGTGAGGCGATGGCTGCACCTGCTGCCGCTGCTCGCGGCGGCCGCATGCAGCGGTCTGGACGAGGGCGAAGGCGGGGTCGCGGCGCTGGAGATCGAGCTGCCCGACGTACCGACACTGGAGGTCGGCGAGCAGGTCCAGCTCTCCGCCCGCGCCCTGGACGCCCAGGGAGACGTCGTCGACGCCGCGATCGAATGGCGCGCCAGCGACGCGGCGCTGACGGTGGACCCCGCCGGGCTGGTGACGGCCGTCGCACCGGGAACCGGCGACGTGCAGGCGGTCGTGGGCACGCTCGCCTCGGAGCGGGTCGCCTTCTCGATTCTCACGCCCGCCGACACGCTGATCCTCGCGGTCGACTCCGTTCTCGTCGTTCCGGCCGACGCCGACCCCCCCGTCAACGCCACGCTCGCGGTCCGGCTCGAGAGCCTCGATCCCCCGGGGCCGGCGAGCGCGCGTCCCGTGATCTTCGAGATCACGCGGCCCGCCGCGGGCGCGGCCCCCGTGGTGCAGCTCACGGGCGGGGTACGGAGCGATACGCTCGATACCGGGACCGACGGCACCGCCACGGTGGGTTTGAGCCTGGTAGCCGGGCAGGTGCCGCCGGATACGGCGATCGTCGAAGTGCGGGCCAATCGCACCGACGGCTCGCCGATCCCCGGCTCGGGCCAACGCTTCATCGCCCTCTTCCAGTAGGAGGCGCTACGCCGCGGACCCTCAATCAGCTCTACTTCGAGGCCATGGACCGGTTCGGCAACCGGCCGGTGGCGCTCAGGTCCAAGCGGGGGGGCCGGTGGGTGGCCATCGGCTACCGGGAGATGGCCGAACAGGTCCAGGATCTCAGCATCGGCCTCCAGGAGCTGGGGGTCCGCCGGGGCGATCGCGTGGGCATTCTCTCGGAGAACCGGCCCGAGTGGGCGATCGCGGACTACGGCTGTCTCGCCGCCCGCTGCACCGACGTGCCGATCTACCC
>CAMPKP010000008.1 GCA_946887295.1 uncultured Gemmatimonadota bacterium | reverse complement strand
CGGGGCGTTGATCGCGAAGTAGACTCCGGGATCGAGCACCGCGGCGGCGCACATCGCCATCACCGCCACGAACGACTCCATCAGCATGCCGCCGTAGCCGATGTAGCGGGCGTCGCTCTCCCGGGTCAGCATCTTGGGCGTCGTGCCCGACGCCACCAGCGCATGAAAGCCGCTGATCGCCCCGCAGGCGATGGTGATGAACGCGAACGGGAACAGCTTGCCCGCGAACACCGGACCGGTGCCGTCCACGAACCGGGTCATCGCCGGCATCCGGAGCGGCGGCAGCACGACCAGGATCCCTACCGCGAGCAGGAGGATGGTCCCGACCTTCATGAAGGTGGAGAGATAGTCGCGGGGGCAGAGCAGCATCCAGACCGGCAGCACGCTGGCGACGAATCCGTACCCGATCATGCCGTAGGCGATGGTGAGCGCCGAGTGGGTGAAGAGCGGCGCCAGCACCGGTGACTCCGCCACGTGCCGGCCCCCGACCAGTGCCAGCATCAGCAGCACCACGCCTACGGCCGATGCCTCCAGGGTGCGTCCCGGCCGCCAGACCTTCATCCAGTAGCCCATCAGGACCGCGATCGGGATGGTGCAGAGGATCGTGAACACACCCCAGGGGCTGTCCCGCAGAGCGTTCACCACCACCAGGGCCAGCACCGCGAGCAGGATCACCATGATGGCGAGCACCGCGACCATCGCGAGCATGCCGGTGATCGGCCCGGTCTCCTCCTTGGCCATCTGACCGAGCGACCTGCCGTCCCGGCGCATGGAGGCGAAGAGGATGATGAAGTCCTGCACCGCGCCGCCCAGCACCACGCCGAAGACGATCCAGATGGTGCCCGGCAGGTAGCCGAACTGCGCGGCGAGCACCGGCCCGACCAGCGGACCCGCGCCCGCGATGGCCGCGAAGTGGTGGCCGAAGAGGACCCATCGCGAGGTGGGCACGTAGTCGCGCCCGTTGGCCAGGCGCTCCGCCGGGGTGGCCCGGCGGTCGTTCAACCCGAAGACACGGTCGGCGAGAAAGCGGCTGTAGAAGCGGAAGGCGATGAGATAGGTACCGACGGCGGCCACCACGAGCCAGGCGGCGCTGACCGTCTCGCCCCGGTGCAGCGCCAGGACCCCCCAGCCGGCCGCGCCCGCGAGAGCGACGGCCGCCCACATGAGTCGGTGCATGGATCTAAGATATGGAGCGCCACCGGGGCGGGGCCAGCGGGGCGGCTTGCCGTCGTCCCGGGCGCGCCGTACCTTCGGACTCCATGCCCTTGCCATCCTTTGGTTTCGGCCACCGACCCTCGTGGGAATACGAGGCCCCGGACGCCAGCGGCGCCGCCGTCGAGGAGCCAGAGCCGCAGCCGGTCCGGAAGGGATGGAGAGGCAAGGTCGCGCTGGTCACCGGAGGCGCCACCGGCCTCGGCCGGGCGGTGGTGATGGAGTTCGGGAAGCTGGGCTGCAACGTCGCCTTCTGCTTCGTGAATCTTCCGGGGCGCGACGTGGTCGAGCAGGCGCTGCTGACGGAGACGGCGCTGGCTGCCATGGGTGCAGGGGTCTACGCCGGCCGCTGCGACGTGCGGGACCGCGACGAGGTCGACCGCTTCGTGTCCGAGGTCCGCCAGCGGCTCGGCGGAGTCCACTTCCTGGTGAACAACGCGGGCATCGCGAACGACGGGGCCCTCTGGCGCCTGAGCGAGCAGGCATGGCGCGAGGTGCTCGACACCAATGTGACCGGCGCCTTCAACTGCATCCGCTCGGTGGCGCCGATCTTCCGGCAGCAGCATTTCGGCAAGATCGTGAACGTGAGCGCACACCAGGCCAAGCGGCCCGGCTTCGGCGTCTCCAACTACGCGGCGAGCAAGGCGGCGCTGCTCGGCCTCACCCGCGCGGCCGCCGTCGAGCTGGGTCCCGCCAACGTCAACGTGAACGCCGTGGCGCCCGGCTTCATCCGCACCGAGCGGATGGCGATGCTCCCCTCCGAGGTCGTCGAGCGCGCGCAGAAGAGCTCGGTGCTCGGGCGCGTCGCGGAACCGGAGGACGTGGCCCACGTCGTCTCCTTCCTCTGCTCCGAATCCGCGCGGCACATCACGGGGCAGACGATCGTGGTGGACGGAGGGCTGTCGCTGGAGTAGGGCGGTGCGGCCCGTGCCGCGCGAGGCTTCAACCCTCCCCCCCGACCGTTTACTTTCCCGCCGTGAAGCAAATCCCATCGATCATCGCCGCGCTGCTCTCGTTCAGCTGCGCGGCGGGGGCACAGCAGCCCGAGCCGACCCCTCCCGCAGCCCCGGGGGTGCCGCAGGCGCCGCTCGTGGCGCCGGTGCCGACCGAGGCGCTGGTCGGGCAGAGCGTCGCGCTCATGCCGATCACGCTGATCGCCCCCGATCCGGCGCTCCAGGCCGATACGATCTACGCGCCCTACCGCGACCGGCGGACCGCGCTCATGTGGGCCGACTCGCTGATCGGCGATGCCTTCACCGGCCGCGCGCCCGAGGTGCATTGGGTGCTGCCCGCCGAGCTGCGCAAGGTGGCGCGGCGCTCGCCCGGCATCGTCGGCGATCCCGATCAGATGGGGCAGGCGGCCCTTCGCTCGCCCAAGCTCCGCGACGTGCCCGATCCGCTGCGCTCGTCGCTGCGCAACCTGATGGCCGTGGTCGGAGGACGGATGGTGATGGTGCCGGCCTCGCTCGGCTTCGGCCGCCAGGCCGACGGGCGGATCCGGGCCGATCTCTCGCTCGCCGCCGCCGACACCCGCTCCGGAAAGGTGCTGTGGCGCTCGCTCGCCACCGGGAGCGGCGCCAACCCGCGCGAGGCGCTCGACGCCGCCCTCGCCGCGGTGCTTCCCCTCGATACCGGCGGGCCATGACCTACGACGTCACCCTCATCCCCGGGGACGGGATCGGTCCGGAGATCACGGCCCAGACCGTGAGAGTGCTCGAGGCGACCGGGCTGCGGTTCAACTGGGACGAGGAGCTGGCCGGGGTCAGCGCCGTCGAGGCCACCGGCACCCCGCTCCCCGACGCCACCGTCGAGAGCATCCGCAAGAACGCCGTGGCTCTCAAGGGCCCGCTCACCACACCGATCGGCACCGGCTTCCGCTCGGTCAACGTCGGCCTCCGGAAGGAATTCGAGCTCTACGCCAACATCCGGCCCGCCAAGACGATCGTCCCCGGCGGCCGGTTCGACAACGTGGACATCGTCCTGGTGCGGGAGAACCTCGAGGGCCTCTACATCGGGGTCGAGCACTTCGTGCAGATCGGCGACGACCCGCGCGCGGTGGGCGAGTCCATGGCGATCGTCACCCGCGCCGGCTGCGAGCGCATCGTGCGCTACGCCTTCGAGTACGCCGTCAGGCACGGCCGTCGCAAGGTCACCATCGTCCACAAGGCCAACATCCTCAAGATGGTGAGCGGCCTGTTTCTCGAGGTCGGTCGCGAGGTCGCCGCCGAGTACGCCGGACGGGTGGAGTCCAACGACATGATCGTGGACAATACCGCGATGCAGCTGGTGCTCCGGCCCGAGCAGTTCGACGTCATGGTGACCACCAACATGTTCGGCGACATCCTGAGCGACGAGGTCTCGGGTCTGGTGGGCGGACTCGGCCTCGCGCCGGGCGCGAACGTGGGCACCAAGGCCGCGATCTTCGAGGCGGTCCACGGCAGCGCCCCCGACATCGCGGGGCAGGGCGTGGCCAATCCGTCGGCGCAGATCCTGGCTGCCGCCATGATGCTCGACCACCTGGGCGAGCTGGACCGCGCCGACCGCATCCGCCGCGCGGTGGTGGACACGATCGTCGCCGACGGGATCCGGACCCGCGATATCGGCGGCACCGCCTCGACGGAGGAGTTCGGTCATGCTGTCGCGCGGCGGGCTGCCTGAGGTTCCCTGCGCCCGGTGCGAGCGCCGGGTCGTGGGGCTCGCCTGGGGCGATCTGTGCCCCCAGTGCCGCGCGGAACGCTCCCGGCGTGCATCCCGGATCGCCAATCGCATCTCCCTGGCCGCGACGCTCCTGATGGGAGTCTACGTCGCACTCACCATGCCTCACGACCCGATGGCTCGGATCTATGGGGCCATCGCCGTCCTGGCGACCTACATCATCGTGCGGCGGATCGCGAGCCGCGTGGCCATGGAGACACTGAAATGAAGAAGGCCGTCGGCAAGACGCTCCTGGTGGCGGGGGGCCTGGCATCCGCGCTCCCGTGCGCCCTCGTCGCCCCGCTCTTCGCCCAGACCAGCCTCACCATCTATAACGACGGCCGGGTCCTGGTGCGCCGTGAGCTGTCGGTCGCGGTGCCCAGGGGCGCCTCGACTCACAGGGTCGCCCTCGGCCCGCTCGATCCGGCCTCGATCTTTCCCCTCGACTCCGCCGTCGCGATCACCCGCCTGGTCTACGACGGCGCCACCGACGAGGGAAGCGTGCTGCGGCGGTCGGTGGGGCGGCGAGTCGTGTTCCGGCTCCCGGAGTCGAAGGATACGCTCAGCGCCCTCGTGCTCGGCGTCGACCCGCTGCGGCTTCAGCTGCCGGACGGCACCGTCACCTTCCAACCCCCCGGCGCCGCCCTCTACCCGGGCGACGTCGTGGTCGCGGACCCCACGACGAATCTCGAGATCCGGAGCGCCCGGTCGCTGGAGCGGCTTCGCCTCGGATATTTCACCGGCGGAGCCACCTGGCAGGCGAGCTACCAGGTGATGCTCGGCGGCCGCGCGGCACGGGTCGCCGGCATGGCGGTGCTGGAGTCCCAGGGGCTCCGCGCCGACAACGCCGATGTTCAGCTCCTCGCCGGGTCGGTGGGCCGCGCGGACAAGCAGCCCCAGCCGCCCCGCCCTCTGGAGCGGAGGATGGAGGCTGCGATGGCCTTCGCCGACGAGGCCGCCGCCGAGCAGCGGGTGGGCGAGTTCCACCTCTACAGTTTGCCGGGCAAGAGCACCCTGCTCCCCGGGCTCACGACCTCGGTAGCGCTCTTCGAGCCGGTCGAGGTCGGGTATGAGCGAAATTACGTCGTGCGGGGCCTGGTCCCGTACTGGGGCTACGTCCCGCAGCAGGGCGAGGAGACGGAGGCGCCCGTCGAGGTGAGCTACACCCTGAAGCGGCCGCACAAGAGCGCGTTCGGCGACCGGCCGCTGCCCGGCGGCGTGGCGCGGCTCTATCAGCCCGACAGCGCGGGCCGGCCGCAGCTGGTCGGTGAGGCGTCGATCGATCATACCCCGGCGGGGCGGGACCTCCGCCTCGACGCGGGGGTCGCCTTCGACCTGACGGCCCGGCGGGTGCAGACCGGCTACGTCACGCGGCGGGACAGCACCAAGGCACACGGGGTCCGGACCGTCGCGACGGCGGACTACCGCGTGACCGTACGCAACGCCACCGACAGCGTCAGCACCGTGGATGTGATCGAGGAGCGGGCGGGCGAGTGGGCCGTGGTGTCGAGCTCGGTACCGGCGGAGAAGCTCTCCTCCACCCGCACCCGGTTCCGGACCAAGGTCCCGGCCCGGGGCGAGGCCGCGGTGACGTACCGGCTCCGCATCATCTGGTGAGATGAGCGCCGACCGGGTCGTCATCGCCCACCTCTCGGACCTCCACTTCGGCGGCTTCGCGGAGCTGCCCCAGATCGAGGCCCTCGAGAGCTTCCTGCCGACGCTGGGGCTCGACGCCACGGTCATCTCCGGCGACCTCTCCCAGCGCGCGCGGCACGGTGAGTTTCAGGCGGCGCACGCGTTTCTCAACCGCCTGAGACCCCACGCCCCGGTGCTGGTGGTCCCGGGCAACCACGACATCGAGTGGTGGAAGAGCCCGCTCGGCCTGTTCGGTCAGGCCCCGAAGTACCGGAAGTATTCCCGCTACTTCGGCGATCTCACGCCGGTGCTCGAGATCCCCGGCGCCATCATCGCCGGCGCGCTGAGCAGCTACGGCGTCGCCGCAGGATCGCTGACGTGGAACCTGCGTGACGTCGCGGTGAAGGGCCATCTGCCGAGGTCGGAGACCGATCGGGTGACGGCGATATTCGGCAACGCACCCCCGGCGGTCGCGCGCGTGCTGGTGACCCATCACAACGTGCTTCGCGGCCCGGTATCCCGGCGAATGGGCCTCGCGCGCTGGAGGTCGGCGCATCGGCGCCTCCTCGCCACCGGTGCCGATGTCGTGCTCTGCGGCCACGACCACCACGAGGGAGCGGGGCAGATCGACGGCACGGTCGCGGTCAGCACCTCGGGCACCCACAGCTCACGTTCCCGCGGAGGGCGCCCCTCGGTCTTCAACCTCGTCAGCATCGACTCGGGCGCCGTCCACATCCAGCACTACCGGTGGGAGCCGTCCAGCAGGCTGTTCCACCGCTCCGACGCCTCCTCGTTCGCCCGGGCCGGGCAACCCCGGGTCACGGTTTCGGTCGCCGGAGGCGATCAGGGTCTGTGAGCCCCGAGCAGCTGCCCGCCCGCCTGCGCCTGCTCGGTCTCAGGGGCGTGAGCCGGATCGTCACTCACACCAATCGCATCGTGATGGTGAGTCTGGGGGCCCGGCGGGTGCTGCGGATCCACCAGGGCTACGCCTACGCGCCCGACCGGGTGCTCCGCGCCATCGTCCGCTTTCTCGACCCCGCGCTTCCGCGAGCGGTGCGGCGCCTGGCCGAGCGCGAGTTCCTCGAGTTTCCGGTGGAGCGGCACGTGTCGGGTGCCCCCGCTTCCCGCCGGGAGCGCCCTCGCCCGGGGGACCTCCTGCTGCTCCACCGGCTGGTCACGGCCCACGAGCGGCTCAATGCCGAGCACTTCGGCGGCGCCCTCGGCAGCCTGCCCATCCGGCTCTCGAGCCGGATGCGGACCCGGCTGGGGGAGCTGAGCGTGGATCTGCGCACCGGCAAACCGATCGAGATCGCCATCAGCCGGCGTCACACCGTTCGCCATCCGTGGGCGGAGGTCGAGCACACCCTGCTGCACGAGATGGTGCACCAGTGGCAGGCCGAAACGGGGCTGCCGGTGGATCACGGCCCGGGCTTCCGGCGCAAGGCGCGGGAGGTCGGAGTGCTCCCGGGAGCGAAGCGGAGCCTCAGCCCCGCGGCAGCTCAGCCGGTCGATCGCCGGGACTATCCTGCCGGGCTCCGGTGAGGTGATTCAGCGGAGGTGCTGATCGAAGAAGGCGGCCATCCGGGCCGTGATCTCCTGGGACGTGGGGTCGATGGGACCGGAGACCGGCTGAAAATCGTGATCGGCGTGGAGCACCCGGAGCAGGGACGAGGTCACCCCGGCATCCAGCAGCAGCTGGTTCATCCGGACCGATTGGGCCGGGAGCACCAGGTCGTCCTCGTCCCCCACGATGAAGAAGAACGGAGCGTCATCCGCCGACACGTGGGTGACGGGACTGGCCTCGATCATCTCGGGTGAATCGGGGTCCGGCCAGGTCCGGAACACCCGGCCATAGTCGTCCCGCAGCTCGTCGGGGTGGGTGAAATCGGTGATGGCGGACAGCGCGATTACCGCCTGCACCTCGCTCGATTCCCCCTGAAATCCGCCGACGTCGTCGAAGCCGACCGCGGGGCCGGCGGTGCCGAGCAGGGCGACCAGCTGGCCGCCCGCGCTGCCTCCCCACACGCCGATCCTGTCGGGGTCCAGGCCGTACCGCGCGGCCCGTCCCCGAAGGTGGCGGATGGCGCACTTCACGTCCTGGATCTGCGCCGGGTACTTGTACGCGGGCGCCAGGCGATAGTCGAGGCTCACGACCAGGTACCCGCGGTCGAGCAGCACCTGCTTCATCTCGGCGAACCGGGTTCCGGTGGAGCGGCTTCCGCTCACCCACCCGCCGCCATGCACATGCACCGCGACGGGCAGGGGCCGGGGCTTCGAGGCACTGGGCACGTACACGTCCATTTTGTCCGCGACACCGTCGATGGTGCAGTAGGTGAGGTCGGTTCGGGCGCCCTCGCCGAAGCTCACCGAGATCTGAGCGCTCCCGCTCTCGCCCGCGGCCGTCGCGGTGATCGTCGCGCTGCCCACGTCGTGCGCGGTCACGACGCCATCGGCGGCGACGCTGGCGACGGCGGGATCGCTGCTGCTCCAGCTCACCGGCACGCCGTCCATGGGCTGGTCCTCCTGGTCGAGGACCGTGGCCGTGAGCGCGGTGGTCTGATCCACGACGAGAGCGGCCTGGCCGGGGCTCACTTCGACGGACGTCACGGTCGGCGCGCTCTCCACGACGACGGTGGCTTGCTGCTCCAGGGTCACACCGCCTGCGTCGGCGGAGACGGTCTTGCTTCCGGCGCTGGTCGAGCCGAGGCTGCCGCTCGCCCTTCCATCGGCGTCGGTGACGGGGGGCTGAACGAGGGTATTCCCGGCACCGGTGGCGCTGAGCTGCACGGAGGCTCCCGGGACCGCATTCCCGAAGGCGTCCATGGCGGTCACCTCGATCGTGCTCGTCTCGCCGGTGAGGACGGACGAAGGGGTCGCGGTGACGGTGGAGCGCGACGGACTCACCGGGCCGGGCCTGGCCTCGGCGGTGAATTCCACCGAAGCGCCGGGAAGCGCGGCGGCGGATGCCCGAAGAGTGTTCCGCCCCACGGCGGTCCCCAGCGTCCACAGCTCCGGTGCGGCGCGCCCATCGATTCCAGTGGTCGTGATCTCCGGAGCGACCGATCCTCCGCCACCAGTCACCGCGAACGTCACCTCGACGCCCGCGATGCCGTTGCCGCCGCCATCCCGGACCACGACGGCAGGCGGCACGGCCACCGCGGCTCCGGCCGCGGCGGCCTGCGCATCGCCTGCCGCGATCTGGAGCGTGGCGGCGGCGGCCGTCACGACGGGGAACGCCGCACTCGTGGCGGCGGGCAGCCCTTCGGTCGAGGCGGTCAGCACGTAGCCGGTGCCGGACTGGTCGATGCGCAGGCCGCCGAACGTCGCCCGGCCCTCGATCGCGGGAGCGGACCCCCCGCCCACGAGCGTACCCTTGTTCAGGTGCAGTTGGACGTCGGCCGACGAGGTCGGCGCCACGTTGCCGAAGTCATCCTGAACCTGCACCACGACCGGAGGGCTGAAGTCGACGCCCACGATCGCACCTTCGGGCGACGACTCGAAGGCGAGCCGCGCGGGCGCGCCCGCCGCCGCGACCGCGGAAAGCGGTGCGGACGGCAGCCCCTCGCTGGCAACACTGCCGTTCTGCGCGCCGGAGCGCGTGCCGAGCGTCCACACCGCCTGCGCTTTGCCGTCTCCGTCGGTGACCCTGGACTCGGGGGCGAAGCCGCCGCTCCCCTGGCTCGCGACGAAGCTGACGAGCACTCCTGGCACGGGCCGGTCCTCGGCGTCGGTCACCCGGGCGACGACCGGCTCGCCGAGCGCCAGAGCGACCGTGCCGGTCTGCCCGCCGCCCCCGACGACCCGCAGTTGCGCCGGTGGGCCGCTCTCCGGCCCCGGACCTGCGTCGGCGCATCCCCACAGGCCGAGACCCACCAGGAGCCCCAGCCCGGTGGCGAGATATCGATCAGCAGGCAATACGCTGCAGTCTTTCATTCTCGACGAGTCGTCCTTCGCGCCGGGGTTGCGGCCGAGGTCAAGATATCCCCGAGTCGCAAGATAGAAGCCGTCGGTGTGAAGCCCCGTATACTGCTATGGGGAGCGGGTTTGAAGATATCGGGGCGAGCCGGCCGTGCCACCGGCACAGCAGGGTCGTTGCGTCGCCGCGCGGCTCTCTCGGGGTTGTCCCCCATGACATCTCGGATATCTTGCGCCTCCCGGGTGGCCAGGAACTTGCACCCGATCATCGCGCACGCCGACTTCGATCCCGGCGGTGCAGGAGATCCCTCGATGGGCAAGATGGGAAAATTGCTCCGCCGGGCGCTGACGCCGATGGTGGTGGTGCGTCTCTATTACTTTTGGAAACACCGAGCCGTCGTCAGCGGGAAGTCCGAGGTGGATCTGGCCTCCTCCACCACCTGGGGGGCAGGGTGCGTCATCTCGGCCTTCTCCAAGGTCAAGATCAGCGGCCCCTTCGTCATGGGACGCGGCGTCCAGATCTCCACGGGCTGCTTCGTCGGCGCCGGGCCCGCGGGTCTCACCCTGGGCGACGGCGTGCTCATCAGCCCGAACTGCACCATCCTGACCGGCACTTACGTCTTCGATAGCTTGGACGTTCCGCTGCAGGAGCAGGGCACCGTGAGCAAGTCCGTGCGGATCGGTCATCGGGTGTGGGTGGGATCGAACTCGGTCGTGCTGGGTGGAGCCGACATAGGGGACGACGTGATCGTCTCCGCGGGCTCGGTCGTGAGCGGTACCGTGCCGCCCAGAAGCATCGTGTTGGGCAATCCCGCCAAAGTCATCTTCACGCGGCGATAGGGACGTGACTTCCGACAACCAGATCGACAGCGCCACACTCCAGCGCCTGGCCTCGGCTGCGCTCCCCGGCCAGCCATGGTCCGCCTACCAGGCGGCCGCGCGCGCGCTCGACCGGATCCCGCGGGAGGCGGTTCCCGAGCGTCTGTGCGCGCGCGTCGCCCTCCTCGGGTCGTTCACGCTGGATCCGTTCCTCCCGGTTCTGCGGGTGGAGGCGGCACGGGCCGGGCTCTGGCTCGATACCTACCTGGCTCCCTATGGCCAGTACCTGTCCGAGCTGCTCGATGGCGACTCCGGGCTGTACCGGTTCCGGCCCCAGGTCACCTTCCTCGCCGTCGACGGCGATGTTCTGTGGAACCAGCGCTGGGCGGAGACGCCCCCGCTCAAGAGCGAGCCGGTGGTGGGAGGGCTGCTGACGCCGCTCTTCTCCGGCCTCGACGTCTTCGATCGCGCGGGGTCCGGCATCGTCGTGATGAACGACTTCGTTCTGCCCCGCCGGAGCACCGAGGGCGTCAACGCCTTCCGGAGCAAGGGGACCTTCGCCCACACCATCGCGCATGCCAACAAGCACCTGCGGCTGCGGCTGGCGCTGCGCGACCACACCTTCCTGTTCCCCCTGGCCGACGTGGTGGCCCAGGTCGGGCGCAACCACGCGTTCAACTGGCGCACCCACTACCGCGGGCACGTGACCTGGTCCGACACGCTGATGGTCGCCGTCGCGGAGGGATACGTCGGCTTCGCGCTCGCCGCGGTCGGCAAGGCCACCAAGTGCATCGTCCTGGACCTCGACAACACGCTCTGGGGAGGCGTGCTGGGTGAGGACGGGCCCGCCGGCATCGCGCTCGGACCGCAGTGGCCCGGCAGCGAGTTCGTGGACTTCCAGCGGGAGCTGCTGGACCTCCAGCGACAGGGCATTCTCCTCGCGCTCTGCAGCAAGAACAACGAGCCGGAGGCCCTCGACGTGCTGCGCCAACATCCCAGCATGCTGATCCGCGAGGCCCAGCTGGCCGCGCATCGGATCAACTGGGACGACAAGGCCACCAACATCCGCGCGCTCGCGCGCGAGCTGAACATCGGTCTCGATCACATGCTGCTGATCGACGACAGTCCCCACGAGCGCGCCTGGGTGCGGGAGCAGATCCCCGAGCTTCGCGTTCCCGACCCGCCGGCCGACCCGTCCATGTACGCCAGCTGGGTCGGGTCCCTGCGGTCCCTCATCGTGCTTCAGCAGACCTCGGAGGACGTGCAGCGCACCCGCCAATATCAGGAGTCCCGGGTCCGCGAGGAGTATCGGGGGTCGGTGGACTCGGTGGAGGACTTCCTCCGGGGTCTCGGGCTGCGGGTGGACATCGCGCCGGCCGACGACGAGAGCATGTCCCGCGTGGTGCAGCTCCTGGCGAAGACGAACCAGTTCAATCTCACCACCCGCCGGCACGACGAGGCGACGATTCGCCGGCAGACGGCGTCGGGGGCCTGGCGCGTGTACACCATGAAAGTGTCGGATCGCTTCGGCGACTTCGGACTGACGGGCCTCGCGGTCGTGGCGCCGGAAGGCGGCACCTGGCACCTCGATTCGTTCCTGCTGAGCTGCCGCGTCATCGGCAAGTCCGTCGAGACCGCGCTCCTGGCCCGGATCACCGAAGATGCGCGCGCGGCCGGCGCGTCCATGCTCTCGGCCGAGTTCATCGATACCGGCCGAAACCAGGTCGCCTCCGCATTCCTGTCCAATCACGGCTTCGAGACAGGCGCGGACGGGCGCTGGGTTCGGTCGCTGGATGCGCCGGGTCCGATCTGGCCGGACTGGGTCTCCACGCCGGCCTCGGCTCCGACCGCGGGGACACTGGAGCAGCGGCAGGGGGTGACCGATGCATGACAGGGACGCAATCGCCGCGCGGGTTCGCGAGCTGCTGGCACAGGTGCTCGACGTGCCCGAGAGCACCGTCGGGCCGGAGTTCTCCGCCGCGTCCGCGGGCTCGTGGACATCGCTGAACCACCTGATGCTGATCTCTCAGCTCGAGAGCGAATTCGGGGTGGTCTTCTCCAATCAGGAGATGAGGGAGCTCACGTCCTACGGCGCCATCGTGACCACCCTCGAGAGGCGGCTGGACTCGGTCGCCTGACCGCGGGAGGCCGCGGCGTCGGGGAGTCAACCTTGACGCGCCGCCGCGACAGCCGCTACTGATCGGGGCGGCTAAGACCGTGCGCCAACTTGCACTGCCGTAACCGCATGGCAGGCATGGATCTTGTAGGGCGACGGTGAATCCGCTCGGTCGATCTCATCGGCACCTCCCGGAGGCGTGCAGCGCCCGGAGGCCGGTCCTCGTCCGAGAACCGTCTTGCCCGGCCGAAGCTCGGGCCGCGCGTCCACCGAATTGTCGGACCACCATGAAGGAGTGAGCATGCGGGTTCTCGTCACTGGCGGCACGGGGTTCACGGGTACGGCCCTGGTCCGGCGGCTTCGGGCCGCGGGACACGAGGTCGTGGCTCTGGACTACAAGGACGGTCTTCAGTGCGACGCCCTGCGCGCGATGGGTGCCGAGGTCGTGCTGGGATCCGTGACCGACCGCGCGGTGGTGGAGCGCAGCATGCGAGGGGTGGAGTACGTGTTTCACCTCGCGGCGGCCTTCCGCGAGCTCAACGTCCCCAACACCTTCTATGACGAAGTGAACGTGGGCGGGACTCGGATGGTGCTGGAGGCCGCGCTCAAAGCCGGCGTCTGGAAGTTCGTCTACTGCAGCACCTGCGGCGTGCACGGCAACGTGGAGCATCCCCCCGCGAACGAAGACGCGCCGATCCAGCCCGCCGACTACTACCAGCGCACCAAGTACGAGGCCGAGCCGATCGTGAAGCAGCTCGGGGCCGGTCGGATGGAAACCGTGATCCTGCGCCCGGCCGCGATCTACGGTCCCGGAGACCCCGAGCGCTTCTTCATGATCTTCAAGCGCGTGGCGCGGGGCACCTTCCCGATGTTCGGCAACGGCCGGACGCTCTATCACCCGCTTTACATCGACAACCTGGTCGACGCGTTCATGCTCTGCCTGGCACCGGGCGTCGGGAACGGCCGGGAATACCTGATCGCCGACGAGCACCACTATCCCATCGAGGAGATCGTGAAGGCGGTGGGTCGTGCCCTCGACGTCCAGGTGAAGATTCCCCACTATCCCGTGATGCCCGTCGTAGTCGCGGGGCACATCTGCGAGAAGATCTGCAAGCCGTTCGGCATCACGCCGCCCATCTTCCCCCGACGGGTGGACTGGTACCGGCAGAACCGCGCGTTCGACATCACCCGCGCCAAGCGCGAGCTGGGCTACGCCCCCCGGATCGAGCTGGACGAAGGGCTGCGGCGGACCGGCCGCTGGTACCGGGAGCAGGGATACCTCAAGGAAGCTCCCGGCGAGCTGGTCGAGGTCTCGCCGGCGTAGCGGGACCGGCCGGGATTGGGGCCGCGCTCGTCGACGAGCGCGGCCCTTTTTTTTCGATCAGGCGGTTCTTGCCGCCGCCTGCGGCATCCCGCCCGGCAGATGGCGAACAGGCGGGAGCGGGTGTCTCGGTGGCGCGCCCCTCCGGTCGACGAACTGGCCCGCCCAGAGCTCGGTCAGCAGGAGCGACCAGAGGCGGTAGGCGCGCTCCTGGCTGTAGGGCCGGCCCGGCGAGCGCCGCCGCAGCCTGGCCACGTAGGCGGGGTCGAAGAGCCCGCGGTGAGCGACCGCGGAGGGCGAGAGCAGCTCGTCCGCGAGACGATCGAGCGTCTCGGACATCCGGGTGTCGTGCTTGAGCCGGTTGAAGCTCTTGCCGGTGGCCAGGATCGAGGGAGGCAGCAGTCCCTCGCACGCGCGGCGCAGGATGTACTTCTGGGTCCGGCCGTGAATCTTGAGCCGGTCGGGAATCGCGAACGCCGTGGCGAGGAAGCCCGGATTGGTGTGTTGCGCGTTCATCCGCATCCCCACACCGGCGTACAGCCGCTCCACCGGGTGCTGATAGGGCAGCACCAGGAAGCCGCGCTTCAGGAAGTTGGTGAGCGGCTGGTCTCCGCCGCGGGGAAAGCCGCTGTAGGGCGTCAGCGGCGGGGCGCCGAGGACCTGCGGAGCGGGGAATTCGCGTCCCCTGAAGTACGCCTTCTTCAGCGCCCGGCCACCCAGCGTCCGAGGCTCCACGCTCCGGAAGGTGTAGTCGAAGAACTCCTCCAGCGGCCCCCGCACCGGCGGATACTTGACGCTGAGGTCCACCAGGCGATGGCGGGGAAGGCCCGCGAACAGGCCGTCGAAGCCGAAACCGGTGACGATCAGATCCACGTACTGCGAGGCTTCCCTCGCGGCCAGGAAGAGATAGGCGATGTCCTCCCGCCCGATGGGCTCCTCCAGGTGCCACACCATCCACGGCAGCAGCCCGGGAAGATCGTCCGGGTCGAGCACCACGGGGTGATGGATCGTTCCCACCTCGCGTGCGACCGTCGCGGCGTTCACCAGCTCCTTGTCGTCCTCGCCGTAGCCGGCGGAGAAGGTGTGAACCTCCCGCGAGCCCGCGACGGCCCGGACGCCGGCCGCGACCACCGCCGAATCCAGCCCTCCGCTCAGCGAGACCCCGATACGCTCGTAGGGCTCGGTCTGACGCCGCAGCGTCTCGAGGAAGCTCTCCCGCAATCGTGCGGCATGGCCCGCCTCGTCCAGATCAGCCGCGCGCACCGGGATGTCCCAGTAACGCCGGCTGGCCGCCCGCCCACCCTGTACCTCCATGTAGGAGCCGGGGGCCACGGGGTGGATGCCCTCGAGGCAGGTGACACCGGGACGGACCCACTTGGTATGGTGGATGGACTGGAGCGCCGCCCGGTTCGGCCGTGCCGGAATCACGTCGAGTGCGAGCAGCGCCTTGTACTCGCTCGCGAAGACCAACCGCTCGCCCGCGACCGCGAAGTAGAGCGGCGCGTATCCCACCCGGTCGCGAGCCAGGATGAGCCTGCGGCCGGCCGCGTCCCAAAGGGCGAGCGCGAACTGGCCGGCGATCTGCGCCAGCCCCTCCTCGCCGTGGACCGCCCAGAGTTCCGCCGCGAGCGAGGCGTCCGTCGCGGGCTCCGCATGGCCGGGACGATGCCCCAGGCTCAGGGCGAGCTCCTGGCGATTGTCGATCGCGCCGTCGAAGGCGATGGGCCCGTCGAGCTGTCCCTGGACCGCGGCCCTGGAGCCGCGCGCGCCCAGGTGGAGCCCTGACACTGGCGACCAGTCCGCCGATTCCGCGCCACGGTGCTCCAGCCGCGCGCTCAAAGCCTGCAACTCTCCCGATCCGGCCTCGCCGAGGATGCCGTAGACTGCTCCCAATGTCACTCCGATGCTGTGGGTGTATCGCGATGGGCGGAATGCGTCATGAACGGTCGGCCTGCGGGATGATTCCGTGCGCTCCTGCCGCTCACGGAGCGATCGCCGGCTCCGCGGCATGCTCCGACCGTGGAACGCGCAAGTGGCGCGCCACCACGTAAAATGCCGAAGTGGAGCGCACCAGCCAGCCCAGCGCGAGCCGCCTCACGCCGGGGCGACCAGCCCCGCCGACTGCGCCTCGATCCTGGCATAGAAGGATTCGAGCTTGCGCCGGGCTGCCTCCGGCGTGAACTCCCGCTGGGCGCGGTCCTTGGCCCGCGCCGCCAGGCCCTCGCGCATCGAGTCGTCCCTGAGGAGCGTGGCGAGCCCGGTACCGAAGGCGAGCGGATCGGGCTCGACCAGGTACGCGGTCCGGTCGTCGAGCACCTGGGTATGGGTGCGCAGCCTGGTGGCGAGCACCGCGGTCCCGGAGTCGAGGTAGGAATAGATCTTCATCGGGGTGTTGAGGCCCTTGAGCCGGGGCGACACCAGGACGTCGGCCTCGCGCAGGAGATCCGCCAGCGCCGACACCGGCTTGGGCCCCAGGAAGTGCACGGCCTCACGGATCCCCAGGTTGGTGGCGCGCTCGCCATAGTGGGCGATGTCGTCGGCCCTGCCCCCGACGATGACCAGCCGGGCTTCGCCCATCTGGTCGAGGGTGTGACGGAACCCCTCGAGGAGCAGGTCGATCCCCTGGTAGTGCTCCAGGTTTCCCACGTACATCGCGACCGGCGCCCCCGCCGTCTCCGCCGGCAGATGGCTGTCGCCGTCGGCCGTCGCCCTGGCCGGCAGGAGGGTCGTGTCCTCGACCCGTCCGATCGGTGTGCCGGGAGCGTGGGCGTGTGCCACGTCCTCCAGCGCCGCGCACACGGTGAGCACCCCGGCGCTGCGCCGCACCGCCTCGGCCTCGAAGCGCCGCAGGATGGGGGCGACCAGCTTGAGCCGGGGGAACGAGTCCAGCATCTGCTCGGCGAGCGAGGAATCCATGTCGTAGACGTACGGCACACCGGTGAGTGCCTTCATGACCGCGGCGATGAAGGCGGACTCCTCCACCGCGTGCACCAGGTCGTAGCGAGTGCGCAGCATCATGCGGGCACAGGTGCCGAACATGGCGACGTCGCAGACGATCTTCTTGAGGGAGAAACCCGGCCGGACGTTGTGCACGCCCGGCACCCGGGGGATCCGATGGATGCGGCAGTTCGGAATGTCGACGTCGGTCCCCTCGTGGTAGGTGAGGGCATCCACGACGTGGCCCCGGGCGCCGAGGAACTCCAGCACCGATCGCACCGCGATGGGGGTTCCCCGCGCCTGGAAGAAGGGCTGGGGGGCCAGGAGCAGTATTCTCACGTCGGGCTCACGGGCGTCGCCGGGGTTGCGGCCGGTGCCGTCGCCGGGGTTGCGGCCGGTGCCGTGGAGTGCCTAGCGGGTCCGAGTCTCGTACAGGCTCCCACCGAAGATAGCATACGAAGTGAGCAGTCGCTCGCATTCGGTACAAGGACTACTGAGTCCCACGACGAACCCTGAGCGGACGCGACGCCGATGCGCGCTTCGTGCCAAGGCGCACCATGGTGACCTGCCGCGTCGAGCGGCGGAAAAGCGACTGCGCGAGTTCGCTACGGGAAAGCAGACGGCCGTCCGGATGCGGTGCCGCAGCGGGGCCGCGGAGCATGCGTAAAGGTACTACGGAGCACGGCTCCGGCAAATCGATCGTCTGCCATCGGGTCGGCGGCCGGACTATCTTTCCGGCCCACTGTCCAACCGCTACGGGACGAGGATCTTATGGCCACCGCCGCCGCCACTTCCCAGTTCACCGGTGTCGATTTCCTGAACCTCGACTCCGTCCTTTCCGAGGAGGAGCGGGCGGTTCGGGATACCGTCCGAACCTGGGTCGACGAGAATCTGATCCCGGTGATCGGTGAAGCCTATGTCCAGGGCAAGTTTCCCAAACAGTTGATCCCCGGCATGGCGGAGCTGGGCCTGTTCGGTGCCAACCTGCCGGAAGAATACGGTTGCGCCGGCCTGAACAACGTCGCCTACGGCCTGATCATGCAGGAGCTGGAGCGGGGGGACTCGGGCATTCGCTCGTTCGCCTCGGTCCAGGGTGCCCTGGTGATGTACCCGATCTATGCCTTCGGATCCGAGGACCAGCGGAAGAAGTGGCTGCCCCCGCTCGCGGCCGGGCAGGAGATCGGGTGTTTCGGACTGACCGAGCCTGACTTCGGCTCCAATCCCGGTGGCATGATCACGACGGCGCGAGAGACGAAGGACGGATGGGTACTGAACGGCACCAAGATGTGGATCACCAACGGCTCGCAGGCCACCGTGTCGGTCATCTGGGCCAAGACCGGCGACATCGGCGATGCCCGGTCCATCCGCGGCTTCATCGTGCCCACCGACACCAGGGGCTACACCGCGAAGGACCAGAAGGGGAAGCTCTCACTCCGGGCGAGCGACACCAGCGAGATCCATCTTCAGGACGTGCACCTGCCGAAGGACGCGATCCTGCCCAAGTCGGCGGGTCTGAAGAGCCCGCTCATGTGCCTCACGCAGGCCCGCTACGGCATTTCATGGGGCGCGATCGGCGCCGCGATGGCCTGCTACGACGAGGCGCTGCGGTACGCCGGCAGCAGGGTGATGTTCGACCGCCCCATCGCCCAGACCCAGATCCAGCAGGTGCGCCTGGTGGACATGCTCACCGAGATCGTGAAGGCCCAGTTCATGACCCTGCAGCTCGGGCGGCTGAAGGACGCCGGGACCATGACGCCCGAGCAGGTCTCGCTGTGCAAGCGGAACAACGTGGACATGGCCTGTGAAGCCGCCCGCGAGGCGCGCCGGCTCCTCGGCGCCAACGGCATCCTGGCGGAGTACCACTCGATGCGGCACATGGCGAACCTGGAGTCGGTCTACACGTACGAGGGGACCCACGACATGCACTCGCTGATCGTGGGCCAGTCGATCACGGGTCTGCCGGCCTTCCAGTGAGGTAGCCCACCGCTCTGCGGGGCGGTTCGCGGTCACCCTCGGGACTTTGCAACTCTTGGCCGTCGCTCGACTTCGGCAGACAGCAGGCGAGCTTCACACCCTCACTCCCGGTGGGGGCAGCCGCGGCCGGCGTGACGCCCACGCCGGCCGCGCGTAATGAAAGGCGTGACGTCGCTATCCGTGTCCCACATTCCCGATGAACCAGCCGCATCGAGCTCCGCGCCCTTCGCCGAGGGCGAGGCGCTCTGCCGCGAGTGGTACGAGGCCCACGGTGTCGCGGTCTACAATTACTTCCGGTTTCACGTTCCCCTGGCGGACGTGGCCGAGGATCTGACCGCCGAGACCTTCCTCAAGGTGGTCCGCGCGGCGGACCGGTTCGATCCCCTGAAGGGCACGGCCAAGGGGTGGATTCTCACGGTTGCCCGCAACGTGCTCACCGACTGGCGGCGTCGGGCGCGGCTGAGACAGTACGTGGCCCTCGGCACGATGCACGACCTGGCGCACGACGCCCCCTCTCCGGAGGAGCGGCTGCTGCGGCAGGAAGAGGTGGGGCGGCTGCTGGATGCCGTGGCCACGCTCGCCGACGCCGACCGGGAGCTGATCGGGCTCCGATACGGCAGCGGTCTCCACACCTCGGAGGTGGCTCAGATCCTGGGGATCAGCGAGGGCAGTGTCCGGACCCGCCTGTGGCGGGTGCTGGGTCGGCTGCGGGGAGTCATGGGCCGATGAGCGACGATCAGGAGATTCCTCCCGAGCTGGCGGAGATGGATCGCGAGCTCCGAGGCATCCTGTTCCACCCCCGTGCCTCGCTGGGCCCCGAAGTGCTCGGCCGGTTGCGCCGTGGCGAGCGGTCGAAGGGTGCCGTTCCGCCGCGGCGTAGCCGTCCGGCTCTCATGGGCTTCGCGGCCCTCGCGGCCACCCTGGTGCTGGCCGCGGGCACTGCGCTCGCGCTCCGGGGCTCGGGGCGGGTGGTGGTGGATCGTTGCTGCTACGACCTCGACGGCGGAGGCGAGACCGACGACGGGGTGGTCGTCTTCGCGGAGCGCGACGCGAAGGTGCATCAGCTCCGCGTCTATGAGGATCTCGACGGCTCGGCCTCCTTCACCCCCGGCGATCTCGTCCGCCTGGACCGCGGGGCCAGTCCGGCCATGCAGGAGGCGTCGGCCTCCGGACTCGTGACCATCGAGCATTGTTGTCTGGACTTCGATGGGGGTGGCCCGGCCGACGATGGCCTCCTCATTCTCGGCGTGCCGCCCGACCGCGTGGTCATGGCGGCGATCTACGAACGAGGGCCCGACGACGATCGCAGGGCCGGCACAGCCGGATTTCCGCTCAGGTAGCTCGCTTTCGCGCTGGACCCCCCTTTCAGGAGCTGGTCGATGAACCGGACGCGTTTGCTCGCGATCATCGGACTGTTCGCCGCCCCGGTGGCACAGGCGCAGGTACGTGACACGACGGCGGCGGACACCACCGTCTTCGAGCTGCCGCCGATCGAGGTGGTCGGGAGCATCCACCCCGACGCGGGCCCGACGGTCGGCTCGGGAGTGCCCGCCCGGGTCACCACGCTCGGCGCCGAGGACGTGGACGCCTACGAGCCCCGGGTGCTGTCCGACGCGATGCGCCAGGTGGCCGGCTTCTCGACCTACGACGACCTGGGAAGCCCGTACAAGCTCAACATCTCGTCGCGCGGGTTCTATTCCTCACCGGTGGTCGGCCTGCCGCAGGGCGTGGCGGTCTTCCTCGACGGGATCCGCATGAACGAGCCCGAGGCCTCGCAGATCAACTTCGATCTGCTGCCGATGGATCACATCCAGCGGATCGAGGTGCTGTCCGGCAACGGCTCGCTCCTGGGCCGGAACGCGCTTGGCGGGGCCATCAATCTGGTCACCGCGCGCGGCACCGGCCCGACCCGCGCCAACCTCGAGCTCTCGGGGGGCAGCTTCGGCGCGGCACGGGCGGAAGCCAACGTCTCGGGGCTCACGGACGGCGGACTGGACTGGTACGTGGGCGGCAACTACAACCGGGAGGACGGCTGGCGGAAGGTCACCGGCGCCGAGGAATACAGCGGGTTCGTCAGCGGCGGAAAGCTGGGCCAGACCAGCGGCATCCGGTTCCAGGGTCTCTACGCCAACTCCTACGTGATGACGGCGGGATCGCTTCCGGAGACCATCTTCCGCTCCAGCCCCGATTCGAACCTGAGCGCCAACGATTACGAGGATCTCTGGCAGTTTCAGGGCGCGGTTCAGGGGTATCACCAGGTGGGCTCGGGCAAGCTGTCCGGCACCATGTACTTCCGCAGGCACCGCGCGGAGCGGTTCAACGCCAATCAGCCGGACGACCCCGACGTCTTCGGCATTTCCTACAACTCCACCTTCGGCTTCACCGGCGATTACCGCTGGGTCCGGCTGCTGAGCGACGACCTCGCGCTCAACCTCCGGGGCGGCGTGGACGGCAGCATCAGCCGGGTCAACATCGACATCTTCGCCGACTCGATCAAGTTCGGCGGAGATCGCTCGCTCACCACGCAGGTGCGGAGCCCGCTCTGGGACCTGGCGCCGTTCGTCATGGCCGACCTCACCACGGGTCCTGCCACTTTCTCCGTCGGCGCCCGCTACGACTACGTCAGGATCCCCTACGAGAACCTGCTCGATCCGACCGCGGACACGGTCGGGGTGTACGAGCAGCTCAATCCGCGGGTCGGGGTGAGCGTCGAGGTCACTCCGGGAGCCTCGGTCTTCGCCTCCTGGGGCAAGAGCTTCCGGTCGCCGGCCGTGATCGAGAACGCCTGCGCCGATCCGGAGTCGCCTTGCCCTCTGCCGTTCGCCCTGGGTGACGATCCGCCGCTCGATCCGGTGAAGGCCACGACGGTCGAGGCGGGCTTCCGCTACGCCACCGGCAGTCTCTCCTTCGACGGCTCGGTGTATCACATGAACGTGAGCAACGACATCTTCCTCACGCCGTTCGGCGAGGAGGAGCCCGAAGGCGGCACCATCGACGGCTTCTTCATCAACCTCGACAAGACCCGGCGCGTCGGCGCCGAGCTGGGTGCGGCGTACCGGTTCCCGGCGGGCCATTCGATCTATCTGAACTACGCCTTTACCCGCGCGACCTTCCAGAGCGAGGCCGACATCTTCAGCATCCGCTCGCTGGAGGAGGAAGAAGGCGAGGAGGGGGAGGAAGAAGAGATCATCAATCCGTTCCCCACCGACAACGAGGTGAATGCCGGCAACCGGCTGCCGCTGGTCCCGGACCACGTGATCAAGGGGGGCGCGACCGTCCGGATCGGGCGCTACTTCTACGCCGGCGCCGACGCCCGCTACACCGGCAAGCAGTACCTCCGGGGCGACGAAGCCAACGTCACCGACCCGCTCGACGACTACATCGTGGCCGACGCGCGAATCGGCGTCGAGTTCGACCGCTGGGAGGTGAGCGGGGTGGTGACCAACCTCTTCCAGAACCGTTACGCCATCTTCGGAACCTTCAACGTCAACCAGGGCAACCCGGCGGGTCCGACGGTGGAGCGGTTTCTGTCGCCCGGCTCGGAGCGGATGTTCCGGCTGATCGTGCGGACTTCCCTCGGCGGATCGCGCCAGCCTGGCGGGGTGGATGCGGACTGACGCCTCGCTGGCGGCCTCGGATGGCTTAGGCTAGTTTTTCGCCAGTTCGAGCACTGACCAGGACCGAGGCCGGGAGCGCGTGTTGAAGATCGCAGTTTGCCTTAAACGGGTGCCGGAGATGGAGCTGCGGTTCTCCATCGCCGCCGATCGCAAGTCCCTGGATCAGAGCGGGCTCAAGTACGAGATCAGCGACTTCGACGGGTACGCGCTCGAAGTCGGTCTTCAGCTGGTGGAACGGGCGGGGTCCGGCGAGGTCGTCGCCCTGTGTCTCGGTCCCGACGGCGTACAGGAAACCCTCCGGAAGGCGCTCGCCATGGGCGCCACCCGAGCGGTGCAGCTCAAGGCCGACGAGGTCCCCTGGGATGGGCTCGCCGTGGCGACGGCGCTCGCCGCCGAGCTGAAGGGCGGCGGATACGATCTCATCCTGTTCGGCCGGATGGCCACGGACACGGCCAGCGGCGCCGTCGGACCGATGACCGCGCAGCTCCTCGATCTGCCGAGCGTCACGGCCATCTCCCACCTCGATCTGGCCGACGGCCGGGGAACCGCCCGCCGCGATCTCGAGGGCGCCACCGAGACGCTGCAGTTTCCGCTGCCCGCCGTGCTCACCATCGACGAAGGCATCGCCCGCCCGCGGCTCGCCACGCTGAAGGGCATCATGGCGGCCAAGAAGAAGCCGCTCGACGTGCGGCCCGCCCAGCTCGGCAAGGTCGCGCTCACCGTGGAGGCGATGGCGCTGCCGGCGGAACGGGCCGGCGGCCGGATCGTCGGGGAAGGGCCCGAGGCGGTCACCGAGCTGGTGCGGCTGCTCCGCACCGAGGCCAAGGTGCTCTGATGGCCGCGACATTCGCGTTCGCCGAAGCCCGGGACGGGAGCCTGCGCAAGGTAGCGTTCGAGGCGGTGACCGCCGCGCGGCAGGCCGCCGATGCCACCGGCGGCGGTGAGGTCCATGCCCTCGCGCTCGGCGCACCGGGGATCGCGGCGAAGGCCGCGGAGCTGGGCCGCTACGGCGCCGACGCGGTGGTCGTGGTGGAGCATCCAGCCCTCGAGCGCTACAACCCGGAAGTGTTCGCGGCGACCGCCGCCGCGCGGTTGCGCGAGGGCGGGTACCGGGCAGCGTTCTTCGCGGCGTCGGCCCAGGGCCGGGATCTGGCGCCCCGTGTCGCGGCGGGGCTCGGTGTGAGTCTCGCCTCGGACGTGACCGACTTCGAGATCCAGGGCGACGCGGTGATCGCCCGGCATCCGGCGTACACCGGCAAGGTGATCGTGACCCTGCGACTGACGGGAACGCCGGCGCTCCTCTCGCTCCGCCCCGGCGCGGTCACCGCGGCCGAGAACCCCCGGTCCGCACGGGTGGACAAGGCCGAGCCGGCGCAGGATCCCGGGGCCGCGCGAGTAGTCGTGACCGAGTCTTCCCGGCGCGCCGGCGCCAAGCTCGACCTCGGCGAGGCCCCGGTGATCGTGAGCGGCGGACGCGGGCTCCGGGCGGCGGAGAACTTCACCCTTGTCGAGGAGCTCGCGGCCGCATTCGGCAACGCCGCCGTCGGCGCGACCCGCGCCGTCACCGACGACGGCTGGCGCCCGCCCACCGACCAGATCGGTCAGACCGGGCGGGTGGTCAGCCCCGATCTCTACGTGGCGCTGGGCATCTCGGGCGCCATTCAGCACCTCGCCGGGATGCGGACCGCCAGGACGATCGTCGCGATCAACAAGGACAAGGACGCGCCGATCTTCAAGATCGCGGACTACGGGATCGTGGGCGACCTCTTCGAGGTGGTGCCCCGTCTCACCGAAGAGATCCGCAAGGCCAAAGCCGGCCAGTAAGCGGATCGCGATCCTCCGGCCCCGTGGGACGTCGTCAAGCGGTCGGTCCGGCAGAGGATGGCGAGCTGTCTCCCCCGTTGACCGAGTGCGACCGCACCAGCTCCTCGATGCGCCGCACGCCTTCCGTGACCGTGGCCTCGTCGGGGCCGAACGAAAAGCGCACATAGTGCCGGAAGCGCGACGGACGGCCGCTCCGCCGCTTTCCGGGATTCACGTCGAAGAACTCTCCCGGCACGCAGATCACCTTCTTCTCCAGCGCGGCACGGAAGAAGGACATCCCGTCGTCGAGCGCCGGCGGAAGTCCCGAGATGTCTCCCCAGCAGTAGAACGTTCCCTCGGGCTCGAGGTCGAATCGCACGCCCGCACGCCGCAGACCGTCGGCGAGGATCGTCCGCTTGCGGAGGAATGCCGCCCGGATGGCCTCGGTCTCGGCCTCCACGACCTCGGGGGCCAGCAGCGGCACGGCCGAGCGTTGCAGCGGCTTGCTGCCGCCGCCGTCGAGAAAGGAGCCGCTGCTCGCCACCGCCTCGATCACCTGCCTCGGTCCCACGATCCAGCTGCAGCGCCATCCCGGGTAGCGCCAGTTCTTGGTGAGCCCGTCGAAGAGCACGACGGGGTCGGTGTCCACGTCCTCCACGTAGCGCGCGGCCGAGACCAGGCCGTCGCCGTCCGCGGTCTCGCGCCACACGTAATGCGAGTAGAACTCGTCCACCAGGAGGGAGCAGCTCAACTCGCGCGCGACGGCCACCCACCCCTCGAGCTCCCGGTCCGCGATCACCCGGCCGGTCGGATTGCAGGGATTGGAGAGCAGCACCGCCGAGAGGCCTCGGCCGGTGATCTCCTCCCGCAGGTGCTCGGGGCTGAAGTGGTAGCCCTCCTTGCCGTCGAGCAGGATCGGGATGGACGTGAAGAGCTTGAAGATGTCGAGCAGCTCCTCGTACGCAGTGTAGTCGGGAAGGAAGTGCCCGAGGTTCACCTGACCGAGCGCCGCCACGGCCCGGGTGAGCGACGAGCGCCCGCCGCCGCAGATGCAGACGTTCCGCTCGGTGTACTGCGAGCGCTTGCCGCGGCGGTAGAGCCGATTGTACAGCTCCGCCACCGCGCGGCGCAGCTCCCAGATTCCCGGGATGGGAGCGTAGTCCTGGTCGTCCACTCCGATCTCGACCCGAACGATCCGGGGTGGTGCGCCGGGGAGCTCGCCGGTCTCCGGTTGCCCCTGGCCGAGGTTGCACCAGTCGGGATGCCCATAGCGATAGCCGAACTTTCCGGCCTCGGCCATGACGTAGATGACGCCGGTGAAGGGGACGGGACGAAAGCCGGGAATCGGGGGTGGAGTGGACATAGCCGGGAAGCGTAATGCCGCTGCCTCGTCAGAGCACCCTTCGCGTCACCTGCCGCATGTAGCTCTCATACAGGGGGTACCGCCGTACCAGCCACCGCTCCTCCGATCTGGCCTTCCCGTCGAAGTAGGTGAGCGCCACGACGGCCACCAGCAGCGCCAGGGTCCAGTTGCTCCACGCCAGCGTGTAGCCCGCCAGCGCGAGCACGATCCCGGCATAGATCGGATGTCTCGCGTGGGCATAGGCCCCGGAGGTGACCAGCTCGGCTCCCGGGAGCGGCTCGGTGCCGGGAGTGAGGCTTCCTCCCAGTGACCGCATTCCCCAGACCGAGACCGACAGCCCCGCCGCCAGCAGCGGCGCGCCGAGCCATCTGATCCACTCGGGGTCCACGCGGTTGATCACCGGATCGATATCGCCCAGACTGACGTAGCGGGGCATCACGGGAGCCACGAGCGCCACCAGCGCGATCAGCCCCATCTGTCCCCAGACCCAGGGGTCCCGGGCCGCCTTCCCCATGTCCATCGCACCAACTTACCACCGCCGGGACCGCCCAAGGGCCGAGTTATATTTCCGCCGCCTTGCCCTCCCTCTCGAGCCAGGAGCCGTCCGCCGTGTCCACCATCCTGCCGATCCGCCATCAGCGCCCGCTGCCTCTCGATGAGCTGATCCGGCGCGACCCGCCCGGGCCCGAGGCGATCGAGATGGACGTGGTGATCGTCGGCGCGGGGCCCGCGGGGCTGGCCTGCGCGATCGAGCTGGCCCGCCTGGCCCGCGAGGACCAGGCGTCGGGCGGCGCCGAGCTCAACATCGCGGTGTTGGAGAAAGCCGGTGCGCTGGGCGAGCACAGCCTCTCCGGATCGGTGGTGAATCCCCGCGCCTTCCGCGAGCTCTTCCCCGACCTCAATCCGAGCGACTTCCCCTTCCGTCAGCCGGTGGGAGGCGAGGCGGTCCATTTCCTGACCGAAGGCCGCGCCCACCGGATTCCGACGCCGCCCACCATGCACAACGCCGGCTTCTATACCGCGTCCATCTGCGAGATCGTCCGCTGGCTCGGCGGGCGCGCCGAGGAGATGGGGGTCAACATCTTCGCCGGGTTTCCGGTGGATGCGCTGCTGGTGGAGGGGAGTGCCGTTCGCGGCGTCCGCACCACGCCATCGGGGCTCGACCGCGAGCGGCGGCCTACGCCCGACTTCGCGGAGCCGACGGATGTCACCGCCGGGGTGACCGTGATCGCCGAGGGAACTCGTGGACTGCTGACCCAGGCCTGGCGCGAGTGGCAGCGGGTCGGCTCGCCCAACCCGCAGATCTTCGCGCTGGGAGTGAAGGAGGTGTGGGAGACCCCGCGGCCGCTGGAGTCCGTGATCCACACGTTGGGCTGGCCCCTGCCGAACGACGCCTTCGGCGGCAGCTTCATGTATCCGCTGGGGCCGAACCAGATCGCTCTCGGCATCGTGGTGGGTCTCGACTACCACGATGCCCGCCTCGACGTCCACGAGCTGCTCCAGCGGATGAAGCTGCACCCGCTCTTCCGGCGGCACCTCGAGGGCGGTCAGCTGCTCGAGTGGGGAGCCAAGACCATCCCCGAGGGCGGCTACTACTCGCTACCCGGACGGCGGAGCGGCGACGGGGTTCTCCTCGTCGGGGACGCGGCCGGGTTCGTGGACGTGCCTTCGCTCAAAGGGATCCACTACGCGATGCAGTCGGGGATGTACGCCGCCCGCGCCGCGTTCGCCGCACTGAAAGCCGGCGACACGTCCACCGGCCGGCTCGGGGCCTACGACCGCATGGTGGACGAGAGCTACATCGTAGCCGACATGTACCGCACCCGGAACATGCGCCTCGCCTTCAAGGACGGCCTGTATCTCGGGGGGCTCAAGGCCGGGGTCATGACCGTCAGCGGGGGCCGGCTGTTCGGCGGGAAGATCGATGTGCCCGAGGACGCCGCCGCGCCGCGACGAATCGCCCCCGCCGAGCCGTTCGTGCCCGACGGCAAGCTCACCTTCGGCAAGCTCGACGCGGTCTTCAAGTCCGGAAACGCCACTCGCGACACCATACCGTCGCACCTGCTGGTCGGTCCGGACATCAATGCCGACGTCGCCGACTTCTATTCCCACGTCTGTCCCGCTGGTGTCTACGAGCGCGTGGGCGACGAGCTTCGGGTGAACGCACCGAACTGCATCGACTGCAAGGCGACCGACGTCCTGGGACCGCGCTGGACCCCGCGGGAGGGCGGGTCCGGGCCCAAGTACCGCCTCATGTAGTCGCCCCGCTGCATCGGGTGGCACCGCCCGCGCGGTGCGACCCGGTGCGCGTCTCAAAGCACGACGGTGTTCGCTTCCTGCGGATTGTGTGATCCCTCCGTTCTTCGCACACTGGAACCAGCCTTTCACATCCCAGATCGGGCCGTTCCGGACCCGAGCTGCCCGGCGGGCGGCGGGTGGTGCTTGACGAGCGCGGCGGATCACCGCGGCGCGTCGATCGCCTTCCGACCGCCCGCCACCCGCATGTGGTCACGCGTTCGCATGGAGGACACGATGCCGGCTTCCTGGTTCCGGAGCTGTTCGCTGATCGGCGCGCTGGCGTTGCTCGGGTCGATCACACCGGCGGCGGCGCAGGTGGTGGCCTCGAAGACTTCCGCCTCCCGTCCCAGTCACGCGGCGCAATTGAAGACCGCGCTCCGCTCGCTCGCCGCGGCGCAGGCCCGGCATCATGCCGCGAAGCGCTCGTACACGGCGGCCGTGGACGTCCTCCGTTTGCCTCCGGCTCCCGGCGTGCAGGTCGAGATCGTCGCCGCCGGGCGGTCCGGATGGCAAGGGCGTGCCCGGCATCAGGAGCAGCCCGGGCGGAGCTGCGTGATCTTCGTCGGGCGCCTCGAGGGCGGTGAGGCGCCCCGCACCGACGGGGACCGGGAGATGGCCGGCGAGGAAGGAGTGCCACTCTGCGATCGCATGCGGTGACCAGGACCGAGTCACGCTGGACCGCGGGAGCGGCGCGCGTCGTGGCGGCCATGCTCTCGGGCGGGGCTGCCCTGGCCTCCATCCTGAGCTACACCAGCTCGGCCGGGATTCCGGTGCCCGGCGCCGGTGATCCGTCGCTCCGGGCACACAGCATCACGCTGAGTCCGATCCTGGACACGGCCGACGCGATCGGCGATACCATCCAGCTCGCGGCGGTCGTGACCGACTCGAGCGGCACCGTGATGGTGGGGATCGTGCCGACGTGGACCAGCGGCGACCCCGCCATCGCCCTGGTCAGCCGGGCCGGCACCGTGACGGCGGAGGGAGCAGGAGCGACGGCGATCGTCGTGCGGGTGGGCACGGTCGAGGCGAGGGCGCGGATCCTGGTGCGTCAGGTCCCGGCGGCACTCGCGGTGGAGGACACGCTGGTGCGCGTCCCGGAGAGCGAGCGCAGGCCCTTGACGGCGTACGTCATGGACTCGCGGGACCACCCCATCGTGGGCGCCGACGTCACCTGGTCGGCACCCGACCCCGCGGTCGCGACGGTCGAAGGCGCCGAGGTCGTGGGGGTGAGCCCCGGCCGAACCTCTCTCACCGCCATGGCCGGGCCGCTCCAGGTGCTCCTTCCGGTCGAGGTCGTGCCGGTGCCCGGCTCGATCACGGTGCTCGGGGGCGAAGGCCAGCGCGGGCCGGCGGGACGGGCCCTCCCGACACCGGTGTCCGCGCAGATCGTCTCACGGACCGGGCGTCCGATGCCGGGCGTCGCCGCAGTCTTCCACTCCGCCTCGCCGGGCGGCGCTGCCGAGCCGGCCCTCGACACGTCGGACGCGCGCGGCATCGTGAGGACGACGTGGCGGCTGGGCGATCTCCCGGGCCGCCAGCAGCTGACCGTCGCCGTGGAGGGCGTGAGCGTCACCCCGGCACTGGGTGCCGAGGCGGACCCCGTGCCGGCGAATGCCAAGATCGAGCTGCTGACCGAGGAGCCGAGCGGCGTGGCGGGCGATACGGTCCGTGACACGCTGACAGTACGGGTCACCGATTCGCTCGGCATGGCCCTGGGGGACATCCCGGTGTCGTGGAGCGCCTCGGAAGGTGGCACGCTGACCGCGCTCGCGGCCCGCACCGATACGCTGGGCGAGGCGCGGGCCACGTGGAAGCTGGGTCCGAGGGCCGGCCGCCAGCGCGCGCGGCTCCAGGTGGGCAACGCTCGGACGATGCCGGCCATCACGATCGCCGCCGCGGCGAAGACCGGGCCCATAGCCTCCGTCCAGCTCACGTCCGGCGACCGCCAACTCGGCTCGGTCGGCACTCGGCTCACGCTGCCCGTGGTGCTGCGCACCACCGACCGGCACGGCAACCCCGTTCCCGGTGCCGCCATCCGCCTGGAGCCCGCGGCGGGCCGGGTGGCCGACAGCAGCGTGACCACGGACGCGACCGGTCACGCGAGAATCGTCTGGACCCTGGGTCGGTCGGCCGGGCTTCAGCGAATGGTCGTCAGGCTGGCGGGCGATTCCGGGACGATCGAGGTCACCGCGCTGGCCCGGGCGGGGAAGCCGGCGAAGCTCGCCTTCGTGAGCCCGCCGGAGACGGCGAGATCCGGGCGTGCGCTTCCGCAGCCGATCGTGGTCCAGGTGGCGGACGCCTACGGGAATGCGCTGGGGGGACAGACCGTCGTGTTCAAGCCCTCGAGCGGGAGCGTGACGCCCGCGCGCGGGCTGACCGACGCGGAGGGCCGCGCCCGGGTGCGCTGGACCCTGGGCCCCAAGTCGAAGCGCCCGGAGCTGGTGGCGACGGTCGCGGGCAGCGACGTCAAGCGAGCCCTGATCCTCAGCGCTCGCCCATGATCTTGATGATGACCCGCTTGCGGCGCTGGCCGTCCCATTCCCCGTAGAACACCCGCTGCCAGGGGCCGAAATCGAGCTTTCCCTCGGTGATCGGCACGATCACCTCGTGCCCGACTGTGAGGCTCCGGAGGTGCGCGGCCGCATTGTCCTCGCCCGTCTCGTTGTGGCGGTACCGATCCGGATCCCACGGCGCGATGGTCTCCAGCCACGCCAGGATGTCCTGCCAGAGCCCCGACTCGTGATCGTTGACGAAGACCGAGGCGCTGATGTGCATCGCGGAGACCACCGCGATGCCCTCGCGCACGCCGCTCGCCCGCACCTGCCCGGCGACCTCCTCGGTGATGTCGATGATCTCCTGGCGCTTCTTCGTCTCGAACCAGAGATAGTGGGTATGGGTGGTCATGACTCGCGGCCTACTGGTGAGCCAGGAAGCAGAATTCCGCGCCCTCGTGGAAGCCCACGCTGGCATCGAACTCCGCGGCGGTCAACGGACGCCTGCGAGCCAGCCAGTCCGCCAGCCGGGAGATCCTGAGCTCGTAGCGGCCGACCAGCAGGTCCCAGATCATCTCCGAGCTGGTGCCGTAGGCGAGCATCGCCGACATCCCGTGCTCGAACACGAGCAGCGGCTTCCAGCGCTCGATGGTGTGCTGGGCTCCCTCGAGCACCTGCAGGTGGGCGCCACCGACGTCGATGTTCATGAAGGCGATCGGGAGATCGGCCGGCAGCAGATCATCGAGCGCCGCGGTGCGTACCACGATCTCGCGGACGATGAGCCCCGACGGGATGCTGCCCAGGCGCCGGAGACCACTGTGCTCGGGCCGATCCACCACGTGGTAGAAGCTGCTCTCGCCCGCCCGGTCGCTGAGCGCCACCTGCTGGATGTCCACCCTGGGGAATCGCTCGCCGAGCTCCGTGGCGAGGCCCGGCAGCGGCTCGTAGGCGAAGTGCCGGCCCTTCGGCGCCAGCCGCACCATCGCCTCCAGCAGGTCACCTCGGTGCGCACCCGCCATGACGCAGGTCGAGGCGGGTGTCAGCACCCGGCCCATGATCTCGACCGTCCGGTGGTGGTACTGCAGCGCCTGACGGGAGCGGGGCCGGCCGATGCTGTGCACCTTGCGGGAGACCCGCCGGGCCAGCGGCGCCAGCCGCGTGCCCGCCAGCAGACGCTCGACTCTGCGCATCCAGCTCAAGGCCGTCATCGCAGCAGGTCCTCGAGGCGAGCCGCGGTGTCCGTCTTCTCGTCCCGGTACTTGACGATGACCGGCGCGTAGAGCGAGAGCCCCGCGGCCGCACCAGGGCCGCTGCGCACCGGCCGGGTCCCCGGCACCACGACCGCTCCCGCCGGTATCTCGAGGGGACGGTCCGCCTCCCGGCGATAGGTCCGGTCGTGAACCAGGTCGAACACCACGGTGCCGCCGGTGAGCACCGTGCCCGGCGCCAGTATCGCCCGCTCGCGCACGATCGTGCCTTCGTAGACGCCGCAGTTCCCGCCCACCAGCACCTCGTCCTCGATGATGACCGGCAGCGCCCCGGCCGGCTCGAGCACGCCGCCGATCTGGGCCGCGGCGGACAGATGCACCCGCCGGCCGATCTGCGCGCACGATCCGACCAGCGCGTGGCTGTCGATCATCGTTCCCTCATCCACGTAGGCGCCCACGTTGACGTACATCGGCGGCATGCACACGACGCCGGGCGCGAGGTAGGTTCCGTCGCGAATCGCCGAGCCGCCCGGCACGACGCGCACGCCGTCCTCGAGGCGGAGGGCACGAAGCGGATAGGTGTCCTTGTCGAAGAAGGGAAACGGCCCGCCCGTGGCGGTGGGAGCGACCCGGCCCAGCCGGAACCCCAGAAGGATGCCCGCCTTCACCCAGCCGTTGGCGCGCCATCGTCCATCGGGCCCGCGCTCGGCGGCGCGGACCCGCCCCGCGTTGAGCTCGGCCTTGAGCGCGCGGAACGCCTCGAGCGCGGCCGGCTCCTGGCCCTCGGACACGCCGTCAGCGAAGCGCTCCAGCTCGATTCGCAGCACCTCCCTCGCCGTCGCCGCCACTAGAACTCCACTCCCAGATCCCTGAGGGTCGCCGCCATTGCCGCGCGGGTCTTCTCGGTCACCGGCACCAGCGGAAGCCGAAGCACGTTCCGGATCCGGCCGGTGAGCGCCAGCGCGGCCTTCACCGGCCCCGGGTTCGTCTCCAGGAAGTTGGCGTCCATCAGCGGAAGGAGCCGGTAATGCCACTCCCGCGCCTTCTCGATCTCTCCCGCCAGCGCGAGATGCACCAGTGCGCGCATGGGGCCGGGCATTTCATTGGAGGCGACCGAGATCAGCCCGTCCCCACCCGCCGCCACGATCGCCAGCGTGAGCCAGTCGTCGCCCGACAGCACCGAGAAGCGCTCGGGCCGGGCCCGCAGAATCTGCATCACCTGGGCCAGGTCGCCGCTCGCCTCCTTGATGCCCACGACGTTTCCGTGCTCGGCGAGCTGGAGGGCGACGCCCGGCTGCAGGTTCACTGCCGTGCGGCCGGGCACGTTGTAGAGGCAGATCGGCTTGGTGGCGGCGTCGGCGATGGCGGTGAAATGGCGGAAGAGGCCGCCCTGGGTGGGCTTGTTGTAGTAGGGGGTCGCGGTGAGGATGTAGTCGGCGCCGATGCGGCACATGCGTCGGGCTTCGGCGACGGCGCGCGCGGTGTCGTTGCTGCTCGCCCCCGCCATCACCGGCACCCGCCCGCCCGCCGTCTCCACGACCGCCGCCACCACGCGCTCCCGCTCGGCGTCGTCGAGCGTCTGCGCCTCGCCGGTCGAGCCGCAGGGCACCAGGAAGTCGATCCTCTCCGCGATCTGCCATTCCACCAGGGATCGCAGGGTGGCGTAGTCCACCTCACCCCGGTCGGTGAACGGAGTGACCAGGGCCGTGCCACATCCCTGCAGTCGTGTCATCCGCTGCCTCCAAAGAGCATCTCTTCGAAGTCGTGGACGCCGGCTCGACCGGGCAGCCATTCCGCCGCGGCCACGGCGCCGGCCGCGAACGCCCGGCGGCTTCTCGCCACGTGGCTGAGCGCGACGGTGTCGTGCGGTCCGTCGTAGGTCACCACGTGAGTCCCCGGGATGGAGCCCGCGCGGACCGAGGTGATGGGGAACTCCCGTGCCGGGTCGGACTCACGCAGTCTCGCGCGCAGCGCGGCGGCCGTTCCCGACGGCGCATCCAGCTTCGCCGCGTGATGCTCCTCCAGTATAAAGCCTTCGAATTCAGGTCGCCCCGCGAAGGATGCCGCCAGCTCGCGCGCGGCGCGGAGAAAGAGATGGACGCCGACCGAGAAGTTAGCCGCGTGGAGCAGCGCGGTTCCCCGAGCCTCCACCAGCCGGGCGATCCGCGGCAGCTCCGCGCTCCAGCCGGTGGTGCCGGTGACGGTCGGCACGCCCGCCTCGATCAGCCGCTCGAGGTTGGCGATCACGGCATCGGGGCGGGTGAACTCGATCGCGGCATCCACCCCCGCGAGCCGCTCACGGGTCAGCGCGGCGCCGCCGGGGTTCTCTTCCCGGCCGACGATCGCGTGGATGACGTGCCCCCGCGCCTCCGCCGCCTCCGCGACCGCGCTTCCCATCCTGCCGTTTCCCACGATCGCCAGTCGCACCGGTCGGATCCTCGAACACATGATCGGCCTAGGCCGCGCCGAAGAACTCCTCGTGAAGCCGGCGCACGACGCCGGGGCCCTCGTCCTCGCGCACCACGAACGTCATGTTGATCGCCGAGGCTCCCTGCGAGATGACCTCGACGTTCGCCGGCTGGGCGGCCCGGAAGATCCTCGACGCCAGCCCCGGCGTGTGGCGCAGGCCGATCCCCACCACCGAGACGATGGCCCGGCCGTCGTCGGTCCATACGTCGCCGAGCTCGGACAGCTCCCGCACCACGGGGTCGAGCCGCGAGCGGTCCTCCACCGTGAGCGAGACGCTGACCTCTCCGCTGGCGAGCACGTCCACCACGACCTCGTGCCGCTCGAACACCTCGAACATCTGCCGCAGGAAGCCGTAGGCACCGAGCATGCGGGGAGCCCGGACGTTGACGACGGTGATCCCGCGCTTCCACGAGATGGACCGAATCGGCGAGTCGCCCACCCGCTCCAGCTCGGCCGAGGGCTCGATCCTGGTGCCGGGAAGCTCCGGCCGCTCGGAATTGAGCACCACGATGGGGATTCCGGCCCGCACCAGGGGCATCGCGGTCGCCGGGTGGAGGACCTTGGCGCCGAAGGTCGCCAGCTCGGCCGCCTCCTCGTAGCTGGCGGCGGAGAGGGTTCGGGCCGCCGGCACGATCCGGGGGTCGGCGGTCATCAGGCCGTTCACGTCGGTCCAGATCTCCACCCTCCGTGCCCCGAGCGCCGCGCCGAGAAGGGCCGCCGTGAAGTCCGAGCCGCCCCGGCCCAGCGTCGTCGGCACGCCGTCGGGTGTGGCGCCGATGAAGCCCTGGGTCACCGGGATCGAGCCGGTTTCGATCAGGGCTCCCAGGCACTCCCGGGCCCTGACGTTGAGCACCTGGACGTACGGCGTGGCCCGGCCGCTCCGGTCGTCCGTCACCATGATCGGCCGGATGTCGGCCCACGCGGCCGGCAGGCCGGCACCGGCCGCCGCCCCGGCGATCAGCCTCGAGCTCCAGAGCTCTCCCCGTCCGGCGAGGTCGTCGAGCTCCACCGGCCGCAGCCGCCGGCCCAGCGCGCGCGCGAGCGAGTCCCGGAGCGATTGGGCGTCGGCTCTCACCATCTCGGCCGCGGGCCCGGCTCCCGGCAGCTCGCCGGCCACGGCTTCGTGCCGCCGCACCAGCTCTTCGATGCCGGCCTCGAGTCCGGCGGCGTCGTCCGCACGGACCGCCGCTTCCAGCCGCAGCAGACCGTCCGTGACTCCGGAGAGCGCCGAGACGACGACCAGCGGCCGCTCGGCAGCGCGGTCGGCCACGATCGCGATCACCCGCCGGATCGCGGCGCCGTCGGCCACCGAGGTCCCACCGAACTTGCAGACGATCACCGCCGCTCTCCCAGTCGACCGTCGGCCACCAGCAGCTCGGCGATCTGCACCGCCTGGCCCGCGGCCCCGCGGATCGTGTTGTGGCCCAGGAGCACCATCCTGAGGTCGAGAACCGGACAGGGCCTGATTCGGCCCACGGTCACCGCCATGCCGCCGCCCCGCTCCAGGTCGAGCCGTGGCTGCGGGCGGTCGGCGCGGAGGTCCACCTCGACCGGCGGATCGGGGGACGAAGGCAGCCCGGCCACGCAGGGAGAGCCCCGGAACTCCCGCAGCGCGGCCGTCGCCTCGTCGGCGGTCACCCGCCGGCTGAAGCCCACCGAGACCGTCTCCAGATGACCATCCACCACGGCGACACGGTTGGTGTGCGCGCTCACGGGGAACGATGCCGGCTCCACGCCCGCGGGACCGAGCACGCCGAGGATCTTGCGGGTCTCGCGCTCGATCTTCTCTTCCTCTCCACCGATGTGCGGCACGACGTTTCCCAGGATGTCCAGCGAGGCGACACCGGGATAGCCCGCGCCCGAGACCGCCTGCATGGTCGAGACGAAGAGCTTCTCCACGCCGAACGCCCGGTGCAGCGGGGCGAGGGCGAGTGCGAGTGCCGCCGTCGAGCAGTTGGGATTGGCGAGGATACCGCCGCTCCATGACCGGCGGGCCCTCTGACGGTCCAGGAGCACGAGGTGGTCGGCGTTGGCCTCGGGGATGAGCAGGGGAACGTCCGCCTCCATCCGGTGGACGCGCGTGTTGGTGACGACGAAGACGCCGGCGCCGGCGAGCGCCTGCTCGATGGGGCCGGCGACCTCGGCGTCCAGCGCCGAGAAGGCGATGGCGCCGGGCAGCGGAGGCGCGCATTCCCGGAGGGTGAGCCCGGCAATGCCCGGCGGGAGAGCCACATGCTCGCGCCACCGGACCACATCGCCGTAGCGCCGTCCCGCGCTGGCCGGGGACGCCGCCACCGCCGCGATCTCGAACCAGGGATGGTCCGCCAGCAGCCGGACGAACTTCTGCCCCACGGTGCCGGTGGCGCCAAGGACGCTGACGGGGATCTTCGCGCTCATTGCGCCTCGCGTGCGAGCAGGTCGGTGGCCAGCCGGACGTAGAGGTCCACGCCGCGGAGCAGGTCGGCCTTGAGGATGTGCTCCTCCGCCGTGTGGGCGACGCGGATGGTGCCGGGACCCATCTGGTACCCCTCGCCCCAGGAGGCGAGGAACGGCAGGTCGCTCGCGTAGCTCACGACCGTGGTCTCCCATCCCGGCGGCGCGCCACCCGCTTTGTGGAACGGCAGCTCTACGGGGAACGCCACGCTCACCCCCGGCGTCAGCCGCTCGCTGATGGCGGCCCTGAGCGGGCCGGTCGGCTCCACCGTGCGCACCAGCAATTGCGCGCTCGCGTGGGCGGGGATGACGTTGGGCGCCACCCCGCCGGCGATGAGCCCCAGGTTGAGCGTGGACCGGCCCAGCATCGGGTCCACCGGAAGCGGCAGATGGCGAATCCGCTCGATGGTGTCGAGCAGCGCGGCGATGGCGCTCGATCCCTCCTCCGGGTAGGCCGAATGCGCCGCCCGCCCGCTGGCCGTGAGGTCCACCCGGAGCGTGCCCTTCTGTCCCACGGAGAGGCGGTTCTCCGTCGGCTCGCCATTGATCAGGAAACGCCCCCGCGGGCCCAGGTCCGCCGCCGCCTTGGCACCGTCGGACCCGTTCTCCTCGCCCACGAGGAACAGGAGCCCGATCCGCCGCTCTCCCCCCTCGGCCAGTCGCTCGGCCGCGGCCACCATGGCGGCAGCGAGGCCCTTGGCGTCGCAGGCTCCCCGGCCCCGGATCGCGTCTCCGTCCTCGGCCAGTGGCAGGTGCGGCGGCACCGTATCCACGTGGGTGGAGAAGACCAGCTCGGGACGCTCGCGATAGGCGTACAGGTTGTCGCGACCGGGCGAGACCGGTTGTCGTACGGTGCGGTAGCCGGCCCGGCCGAGCACGCGGTCGAGCAGGTCGATCGCGGCCTGCTCCGACCCGGTCGGGGTCTCCAGCGCCACGAGGGCGCGGGTCAGCTCGAGAGCGTCCATGAATGCAAACGCCCCGCCTGCGCTCGGCACGGCGGGGCTTCCAGGTCGAAGGATGGTCGTGACTTCCCTAGGCCGGCCGGCGCCCACCGCGTGAGCGGCGCTTGAGTGCGGTCATGCAGGGAGTCATGCGTCTAACGTAGAGGATCGGGCGGGGAGCGGGCAAGTGGGAATGCTTGACGGCGGCGGGCCCGGACCCTAACTCTGGGCCATGGTGCGCGGACTTCGCTGGGTCGTGCTCGCAGGCGCCGCCGGCTCCCTCGGTTGCGGGGACCCGCCCGGCGCGCCTTCCGGCACACCCGCCGACGGCCGCATTCTGATCCAGGTCTCCACCAGCGGCGCCGCCCCCGAGAGCGAGCAATACCTGGTCACGCTCGACGGAGCCCGGCCGCTGGCCGTGACGCCCAACGGCTCCGCCTCGTACGACGAGGTGCCCGAAGGGACCCACGTCGTCCACCTCTTTTCCCTGGCCGACAACTGCGCCGTGAGCGGAGCCTCCAGCCCTCGCTCGGTGGAAGTGGGTGACGGAGACGTCGCCCGGGTCGGCTTCAGCGTCGTGTGCGGCGCGCCCATCACCGGCGGGTTCGTCGTCGCGGTGGTGACGTCCGGCACCGAGACCGACGAGGACGGCTACCAGCTCTCGGTCGCGGGGACGCCGCTCCGGCTCATTCCGGTGAACGCCGAAGAGACGTACCAGGGTCTCGAGCCCGGCGTGCACCTGGTCACCCTGAAGGACGTGGCGGACGTCTGTGAGGTGCGGGGAGGGAACCCGCAGCCCTACACCGTCGTTCCCGGCAAGTCCGTGGTGGTCACCATACGGGTGGCCTGTGGTCAGGGGGAGGGACCGCTGAACTAGTAGGCCGCCTGCTCCAGCTCCCGCTCCACCTCCCGCGCCACCCGCTGCCCCGACTCCACGTTCACCAGCGCGAGCAGCACCGCACCCACCGCGAAAAACCCGATCACCGACAGGATCGCGTTTCGGCTCGAGCCCGTGGCCGCGATCGTGCCGGCGAAGATGAGCGGGCCGAAGATGCCGGCGAACTTCTCGAAGATACTGAAGAAGCCGAAGAACTCGCCGGATTTGTGCTGCGGGATCAGGCTGGCGAAGAGGCTTCGGCTCAGCGCCTGGGTGCCGCCCTGCACCGTGCCGACCAGCCCCGCCAGGATGTAGAAGTGGGTGGCGGTGGTCATGTAGTAGCCCAGGATGCTGATCACGGCGTACGCCAGGAGTCCGATGAAGAGCGCCCGCTTGGCTCCGATGCGGCTGGCGACGCTCCCGAACAGGAAGGTGCAGGGGATGCCCACGAACTGCACCAGCAGGATCGCCCCGATGAGCGAGCTCTCCCGGATTCCGATCTCGGTCCCGTACGCGGTCGCCATCTTGATGATGGTCTGAATGCCGTCGTTGTAGATCAGGAAGGCCAGCAGCATGAGAAACGCCTGCCGGTAGCTCCGAAGCTCGTGAAACGTCTCGCCCAGCCGCACCAGGGCCGTGCGGACCGGGCTCTGGCCCACCCGCTCGTCCGGCTCGATCCGGGCCGGGGGCTCTCGCACCCGCCGGAAGAGCGGGATGGAAAAGAGTGCCCACCAGACCGCCACCGAGAGAAACGCGAGCCGCACCGGCAGCGTCGCTTCGGCGTCGTCCAGTCCGGGCCCGGCCGGGAGGCCGAATCGCGCCGGCATCAGGATCCACGCCAGGTTGAGCGCGAGCAGCACCCCTCCGCCCAGATATCCGATCGCGTACCCCGCGGCCGAGACCCGGTCGATCTCGCCGGGCCGGGCGATGTGGGGCAGCAGCGCCTCGTAGAAGACGTAGCTGCCGGCCACGCCGACCATGATCAGGACGAAGAGCCACGAGGCGAGATCGAGGTCGCCGGTCTGCACCAGGAAGAGACCGCAGCATGCGGCGACGCCCAGGCCCATGAATCCCGCCGTGAAGCGCTTCTTGGCGGCCCGGTAGTCGGAGATGGCGCCGAGCACCGGAGAGGCCACCGCGATGACCACCAGCGCGATCGAGTTGATGGTCGCCAGCCGCTGCGTGGCGGCCCCCGCCTGCGCGCCGGCGCCGGCCACCTTGACGAAGTAGATCGGAAACACGGCGACCATGATCGTCGTCTGGACAGCTGAGGCCGCCCAGTCGTACATCGCCCAGGCACGGAGTTCCGGACGGCCCAGGCCCAGCCGGTCGAGCAGCGATTGTCGGAGCATCGTCGGAGAAGATCGGGCCGACCGGTCCTGCTGGCAACCTTTCCCGCGGGGCGGTTGTCCAACCTCGAGATCCCTGCCGCCCCCGCGGTCGCTTCCGCCACTCGTTCCAGGTGCGTCCGATGTTCCAGCCGATCGCACTGGCGCTCGCCGGTTCCCTCGCCCTTGCGGGCCCCCGCGCCATACCCCAGGTCGCCGCCGACCGTCCGCCCGACTCCACCTTCGTGCGCCAGTGGCGCGAGGACCTCGCCTATCTCGCCCGGGAGCTGCCGCGCCGGCACAAGAACCTGTTCCACACCATGCGTCGCGAGCAGTTCGATAGCGCGCTCGCGGTGCTCGACCGCAAGCTGCACACTCTCGCGCGACACCAGGTGATCGTGGAGCTCGCCCGGATCGTGGCGCTGGTCGGTGACGGCCACACCAATGTGGCTCCCACCCGGGACCCCAGGATCGGCTTCCACACCTACCCGGTGAAGCTCTACTTCTTCAAGGACGGCCTGTTCATCCGGAGCGCGTCGCGCCGGCACGCCGACCTCGTCGGGGCCAAGGTCGTCCGCATCGGCCGGCTCACGACCACCGAGGCCTACGAGGCCGTCCGGGGGCTGATCGGACGGGACAACGAGATGAACGCCCGGTACTTCGCGCCGTTCCTGCTGGTCATGCCCGAGATCCTGCACGCCATCGGGGCGATCGACGAGCCGGCCAACGCCCCCCTGCTGCTGGAGCAGGACGGGGCCCGGACCGTCGCCGTCCTCGAGCCCTCGGGCACCGCGGCGATGATGCCCTCCGACACCGACGTGAGCTGGGCGCCGGAGGCCGGCTGGGTGGACATGCGGGGGATGGACGGCGCGCGCACGCCGCTCTGGCTGCGGGGAGATCCGCGCGACAACCTGCGACTGGAATACCAGCCGGAGACCCGCACCGCTTACGTCCAGTACAACCGGGTGGCCGACCAGCCCGACGAGACCATCGCGGCCTTCGCCGGCCGGCTCCGGGCCTTCGTGGATTCCGGGGCGGTGGACCGGCTGGTGCTCGACCTCCGTCTCAATCGCGGGGGCGACGGGACCCTGAATCAACCGCTGCTGCTGAGCCTGATCCGGTCGCGGAAGCTGGAGGGCCCGGGCCGCCTCTTCGTCCTGATCGGCCGGAGCACGTTTTCGGCGGCCCAGTTCCTGGTCCACGATCTGGAGGAGTACACCGACGCCGTGTTCGTGGGCGAGCCGACCGCCGGGAAGCCGAACTCCTACGGCGACTCCCGACCGATCACGCTCCCCAACAGCGGCGTCACGGTTCGCGCGTCCATCTACTTCTGGCAGCGGGGGCACCCGCTCGACGCTCGAAGGTGGAAGGGGCCCGAGGTCGCGGCGGAGCTCACCTCCCGGGACTACCGGGCCAACGTGGATCCGGCGATGCGCGAGGTGCTGGCGTACCGGCCGGAGCCGTCGCTGGCGGAGCGGATGCGCGACGCCTTCGGCGCGGGCGACTCCGCGGGCGCGCTGAAGCTGTACCTCGGCTACAAGGCCGACCCCCGCCACGCCTATGCCGACACCGAGCTGGAGCTCAACGCCCTGGGCTACGAGCTGCTGCGCCAGGGGCGGCACGGCTTCGCCGTCGTGGTCCTGCAGCTCAATACGGCGGATCACCCCGGCTCATCCAACGCCTTCGACAGTCTCGGAGAGGCCTACATGGAGGCCGGCAGGCGGGAGGAGGCGATCAGGAGCTACCAGCGCGCCGTGGCCCTGGACCCGGCCAACGAGAACGCGCTGCAAAAACTGCAGAAGCTGCGCGGCGCGCCGGGAGCTACGCCGGCCGGCGCGCCTCCTGCGCGCTCCGACGCAGGGAGAGCAGGACCGCTGCCGTCAGGATGAACACGATGACGCCGAGCGAGGCCGGCGTGGGCAGGTGGATCCAGTGGCTCGAGACCATCTTCAGGCCGACGAAGATCAGGATGATCGCGACACCGGGCTTCAGATAGACGAACTTGTCCATCATCCCGGCGAGCACGAAGAACAGCGCCCGCAGGCCGAGGATGGCGAAGACGTTGGAGCTGTAGACCAGGAAGGGATCGCGGGTGATGGCGAAGATGGCCGGGATGCTGTCGATCGCGAACACCAGATCCGACCATTCGACGACCAGCAGCACCAGGAAGAGCGGGGTGGCGAGCACCGCACCGCTCCGATGGCGGGTGAAGAACTTGGTGCCGTCGTAGTAGTTGCTGAACGGCAGGATTCGTCGCGCCAGCCTCACGACCGGGTTCTTCTCCGGCTCGATCTCGGTCTCGTCCTGCGTCATCATCCTGATCCCCGTCACGATCAGGATCCCGCCGAACACGTAGATGATCCACTCGAACCGGTCGAGCAGCAGCGCGCCGAGGGCGATCATGATCAGGCGCATCACGATCGCGCCCAGGATGCCCCATTTCAGGACCTTCGGCTGCGCCTCCGCGGAGACCCCGAAGTACGAGAAGATCAGGATGAAGACGAAGAGGTTGTCTACGCTGAGCGAAAGCTCGATCAGGTAGCCGGTGTAGTACTCCAGCGCGGGGCCCGCGCCCTCGCGCCAGAGGATGAAGAGCCCGAACAGATGCGCGAAGGCGATGAGCCCGAGACTCCAGCTCACCGCCTCCTTGAAGGACAGCACGTGCGACCGGCGGTTCAGGACCGCCAGGTCGATGATCAGGAGGGCGGCGACGAGCCCGGTGAACCCGAGCCAGACCGCCGCTCCATGATGGCCGAACAAACTAGCGACCCGACGCCATGGCTTCGAGCCGCGCCACCCGCTCCGCCGTCGGCGGGTGGGTGCTGAACATCCTGGCGATCCCGCCGCCGTGCGCGGCGAGGGGATTGACCTGTGCCAGCGGGGCCGCGGCGGGCGCCACCTGCATCGGGATCTGCCGCGCCATGGTATCGAGCCGGACGAGCGCGCGGGCCAGCGGCATCGGCCGGCCCAGGATCAGCGCGCCCACCCGGTCCGCTTCGAACTCCCGCTGCCGGGACACGGCCATCTGGATCAGCACGGCCCCGATCGGGGCCAGCAGCAGCAGGGCGAGCTGGGCGAAGGGGTGGCCCCCCTCGTCGTCCCCGTGACCTCCGCCGAACATGAGCAGGTAGGGCAGGTTGCTCAGGGCGCCGGCGATACCGGCCGCCACCGTCGCGATCAGCATATCCCGGTTCTTCACGTGCGCCAGCTCGTGCGCGATCACGCCCTCGAGCTCCTCGGTCGGCATGTACTTGAGGATCCCGGTGGTGACCGCGACCACGGCCTTCTTCGGGCTCCGCCCGGTGGCGAAGGCGTTGGGCTGCTCGTGCGGCGCCACGGCCACGACGGGCATGGGCAGCCCGGCGCGCTGCCGGAGGCGGTCCACCATCCGGTAGAGCTCAGGCGCCTCGGCTTCGGTCACGACATGGGCCCCGTACATCCTGAGCACCAGGCGGTCCGAGAAGAAATACATCACGAAATTGAAGAGCATGCCGAAGGCGAGAGCCATGACCAGGCCCTGCGAGCCCCCCAGCAGCTGGCCCGCCAGGCCGAACAGGCCGACCAGCGCGCCCATCAGTACGAACGTCTTGAGGTTGTTCATAGACTCCTTTGCTGCGCCGTACCGCCGGTGGGATCGGGGATAAAAAAGAGCGAGACCCCGTCCGCACCGCGACATGCGCGTTGGACGAAGGTCTCGCTCTGGATCGCGGGGCGACAGTTCGCCCCGGCCCCCCGCCGAACCGTGCCCGCGCTTGGCGGACAGTCCTGACGATTCGGAGGTCCGCCCCATGGCGGATAAGCTACTCCCCTTCTTGGACATGAAGATAAGCCACTGGCGCCGGGAATCAACCGCTGCCGCTCTAGAAGCCCGGCTCCGCGGCGTGCACCGGGTCATCGAGCAGCAGGGCCCGCACCGCCTCCCCCGCCGCAGTCTCGAACTGGCCTTCGGGGATGATGAGGAGGGCGTTCGCGAGGATCATCGAGGTGAGTATGCCGGAGCCCTGGGGCCCGGTCAGCCGGGCCTCGGGTCCGCCGGGCCCCTCGGTGACGACGGCACGGAGGAAGTGCTGGAGCCGGGGCTTGAGCCGGATCGGCTCGGCGGCGCGCACGGTCACCGTCCGGCGGAACGGGAGCGGGTGCCCGGCCATCTTGCGGATGGCGGGACGGACGAAAAGCTCGAAGGTGACCATGGTGCTGACCGGGTTCCCGGGCAGGCCGATCCACGGCACGCCCTGGAGCAGGCCGAATCCCACGGGCGCGCCGGGGCGCATCCTGAGCTTCCAGAACCGCTGCTCCGCGCCGAGGTCGTCGAGCACCGAGCGCAGGTAGTCGTGCTCGCCCACGCTGATGCCGGCCGTCGTCACCAGCAGGTCGGCGTCGAGCGCGCGGGTCAGGTGCTCCCGGAGGCTCTCCGGCGTGTCCCGGGCGATGCCGAGATTCACCGGCTCGGCGCCCGCACGGCGGACCATCGCGAGCAGCGTGTGGGTGTTGCTGCTGGCGGTCTTCCGCCCGCTCAGGATCTCCTCCGGCTGGTTCACGTCCACGATCTCGTCGCCGCTGCCGAGCACGGCCACTCGCGGCTGCCGGAACACCAGCGGGTCGGCCACCGCCAGGGAGGCGAGCACTCCCAGCTCGGCAGGGCCCAGCTCGCTGCCCTCCGCGAGCACCGTCTGGCCCCGGCGAATGTCCTCGCCGGCGCGCCGGATGTTCACGCCCACGTCGCGATCCCGCACGATGGCGACGACCTCCGCGCCCAGGTCGGTGTCCTCCTGCCGGATCACGGTGTCGGCCCCCTCGGGGAGCGGCGCGCCGGTGAATATCCGGGCGCACTCGCCGGGGCCGATCGCCCGGGTGGGAAACCGGCCCGCCGGGATGTGCTCGACCACCGCGAGCCGCACCGGCCGCTCCTCGGAGGCGCCCTGGACGTCCGCGCCCCTGGCGGCGTAGCCGTCCATGGCCGAGTTGGTCCAGGCGGGGATGTCGAGGGGGCTGATCACGGTCTCGGCGAGCACCGCGTCGAGCGCGTCGTCGAGCGGCATGCGCAGGGCGGGCTGGCGCCGCACCTCGTCGAGGATGCGGCGGGCGGCCTCGGCCGCGGACAGCGGACCGGTCACGTCTCGATGACCAGCGCGTTCTCCCACGCGAAGTTCGCCAGGAGCTGCAGCCACATCGTGTCGTTGAAGCGGAGGATGCGCCGGTCGGCTTCGAAGGCGTGGTCGTCGGTGACGATCGCCACCCACTGGTCGGCGCTTTCCGCCGCCGGGTCGTAGATCGGGCGCGGGCCGATGGCGCGGCGGTAGACCTCGATCTTGGGCAGCGGCGCCCGCTTGAATCCTTCCACCAGGACGATGTCGGCGCCGGAGAGGTGCTCGCGCACGAGCCCGATGGGGTCGTACTCGTCCTTGGCCCGCTCGAAGAGGACCCGCATCTCCGGGCTCACCAGCAGGACCCGCTCCGCGCGCCCCTCGTGGAAGTGTCGCCAGCTGTCCACGCCGGGCTGGTCCACCTGCGCCGGGTGGTCGGCGTGCTTCATGCTCATGACCCGATGCCCCCGGCGGACCAGCTCGCTCGCCAGGGCGACGCTCAGCGTGGTCTTTCCGGCGTTCTTCCGCCCGATGATCGAGATGATTCGAGTCGCCGACACATTTCTTCCGTGAGCGCGAGGTCGTCCGCGGTGTTCACGTTGAAGAACAGGAGCTCCGGATCGCCGAAGCGCCCGACCTCGGACAGGGGGAGGATACCGACGCCGATGCGCTCATGGAAGGCAATGGCCCGGAGGTCGCCCTGGTCGAGGCTGCGGGCGATGGCCTCGCGGCAGGCGGGGCCGTACGCGGCGCAGAGCGGCTCCACGCCCCGGCGGCCGCCGCTCTGCGGCAGGCAGGCGTCATGCTCCCGGAGCCCGTCGGCGAGCCGCCGGAGCAGGTCCTCCGAGACGAACGGCATGTCCCACGCGACGCAGACGACCGGCGCCGGAGCCTCGACCACCGCGGTGTAGATCCCGCCGAGCGAGCCGAGCCCGGGACGCACGTCGGGGACCACGCGGAGATCGGGCCGCCAGCCTGTCGCGTCCGGCGCGTTCGCGACGAGCAACGGCGGCCCGCCGAAGGCCGCCGTCATGACTCGAGCCAGCCGGTCCAGGATCCGCTCGCCGCCCACGATTTCCAGTCCCTTGGGCTTGCCGCCGAAGCGCGTGGCCCCGCCGCCCGCGAGGATCGCTCCGCGCACCCCGTCTCTCAGTAGCGCCTCCCGCGGGCCCGCTCCAGCACCACGTCGATCCCGACCAGGACGCTGAAGAGGTGCTTGTACTGTCGTTCGTGGGGTGGCACGAAGCGTGGGGCGTCCGTCGGCCCGGTGACGGCCTCGATGCCGACGATGTTGTCCCGCACCTCCCACCGCAGATGGTACGATCGGCCGATCTGCATGGTGGCGCCCACACCGAGCGCGAGGGCCGGGCTCACCCGAGTGCGCTTCTCGTCGTCGAAAATGGTGAGCAGCGCGCCGCTGTTGGTGACGCCCTGCGTGAGGATCGAGCTCTGGTTGGAGAAGAGCAGGCCCGCATTGACCCGGGCGTAGGGAGAGATGAACTCGCGGCTGAAGAAGCGGAACACCCCTCCCGCGGAGACGGTCACCGCCGCCGCCGATTTGTCCTGCTCGTCGATGTCCTGGCAGACCTGTGCGTTGCGGGTGCTCTGGGCCGGCCCGAGGAGCTGGCAGGAGTCGTCGTACCCGAGTCCCAGGAGGAGGAAGTCCGCCGTGAGGCCCAGGTTCTCGCCGGGGAAATACATGCCGGAGAAGCCCGCCCCGAGGGTGCCGTTGATGCTCCGGTTGAGGCGCATGTTGTCGGTAACCGGAGTGCCGCCACCGGTGATGATCTCCTGCACCGGTTGGCTCTCCACGGTCCAGAGCCCGCGGCCCTGGATGTAGGCGCCCGAGACGGTGAAGACCAGGCGCGCGCGATCGCCCGTGCGCTGGGCGGCCGCCGGGGTGGCGCAGGCGGCAAGCAGGGCGGCGGCGATTGCGGCGAGAGCTCGGATGCGCATCAACTGCCCCCCGGCGATCGGTGATCCATCGTGGCGGAGCCGGCGGCCCCGTGCAGCTGGGGCGAGCCGCTCACGGCCCGCCCGACCAGCACCATCCCGCTGCGCCTGGCGATCTCCACCGCCAGCGTCGAGGGCACCGACGGCGTCGCCACCCATGCCAGCCCGGCGCGGGCCGCCTTGAAGGCGAGCTCCGCGGAGATCCTGCCGGTGACCAGAAGTCCCAGGCCGGCCACACGCCGGCCGGCGAGGAGCGCGCCGCCGATGGACTTGTCCACCGCGTTGTGCCGGCCGATGTCCTCGGCGTGCGCCACGAGGCTCCGGTCCGGATCGGCCTCGTCCGGCTCCGCCAGCGCGGCGGCGTGGATCCCGCCGGTGTCCTTGTACCGCTCGCCCCGGGCGAAAAGCGCCTTGAAGAGGGCCCGAAGCCGCTCGGCGGCGGGGGGCATGCCCCGGAGGGGGCAGCCCTCGACCGTGCTTGGTTCCGCTAGAAACGTGGAGACGGCCCCGCAGCCGGAGGCCAACACAGGTCGCCGCCCTTCCGCCTGAACGGCGGCCAGTCGCTCGTCGGGAACCTGGGCCCAGAAGCCCAGATCGGTGGCGCACGGCCGGAGCTGCACCTGCTCCACGCCGTCGATGTAGCCCTCGCCGTGCAGCCAGCCCACGGCCAGCTCCTCGAGCAGCTCGGGCGTGCACATCCAGGTGACCGCGGGCCGTCCGTTCACCTCGAGCCACACGGCGGTCTCCTCGACCACCGCCAGCTCGGACATCCGGCCGCCCCGCTTGGCCGGTCGGGACGGCTCAGCCGAGTCCGGTGCAGTCGGCATAGAGCGATGGATCCTCCATGATCCGCACCCGCTCCAGGATCACTCCCGGAGGCAGGCAGGGCGCGATCCGGCGATAGACGTCCATCGCGATCGCCTCACAGGTGGGCAGCATCTGGCCGTACGCGAGTCCCGGCACATCCTCGTTCAGGTGCTTCCCGTCGAGCCGGGCGACGACCTCCTCCTGAAGGATACGGTCGAGCGCGCCCAGGTCGACCACCATTCCCATTCGGCTGTCCACCGGACCCGAGACCGTGACGGCACAGCGGTATTCGTGGACATGGCCCGGCGGCTCGCTCAGCGGGCCGAACGCCTCCCGGTTGCGGGACTCGCTCCAGTCGGGACGGTAGAGCCGGTGCATGGCACGGAAGCCCACCACTCGGGTCAGAGAGACCGGCATGGCCTAGGGAGAGAAGGAAAAGCCCAGGCCCGCCTGGAGCCATGAGCTCGTGGTCCACTCGCTCACCCTGCCGTCGTCGATCACCGGCGGCGAATCGGGATCCAGGGTCGGCTCCCGGGTGAAGCTCGCGGGATAGCTGAGCTTCCAGAAGATCACCCGGGCATCGGTCCGGAGATGGAGCCGGTCGGTGATGAAGAGCCGGAAGCCCGCGTGCGGGGCCAGGTAGATCTTCTTGCCCAGCTCGAAGCCGCTGGTGTCCGCCGGGGTGCCGCTCGGGAAGGTGAGCCCGACGCCGGCGCCCACGAACGGCGCCAGCCGGTGCCACGTCTTCCCGCCGGTGAGGTTGAGCTGCAGGTCGAGCTCCAGGAACGACACCGTCTGGTCCACGGGCCCGCTGACACGGTTCTCCAGCTCCACGAAGGGATCCACGATCAGGCGCTCCAGATTGCCGCGCGCCAGCAGGAGCCCCATCTGAATCGGGCTGGCGGTGCGGATGTCGTAGCGCAGGCCGAAGACCGTCCCATCGTGCGGGGCGATCCCGAAGCGTCCCCCCGAGCCGCCGAACAGCCCCGCGAAGCCGGTGAGCGTGTGGCCCTTGGGGATGTCCCGGTAGGGCGAGCGGCCGGGTGGGTGGCCGACCTGCGCGGAGGCGAGGGCGGGGCAGAGCATCGCGATGGCGCACGCGATCGCGAAAGGGCGGAGCCTCGTCATCTAGCATTCCCTCAGGTCGCGACCGGTCATCTCCGTCGGGGGGTCGATGCCGAGCAGCCGCAGCACCGTCGGGGCCACGTCGCGCAGCGAGCCTCCGACCCTGAGCCGCGCCGCATCGGCGCCCACGGCCACGAACGGGACCGGGTTGGTCGTGTGGGCGGTGTGAATCCCGCCGGTGGCCGGATCGATCATCATCTCGCTGTTGCCGTGATCGGCGGTGACGAGGACGCTGCAGCCCGCCTGTTCCGCACTCGCGAGCACGCGGGCGAGGCAGGAGTCCACCGTCTCCACCGCCTGAATCACCGCGGGAAGCACGCCGGTGTGCCCCACCATGTCCGCGTTGGCGTAATTGCAGAGCAGGAAGTCGTGGTCTCCGGACTCGATGGTGTTGCAGAGCACGTCGGTGATGCCCGGCGCGCTCATCTCGGGCGCGAGATCGTACGTCGCCACCCGCTGGGAAGGGACCAGGCGACGCTCCTCGCCGGGATACGGCGGCTCGTGCCCGCCATTGAAGAAGTACGTGACGTGGGGGTACTTCTCGGTCTCGGCGGTGCGGAACTGGGTGCGACCCAGGTCCGCCAGGACCTCGGCCAGGATGCGGGCCAGGCTGAACGGAGGGAAGGCCGATGCGATGCGAAAGGTCTGGTCGTACTGGGTCATGGTGACGGCGGCGAGGCGGGGACGGACGCCCACGTCGAACTCGGCGAAGTCCTCCACCACGAGCGCGCTCACGATCTGGCGCATCCGGTCGCTGCGGTAGTTGAAGAACAGCACGCCGTCGCCGTCCTGCATGAGGGCGACCGGCTTCCCGTCGCGGTGGTGGATCAGCGGCCGGATGAACTCGTCGGTCTCGCCGCGCTGATAGGCGGCCTGCACGGCCAGCACCGGATGCTCCACCGGTGTCCCGATCCCGTGCACCATCGCGTCGTAGGCCAGCTTGGTCCGATCCCAGCGGCGGTCCCGATCCATGCCGTAATACCGGCCGGTGAGCGTCGCCACCTCCACTCGGGGTCCGGCGATCCGGCGCATGTCCAGGAGCAGGGTGCGCACCACCTCGGCGCCGAGGGTGGGCGCGGAGTCGCGTCCGTCGAGAAAGCCGTGAATCGCAATGGCGGGCACCCGGTGCCGAACGCCGAGCTCGACGCAGGCCAGGAGGTGCCGGTCGAGCGCGTGGACCCCGCCCGGTCCCAGGAGACCCACCAGGTGCAGGGTGCCCCCGCTCTGGCGCAGGCCGGCGCACAGCTCCACCAGGGGCGGAAGCTGATAGAATTCACCTGTCTGGATGCTCTGGGAGATACGGACCAGGTCCTGGGGGACCACCCTCCCGGCGCCGATGTTGAGATGGCCCACTTCGCTGTTCCCCATCTGCCCTTTGGGGAGCCCTACGGCGAGGCCGCTGGCGTCGAGCAGGGTGCGCGGGAAGCTTCCCCAGAGCCGGTGCCAGACGGGGGTGTGAGCCAGCTCGATGGCGTTTCCTTCGCGCTCGCGCCGGTACCCCCAGCCGTCCAGAACCACCAGGACGACCCGGTTCCGGGGACTTCCGTTTGACATGGATCTCCGCGTGTTCTACAATGGCGGACTGTGAGTTACGCGCCCCAATCTAGTCCCGGCCATCGCCGCCTACCAGCCTGCGCGATCGCCCTTGTAGCGCTGGCCGGACCCCTCGCTGCCCAGCAGGAGCGGCGGCTGGAGGCCCCGGCCGACCTGCACCGCGATCCCGCCGGCACCCCGCTGGTGTCCCTCCCTGCGGGCGCCGAGGTCGAGGCCGGCAGGGCCGACGGCGACTGGCGCGAAGTCACCGTCGAGGGATGGATCTTCCGGCCGTCCACCTCCCCCACCAAGCGAGACGGCTTCGACCTGATCGTCACCTCGGAAGAGGGAGAAAACCTTCGCCGGGTTCCCAACGGCCCGATCGTGGGCAGGGCTCGCGAGGGCACGCTCCTCGAGCGGGTGGACGAGAAGGGGAAGTGGTTCCGGGTGCGGCGCGATGGCTGGGTTCCCCGGAAGGCCGTGCCGGCGAAGGTCCAGGCGAAGTCGGCGAAGGCACCCGCCCAGGGCCGTGCCAAGACGGTCGCAGCCCAGCCCGCGGCCACGGCTCCGGCGCCCCAGCCGGCTTCCTCGGTAGAGGGGGTGGAGACCGTTCGGGCGACCGGCCTGAGCCCGATGCCCGACAGCGCGCCCGGCGCCACCCTGCCGGCCGGAACTCCGGCCCGGGTCGTGGGACGCGCCGGCGAGTGGGTTCGGGTGCAGGTAGAAGGCTGGATCAGGGAAGCGGACATAAAGCCCGCCGCGGCCGGCGTTCTGGCCGGAGTCAGCGCCGCCGAGGTCCAGGCCTCGCCCGACCGGTTCGTGGGGCAGACCCTCGACTGGCGTCTCCAGGTGATCGCGGTGCAGCTCGCCGACGAGCTGCGGCCCGAGATGCCGGCCGGCCAACCCTACCTGCTCACCCGGGGTCCGCTGCCCGAGCCCGGCTTCGTGTATGTCACCATACCGCCCGACCGGATCGCCGAGTTCCGGGCGTTGCCGCCGCTCCACGAGACCGTCATGCGGGTGACCGTGAAGGCAGCTCGCACCCGGTACCTCGCGACCCCGGTCGTCGAGCTGGTCTCCACGGCCGGCGCGGCGGGCGGAGGACGGTGAGGATGAACGACCTCCTCAAGCAGCGGATCGCCCGCTTGCTCGACAATCTGGGTGACGAGCGCGGCTATCAGATCCTCGACTACATCGAGTTCCTCGAGAGCAAGTACGCGGAGCGGTCGCGGCCCGGAGGGATCTTCGCCAGGATCACCGAGACGGTCGAGGACACCATGCGCGCCGGCAAGCTCCCGATTCAGGCGATCAGCGGCACGATGGGGCTGGTGGATGGGGCGGCGAAGGTGATGAAGGGGCTGGCCGCGGCCGGACAGGCCGTGGTGGACGAGGCGGTGAAGGCGGCGGAAACCTCGTCGAAGGAGGCGCTGCCGCCTCCCTCGTCGAAGCAGGGGCCCGACACACTCTCGTCCTGAGTGAAGCACAGGGACCGTGGCCCACGGTCCCTTCGGTTCGTCAGGGTGACGCGGAAGTACCCACCTTCTATATCCGAGCCTTATGGCCGCCCCAACGCAGGCACCTCCGGGCACCTCGCCCGCGTCCGAGTTCATCCGCGGCATCGGTCCCCTGGCGGCGATCTCGCTGGTCGTGGGCTCGATGATCGGATCCGGGATCTTCATCGTCTCGGCCGACATCGGGCGCCAGGTGTCGCCCTGGGGCCCCGGCGGCCTGCTGCTGGTCTGGGTGATCACCGGGCTCATCACGGTGGTAGGCGCGCTCTCCTACGCCGAGCTGGCCGCCATGATGCCGAAGGCGGGCGGGCAGTACGTCTTTCTGCGTGACGGCCTCTCTCCGGCCGCTGGCTTCCTCTACGGCTGGACGCTCTTCGCGGTCATCCAGACCGGGACCATCGCGGCGGTGGCGGTCGCGTTCGCCCGGTTTCTGAGCGTGCTGGTGCCGGCGGTGAGTCCCGACGTCTTCCTGCCCCTGGGACATATCCGGCTGCCCGGCGCGACCGAGGCCATCCAGCTCGGCCTCTCGCCCCAGCGGGTGGTGGCCATCCTGTCGATCCTCCTGCTCACCGCCATCAATGCCCGGGGCGTGACCCTCGGCGCGGCCATCCAGACGACCTTCACCATCGCCAAGGTGGGGGCGCTCGCCGTCCTCGTGCTGTTCGGGTTCACGCTCTTCCGCCAGCCGGACGTCGCGGCGGCGAACTACTCGAGCTTCTGGGGGACCGGGGACTGGACCCTGGCGATGATCCCGATGGTCGGCGCCGCGATGGTGGGGTCGCTCTTCTCCAGCGACGCGTGGAACAACGTGACCTTCGCCGCGGCCGAAGTGCAGAACCCGAGCCGGAATCTTCCCCTGGCCCTCGCGGCGGGAACCGGGCTGGTGAGTCTGATGTACGTCCTCACCAACCTGGCCTACCTGAACGTGCTGCCTTTCTACGGCGATCCCAACGGCCATGACGCCCTGGCCCGGGGCATCCAGTATGCCGCCCAGGATCGGGTGGGGACGGCGGTGATCGAGGCCGCGGTCGGAGCCGGCGGCGCCGCCGTCATGGCGGTCGCCATTCTCCTGTCCACCTTCGGCTGCAACAACGGCCTCATTCTGGCCGGTCCGAGGGTGTACTGGGCCATGGCGCGTGACCGCCTCTTCTTCGAGGGGGCCGGCCGGCTGCACCACGAGTACCGCACACCTGTGTTCGGCCTCTGGGCCCAGGCCCTCTGGGCGTCGGTGCTCTGCGTCAGCGGGACCTACGGGCAGCTGCTGGACTACGTGATCTTCGCGGCGCTGGTCTTCTACTTCCTCACGACGCTGGCGCTGTTCCGGCTTCGAAGACTGCGTCCGGACCTCCCCCGCCCGGTGAAGGCCTTCGGCTACCCGGTTCTGCCCGGCCTCTACATGCTCTCGGTCGGCGTGCTGATGGTGATCCTCCTGTTCCAGAAGCCGCTCTACACCTGGCCCGGACTGATCATCGTCGCGAGCGGGATCCCCGTGTATCTCCTCTGGCGGAGAAGGCAGCCGAGGTAGGCCGCTCGTCACAGACAGGGCCCGGCTGGGCTCGTACCGTAGTCGTGCTCCGATTCGGGGTCAGACGGTCAACGCACATCAGCGCGGGAGTCGGGCATGCCCAAGCACAAGCTCAAGCACGATCTGTTTCTGGCCTGGCTCGCCCCGGTCGCGGTCGCGGGGCTCCTGTCGGCCTGCGGTGGCGGCGACAAGGGGTCGGACGCCGACGCCGGCTCTACGGCAGGTGGTGCCGCGGCGACAGGTGGTG
>CAMPKP010000007.1 GCA_946887295.1 uncultured Gemmatimonadota bacterium | reverse complement strand
TCGAGCAGCGCCGCCGCAACAAACGGCCCGCGGCGCCGTTCACCACCAGCACGCTGCAGCAGGAAGCGGCCAAGAAGCTCGGCTTCTCCTCCCGCCGGACCATGCGCGCGGCCCAGGATCTGTACGAGGGCATCGACGTGGGCGAGGAGGGTCCGGTCGGACTGGTGACCTACATGCGTACCGACTCGGTGCGGGTGGCGGACAGCGCCGTGGCCGCGGCGCGCGACCTGATCGGCGAGCGGTACGGCAAGCCCTACCTGCCGGCGCAGGCCAACACGTACAGCGACAAGAAGAATGCGCGGGTGCAGGGCGCCCACGAGGCGATCCGCCCGACCGACGTCCGCCGCCACCCGGAGCAGGTCCAGCGCTACCTGGAGCCGGACCAGTTCCGGCTCTACCAGCTCATCTGGCAGCGCTTCGTGGCGTCGCAGATGATGCCCGCCCAGTACGACATGACCGTGGTGGAGTTCGACCTCGGCCGCTACCTGTTCCGCGCCACCGGCTCGGTGATGATCTTCGACGGCTTCCACGTCCTCTACACCGAGGGACGCGAGAAGGAGGAGGGGCGCCAGGTCGAGGACCTGCCGCCGATCCCGCCGCTGGTGCAGGGCGACCGCGCGGAGGTGAAGGAGATCACCCCGTCGCAGCACTTCACCGAGCCTCCGCCGCGCTTCTCCGAGGCCAGCCTGGTGAAGGAGCTGGAGCGGCTGGGCATCGGGCGGCCGTCCACCTACAGCGCCATCATCTCGACCCTCTCCGCCCGGGAGTACGTCAAGGTGGAGCAGCGCCGCTTCTTCCCCACCGAGCTCGGCGAGCTGGTGGAGAAGATCATGGTGGCCAAGTTCCCCGAGATCTTCAACGTCGAGTTCACCTCCGGGATGGAGAACGAGCTCGACCGGGTCGAGGAGGGCGAGCTCGGCTGGCAGCACGTGCTCACCGAGTTCTACGGCCCCTTCACCAAGGCCCTCGACGCGGTGGACATGACCGCGCTGGTGGCCGACGCGCACGGGCTCAATCCCGAGGACCTCGCCAAGGAGCGCTGCCCCAAGTGCGGCTCGGCCATCGAGCTGAAGACCGGGCGATTCGGGCCGTACCTGGCCTGCGTCAAGTACAAGGACACCTGCGACTACGTGAAGTCGCTGCGGAAGGCGCGGGCGCCGGACCGGCCGACCGACGAGAAGTGCCATCTGTGCGGCTCACCGATGGTGATCAAGACCGGCCGCTTCGGCGAGTTCCTGGCCTGCACGACCTATCCGGCCTGCAAGGGCACCCGGGCCATCCCCATGGGCCTGAAATGCCCCAAGTGTCTCGAGGGCGACATCGCCGAGCGGCGCACCAAGCGCGGCAAGTCGTTCTGGGGCTGCGTCCGCTATCCCGCGTGCGACTTCTCCACCTGGAACCGGCCGGTGGTCGAGACCTGCCCCGAGTGCGGCTGGGTCGGCATGGAGAAGAAGGTGAGCAAGGCCGAGGGGGAGACCCGCACCTGCCTCAAGTGCAAGCACAAGATCGTCCTCGCCGAGCCCGAGGAGGTGGCCCTGGCGTGATCGCCACCGTCGTCGGCGGGGGGCTCGCCGGCTCGGAGGCGGCCTGGGCGCTCGCCGAGCGCGGCGTCCGGGTGAAGCTGTACGAGATGCGGCCGATCGTGCCGACCCCCGCCCACCGCACCGACCGCCTCGCCGAGCTGGTCTGCAGCAACTCCTTCAAGTCGGTGGATCTCGCCAACGCGCATGGGCTCCTCAAGGCCGAGCTGCGCGCGCTCGGCAGTCTGCTGCTGGCTTGCGCCGACGAGGCGCGGGTGCCCGGCGGGACCGCGCTCGCCGTGGATCGCGAGGTCTTCTCTCGCGCCGTGCACGAGCGGGTGAGCGGGCATCCCAACATCACCGTGGTGCGCGAGGAGATGGCCGAGCTGCCGTCCCCGGGCGTGGTCGCCACCGGGCCGCTCACCTCCGACCGGCTGGCCGGCGCGATCGCCGGGCGCCTCGGCGTGGCGTCGCTGGCGTTCTACGACGCCATCGCGCCCGTGGTCGCCGACGATTCGCTCGACCGGGACCGGCTCTATGCGCTCTCACGCTACGGCAAGGGGGACGGTGACGACTACCTGAACGTGCCGCTCGACCGGGCGGGATACGAGCAGTTTCTCGATGCGCTCGTCGCCGCAGACCAGCATCAGGGCCACGACTTCGATCAGGTGCCCTACTTCGAGGGATGCCTTCCGGTGGAGGAGATGGCGCGGCGGGGACGGGAGACGCTCCGGTTCGGCCCGATGAAGCCGGTGGGACTCCCCGACCCGCGCACCGGGCGGGAACCCCATGCGGTGCTCCAGCTTCGGCGGGAGGATCGCGCGGGGCAGATGTGGAACATGGTGGGATTCCAGACCCGGCTCCGGATACCGGAGCAGCAGCGGGTGTTCCGGATGCTGCCGGGGCTCGGCGAGGTGGAGTTCCTGCGCTACGGGAGCATTCACCGCAACGCGTATCTCAACAGCCCGGCGACACTGGGCCCGGCGCTCACCGCGCGGGACGACGACACGCTCTTCTTCGCGGGGCAGCTCACCGGCGTGGAGGGCTATACCGAGTCACTGGGCACCGGACTGCTCGCCGGCATCAACCTGGCGCGCAGGCTCCGCGGCCTGCCCTCTGCCGTGCCCCCGCCGACCACGATGCTCGGGGCGCTCTACCGCTACCTGCGCGATGCGGACCCCGGGCATTTTCAGCCGATGAACGCCAACTTCGGGCTCGTGGAGCCGCTCGACGGAGCGGGTCGGATGCCGAAGGCCCGGAAGAAGGAGCTTCTCGTCGAGCGGGCGCAGGCCGACTTCTCGTGCTGGCTCGCGGAGGTCGGGTGAGCGCTGTCGGATACTTGTCGCACTCCGTGTCCTCCCTGCCTTCCCGGTAAGCCCGACGATGCCGGCCAAGCGGCGGAGCGAAGTCGCCGAGTTCCTGACCCATCTGGAAAAGGAGCGCGACCAGTCCCCCCACACCGTCAAGGCGTACCGTCGCGATCTCGACGCGTTCACCGAGTTCTGCGACCGCCACTACGGCGGCCGGTGGAAGTGGGAGTCGGTGGACCGCCTCGGCATGCGGGGATTTCTCGGCGAGCTGCAGCGCCGCGGGCTCTCCAAGCGCACCGCGGCCCGGTCGCTCTCGGCGGTCCGGAGCTTCTATCGCTATCTCCAGATCCACCATGGCGTGCCGAACGCCGCGGCCCGCGCAGCCAAGGTGCCGAAGATCGACAAGCGGCTGCCGACCTATCTCGACCGGGAGCACACCGAGCGGCTCTTCGAGTGGGCCGAGGGGCGTGCAGCGGGCGATGAGTTCGCGCCGACCCGCGATCTCGCGATCCTGGAGCTGTTCTACTCCACCGGGATCCGGCTTTCGGAGCTGAGCGGGATGAACCTGGAGGACATGGACCTCCTGTCGGACCAGGCGAAGGTGCGGGGCAAGGGGCGGAAGGAGCGGCTGGTGCCGCTTGGCTCGCGCGCCGTGCTCGCCCTGCGGCGCTATCTTAACCACCGGGAGGAGCTGGTCTCCCGGGTGGGCGGCGACCGGCGGGCGGTCTTCGTGACCCGGCGGGGTCGCCGGCTGGCCCCGCGAGGGGTGCAGCGGGCCGTGCACGCGATGTTCGACGCCGTGGGTGGGGACGGGCTCCGGGTCCACTCACTGCGGCACACCTTCGCCACCCACATGCTGGACGCCGGCGCCGATCTGCGGGCGGTGCAGGAGCTGCTGGGCCACGCCTCCCTGAGCACGACCCAGGTGTACACCCACACCAGCGTCGAGCGGCTGAAGAAGGTCTATCAGCAGGCGCATCCGAGGGCATGAGGACAGCCATGACGGGAGCACAGTGACGCAGTTCCACGGGACCACCATCCTCGCCGTCCGCAAGGGCGGCCGCGTCGCCCTTGGCGGCGACGGCCAGGTCAGCATCGGCGACACGGTCGTGAAGTCGAACTCGACCAAGGTGCGCACCCTCAAGGGCGGAAAGGTGCTCGCGGGCTTCGCGGGGTCGGTGGCGGACGCGCTCACTCTCTACGAGAAGTTCGAGGAGAAGCTCGACCGCTATCCGGGGAACCTGCCCCGCGCCGCGGTGGAGCTGGCCAAGGACTGGCGGAGTGACCGCATGCTCCGCCGGCTGGAGGCCCTGCTCGTCGTGGCGGACGTGGAGCACAGCTTCCTGCTCAGCGGGTCGGGCGAGCTGATCGAGCCCGACGACGGGATCGTGGCGATCGGATCGGGCGGCAACTTCGCCCTCGCGGCCGCGCGGGCGCTGCTCCCGGTGACGGGACAGGGCGCCCGCGAGATCGTGCAGCGCGCCCTGGAGATCGCCGCCGACATCTGCGTCTTCACCAACAGACAGATCAGCATCCTGGAGCTGCCGGAAGCCGGCAACCGCGCACCATGACCAACACCGCCGTGACCCCGGAACCCGAAGCCCCCGCGCCGCCTTCTCCCTGGCTGGAGGAGATGCCGCCGCGCCAGATCGTCTCCGAGCTCGACCGCTACATCGTGGGGCAGGACGCCGCCAAGAAGGCGGTCGCGATCGCGGTGCGGAACCGCTGGCGTCGGGCGCAGGCGCCCGACGACATCCGGGACGAGATCACCCCGTACAACATCATCATGATCGGGCCTACCGGAGTCGGGAAGACCGAGGTCGCGCGCCGGCTGGCGCGGCTCGCGGGGGCCCCGTTCATCAAGGTCGAGGCCTCGAAGTTCACCGAGGTGGGCTACGTCGGCCGGGACGCCGAGTCCATGGTGCGCGACCTGGTGGACGCCTCGATCAACATGGTCCGCACCGAGCGGGAGGACGAGGTCTACCCCCAGGCGGAGCAGCGGGCGGACGAGCGGCTGCTGGACCTGCTGCTGCCCCCGGTCACGCCGGCGGCGCCGGCGGCGCGGCGATCGGACCCGCAGGCGGCCGGTGCCGGCAGCGCGACCTCGGTCTTCGTCGTCGGCGCGGAGGGCCAGGCCCGCGAAGAAAAGGCCGCCACCGCTGAAGAGGAGCGCCGCAGCCGCTCGCGGGAAAAGCTGCGCCAGATGCTGCAGGAGGGCGCACTCGACGACCGCGAGGTGGAGATCGAGGTGACCCCGCAGAGCTTCCCGATGATGGATCTGATCCAGCCCCCCCAGGGGATGGAGGGCACCGACATCAACTTCACCGAGATGCTGCAGGACATGCTGCCGCGCCGGAAGAAGCGGCGCGCGGTGAAGGTGCCGGAGGCTCGCCGGGTCCTGATAGACGAGGAGCTGAAGAAGCTGGTGGACATGGACGACGTGGTGAACGAATCGCTGGACCGGGTCGAGAATCACGGGATCATCTTCATCGACGAGATCGACAAGATCGCGGGCGAGCGAGGCCACACCGGCGGCCCCGACGTCTCCCGTGAGGGCGTGCAGCGCGATCTGCTGCCCATCGTCGAGGGGTCCACCATTCAGACCCGTTACGGCTACGTCCGGAGCGACCACATCCTCTTCATCGCGGCCGGCGCGTTCAACGTCTCCAAGCCTTCGGATCTCATTCCCGAGCTCCAGGGCCGCTTCCCGATCCGGGTCGAGCTCCAGTCGCTGACCGAGCAGGATTTCGTGCGGATCATGACCGAGCCCGAGAACGCCCTCACCCGCCAGTATCAGGCCCTGGTGGCCGCGGAGGGGGCGACGCTGGAGTTCACCTCGGAGGGCATCGCGGAGGTGGCCCGGGTGGCGTTCATGGCCAACGACCGGATGGAGAACATCGGCGCCCGGCGGCTCCACACCGTCATGGCCGCGCTGATGGAGGACGTCCTCTTCGAGCTGCCGGAGTACCCCGAGAAGAGCATCCGGTTCGACGCGGCCGGGGTGAAGGAGCGGCTCGCCAGGATCGTGAACGACGACGACCTGCGGCGCTACATCCTCTAGCCTGTCGGCCGGCGGCTAGGACCGGCCGGACGCCGCGAACCGCTCCACCAGCTCTCCCGCCGTCCCCGGCCGGCGTCCCGGGTCGCTCGCGAGGGCCGAGCGGACCGCCGCTTCGGCGGGCGCAGGCACGTCGGGCCGCACTGTCCGGACGGCCCGGAACTCTCCCGAGAGCGACCTGGCCAGGACCGCCTGGGCGCTCGGTCCTCGGAACGGTGGCTCGCCGGTCAGCATCTCGTACAGCACGCACCCCAGGCCGTACACATCACACCGGGAATCGATCTTTCCCCCCATGGCCTGCTCGGGGCTCATATAGGCCGGGGTCCCGACCGCGAACCCGCTGCTCGCCGAGAGCATATCTCCTGCCGCCAGCTCGACCGCCCGGGCGATGCCGAAGTCGCATACCAGCGCGCGCTCCTGGTCGAGGAGGACGTTGCCGGGCTTGATGTCGCGGTGAATCACGCTGCTCTTGTGCGCGTGGTCCAGCGCCGCGGCGATGTCGCGAGCGATGCGGACGACGTCGTCCATCGAGAGCCGATCGTCCTGCTCCAGGCGGCGCTGCAGTGAGGACCCGGCGATGAAGGGGGTGACGTAATAGAGGCTCCCGCCGACCTCGCGAGAATCGAGCAGCGGCAGGATGTTCGGATGGTGGAGCCGGGCGAGGATCCGGATCTCGCGGAGGAACCTGTCGTGGCCGAGGGCCGCGGTGAGCTCCGGGCGCAGAACCTTGATCGCGACCTCGCCGCCCCTGATCAGGTCCTCGGCACGGTAGACTCTGGCCATGCCTCCGCGGCCGGCCTCCCCGTGGATGTGGAAGCGGTCGCTGAGAAGGGCCTGCAAGGCGGTGGCGAATGGGTCCATTGAGCCGACAGTCAACTGGCAGCCGTCCGATCGGGCCTGTATGATAGTGCACTCGATCCATCCCCAGGCAAGCCGGGCCAGGGCAGGGTACTCTCCGCCCGGTGATCACCGATTCACGCTGCGTTCACGCTGGTAGAGCAGGATTCACGCAGGACCCCACCGCCGCGACGCAGCGACAGCCGTCAGAATCAGCGAGGGCGTAACCCCGGGAGGCCGAGCGTGCCCGCATCCCGATACACAGGCCGTTTCGTGGTTCGCCTGACCAATGACGTCGCGGTCGAGATCGCGAACCGCGCCCGGAATCTCGCGCTCGCGGACCTGGAGACCCTGCAGGATCTGGCGGAAGCGTTGGCCGGCCTGGCCGCGCTCAAGCGTCTGTTCGTCAAGTATCCCGCCCATCCGACCTTCCGCGCCCTCGCGGGAGTCCCGAACCTCCAGATACTCCAGCGCGAGGAGCAGGCGAGACTGAGTCCGTTCCCGCCGCTTCACAGCCTGACGGCGTATTTCATCTCGGATACCCGACCCTGGAAAAGTCGAGCGCGCTCCAGGCGCTACCTTACGGATCTCAGAAGGACGCCCGGAATCGACCTCGTCTATGAGGAGTCCGGGCTCCGTGCCTCCGCCTGGGCCGTCACCCCCTCCGATCCCTACGTCCAGACCCAGGGTTACCTGAACGCCGCGCCACAGGGCGTCGGCGCCAACACCTTGACCGTGTGGGGCTCGTTCGACGGACGCGGAGTGGGCTTCGCCGACGTCGAGACCGGATGGAACCTGAACCACCGCGATCTTCCGCCCGCACAGGGAAAACAGCCGATCGTCAATGCGAACGACCCGTTGGGGGCCGATCACGGCACAGCGGTCCTGGGCATCGTGCTGGCCAGAGTGCCCGCGTCGGAGAATCGGGAGGGGATTACCGGAATCTCGCCCGGAGCGAGCTTCATCGGTGTGGCGTCGTGGTACGATGACCAGCAGACGGACGCCCAGGGTGTGGGCGCGAATGGAGCTGACCCGGACATCGCCGGAGCGATCTACCAGGCCGCCCTCCAGCTGAGCAAGGGCGACGTCCTGCTGATCGAGGTGGAGACCGCGATCGGGTATCCGGTCGAAGTGGAGGATCTCACGCTGGACCAGATCCGCAATGCCGCCGGCAACGATGTCATCGTGATCGAGGCGGCGGGCAATGGGACGGGGACAGTCGGCCGGGACCTCGACAAGCCGCCCACCGGGCGGCCAGGGGGGCCGAAAGTCACTCGCAGCCTGAACCGCTCGGCGAGCTCGTTCGTCGATTCGGGAGCCGTCGTCGTCTCGGGCTGTCGCTCGGTCGTCACGTCCACCGGTCAGCATCGCCGGAAGGGGTTCGCGAACTATGGCTCGCGAGTCGATTGCTATGCCTGGGCTGAGAACGTGGCGACGACCGGTGGCTACGGGCTGGGTCCGGCCGGAGGGAAGAACAGCAGCTATACCGACTCCTTTCATGGCACGAGCGCCGCTTCCGCCATCATCGCGGGTGTGACCATCCTGGCGCAGCAGATGGCCCGGCAGAAGTCCGGCGGGCATCCGCTACTCCCGGACGCGATGCGAAGGCTCCTGTCCGATTGGGCCCACGGCACCGGCGTGCTCGGCCCCAAGGGGCAGATCGGGGTCATGCCCGACCTCGAGGCGATCAGCAGGCTTCCGTAGGGACGTGACACCGGCGGGCTGGTGGAAAGGCCCGGGCAGATGATCGATGTCGTGACAGACGAACTGGTCCGCCTGCGGGCAGCGCTCGCGGGACGATATGAGATCGGCCGCGAGCTGGGGCGCGGGGGAATGTCGTGCGTCTATCTCGCGCGCGATCTGCGTCACCAGCGCGACGTCGCTTTGAAGATCCTGAGGCCGGATATCGCCGCGAGCCTCGGGCCCGACCGCTTCCTTCGCGAGATCCGGATCGAAGCAGCCCTGCAGCACCCCCATATCCTCCCACTGCACGACTCCGGCTCCGGCGACGGAGTGCTGTACTACGTCATGCCCTTCGTGCCCGGTGAGACGCTGCGCGACCGTTTGAGTCGAGAGAAGCAGCTCCCGATCGCGGATGCGCTCCGGATCACGCGCGAAGTCGCCGACGCCCTGGGCTACGCACATGGTCACAATGTGGTGCACCGGGACATCAAGCCGGGGAACATCCTCCTTTCGGCGGGTCACGCCGTGGTGGCCGATTTCGGAATCGCCCGGGCCATCACCGCGGCGGCGGGCGATCAGGTCACCGAGGCCGGCATCGCGGTCGGCACACCGGAATACATGAGCCCGGAGCAGGCCACGGGCGAAGCCGGCGTCGACGGCCGGAGCGACCTGTACTCGCTCGGGTGCGTGCTCTATGAGATGTTGACCGGAGATCCCCCATTCCGCGGCAGGACGGTGCAGGCCACGCTGGCGCGTCAGCTTCACGATCCGCCACCATCGCTCCGGGTGACTCGTTCTCAGGTCCCTGCGGCAGTCGAGCAGGCCGTGATGACGGCGCTGGCCAAGGTTCCCGCGGACCGGTTCGCGACCGCGACCGACTTCGCGCGGGCCCTCGAGACGGACGACCATAGCCCGAAACGAATCCGGCCCCGCCGCCTCGCGATGCCCGGCAGGCGGGCCGTGACCACAGCCGGCCTCGTCGCGATCGTGGCGGCGGGCGCCGTCTGGATGCTGGGAAGGGATCGCGCCTCGGCGCTCGATGCCAATCGGGTGATGGTATTTCCCCTCCATGAGTCCGGTGCGCCTTCGGGCGACGAGGGCGCCGGGGAGGCGGTGGCCACATATATCGGCTACGCCCTCGAGGGTACTGCCCCGCTCAGGTGGCTCGAGGCTCGCGACTTCGTGAGTGAAGCCGGGAGCCACGCCGCCCCCGTCGCCGCTCCTGTCGCCAGGCAGGTCAGCAGGTCCCAGAGGGCGGGTTACTACATCGACGGGACCATCCTGAGGGGCTCGGACTCGGTCACGATCGTGCTGCGATTACACGACGTGGCGGGAGATTCGATTCTCCGTCGGGCGGGCGCCTCCTCGCGATCCGCGGACGCCTCCCTGCCCCGGCTCGGGCTCCGCGCCGCGGGCGAGTTGCTGCCGGCCATTCTCGAGCCGGGGCGAAAGGTCGATCTCACACCCCTCATCGAGCGGAGCCCGAGGGCGATCGCGACCTTCCTCCAGGGCGAGCGGGAATACCGCGCGATGCGGTTCGGGGCCGCGCTGCAGCTCTATCAGCGAGCCCTGGAAGAGGACTCGGCCCTCGCGATCGCCGCATTGAAGGGAGCCGTGTCGGCCAACTGGCTGTACCGTCCGGGAGAGGACGCCCGGCTCGTCGCTCTCGCGCTCGAGCGCGAGGCGGATCTGCCGCCACGGCTGGCGCTGTTCGCGCGCGGCCTGCGTGACCATCTCGACGGGAAGGCGGACTCCGCGGTCGGCTATCTCGGTCGCGCGGTCGCCCGCGACTCGACCTGGAGCGAGGCCTGGATGGCTCTGGGAGAGGTGTACTACCATCTGGCGCCGCGCGGTGCCTCGATCGACTCGCTCGCGGAGGGCGCGTTCGACCAGGCGCGTCGGGCCGATTCTTCCTTCACGCCGCCGCTCTTTCACCTGGCCGAGATCGCGCTGCGGCGGGGTGATGTGCCGGCAGCGGAGCGCCTCCTCGGCCGGCTCGAGCGGGCGGATCCTGAGAGCACATTCAGCCGCCCTCTGGCGCTCATGCATGGGTGCGTACGCCGTGGGCCAATGACCCTTCCATGGGCGCGGGCCGCGGAGGCCGCCCCGGCGGAAGTCCTGGCGGTCGCACACGCGCTCGGCTCCCGGGGAGCGAACCCCGCGTGCTCGCGGGCGGCATTCGAGGCCGCTCTGGCCTCCTCACATGCCGAGAGCCACTGGGGAGCGTTGCTGGGCCTGCAGAGTCTGCTGGCGGCCATGGGGCGAGTGGCGGAGGTGGACTCCCTCCTCGAGCAGGCGCAACGAGCCGGGCTGCCCGGCCGCGGGCTCTACCTGCTCGATGCGGCCGCGGGACCGGGGTTCGACCGCAAGGCGGCCGCAATCTCGCTCGAGCGCGGTCGCCTGTACGACTCCATGCCGGGTCCCAACCTCTGGCTCCTGGCGGAGTGGGAAGCACGCCACGGCACTGTCGAGAATCTGGAATCCATTGCAGGAGTGATCGCCCGGCGGGCTGCCGCGTCCGGAGACCGGACCGATTCGCTCTTTTCCCGGATCACGGCGGCGCATGTGGCACGAATGCGCGGCGATTCCGCCAGGGCACTGGCCATGCTCGAAGGCCTGACGCCCTCGGCGCCGGCGGGTGAGCTGACGTGGCAGCCCTGGGAGGCGCTGGCAGGAGAGCGGCTCGCGCTCGGAGAGATGCTCCTGGCCGGCGGACGCCCGGTCGAGGCGGACGCGGTACTCGCCGAGCTCGACAGCCACCGTGCGGTTGTCTACATCCTGTACCTCCCCGCGACGCTCGAGCTTCGCGCGCGCGCGGCCGAGGCGTTCGGGAGGCCCGATCTCGCGGCGAGGCACCGTCACCGCCTGGTGGCGCTTCGTCGTGGAGCTACTTCGTCCCCGCCCAGTTGAACTCAACTCTACACCGGGAGGATCTCATGACCCCACCCTCAGCGACCGCGAAAGAGCTGGCGAACCTGAAGAAGTACGTGGCCAATCTGAAGAAGTGGTTGAGGCTGGAGCACAAGTGGCAACGCACTGTCTATATCGAAGTGAACAGGATACGCCGGCATGTTGGATTGAGCGGCGGACCTGCGCCCATCACGCCGCCGCCACCGCCGCCCTTCAAGCCATAGTTTCGGTCGGCGGTAGGCGCTCGCGACGAGGGGTCAGGAGTTCGACGCTGCTTGATCGCTGCTTGACCGGCATCGGCCAGGTTCTCCTGGTCCCTCATCGGGAGTACCCATGCGCGCTTCACGGATCGTTGCGTCTTCGCTGCTGCTGGTGTGTCTGTCGGTCGAGGTCCGTGCCCAGGAGCTGCCTCCGGCAGTCATACACCAGGTCGGTGCGGCATCGCAGGTCCGGGTACGGCTCGTAGAAGGCGGTTGGGGCACACTGAGCGGGCCTTCGATGGATTCCGTAAGCCTGTCCTACACCGGCAGTCGGTTCCGGGGTCCGAGTGGCCGTGTGCAGCTGGCGGCCCCATTGCCCATGACACAGGTGGCCCAGATTCAGGTGCCGCACGGCTCGCACTCCGGCAGCGGCGCCCGAATCGGTGGCGCGATCGGCCTGGGGATCACCCTGCTGGCCATAGTCGCCACGTCCGGGAGTGACTGGGCCTCACCCACGACGGGACAGGCCGTCGTGGCCGGAATGGTCTGGACCGGGATCGGGGCGGGCGTGGGGGCCTTGATCGGCAGCGGCTCGCGCCGCTGGACCACCGTGTATACGGCGGACGCTCCATGAGCGTCCCGGCGCTGGCCCAGACGCTGCTGCTGCTGCTTTCAGCCTCGGTGTCGGTCTCGGCACAGGAGTCCGCGGGGGCTCCGCCGGCGCCGAGGCGCGTGGCCACTCTGGTGGCGGGGATGGGGAACGTAATGGGCTGGTTCGGGGTGCAGGGCGAGCGATACTTCGCCCGGGAGCGGCTCTCGGCGTTTCTGGGTGCCGGATACACTCCCAGCCTCGACCCGGGTGACCCGTCCGGTCCAACGTTCGCACTCGGAGTCCGCGGATTCACTGCCGGGATCAAGCACCGCGCCTTCCTGGCGCTCTCGTTGTCTCAACTCTTCGTCGCAAGCGGCTTCACCGAGAACCCCGGCCGGCTGTACGGGCCCGGGGTGGAGGCGGGCTATCAGTTCGCCTCGCGGGGCGGATTCACGTTCCTGGGATCGCTGGGTTTAGGGTATGCACCCGGGGTTCCCGAAGGCGAGCCCCGGGTCGGTGGGATGCTGGGACTCGGCTTCGGTTATACCTGGCGACGCTAGCGCGAGGCGGGGGACCGCATCCGCAATTGTGGCCAGCCCGGCGCCAGGGCACCTATAGTTACGCGTGACCCATCCTCACGACCCCACGACCCAGCCGCCGACCTCGCCGCTCGACACCGCCGAGCTCGAGGCGCGGGGCGCCAACGGCCTCACGACGACCGAGCGCGTGGCGCTCCGGCGGCGTCTCTCGCCGCGCTGGGCCTTTTTCTCCCTCGCCGTCCTGGCGCTCCTCGGGCTGACCCTCTGGCTGCGCTACAGTGCTCCCTCACCGATCCCAGCCGTCGCCACGCCGGAGCCGAGGCCCAACTCGATCGCGGTCCTGGCGATGGTCAACGCCAGCCCGGACAGCGCCGAGGAATACTTCAGCGAGGGCATGACGGAGGAGCTGACCGCGGCGCTGGGGCGGGTCCCAGGCCTTCGGGTGGTCGCTCCTTCCTCCGCCTTCGCCCTCCAGCGCCGGAGCGAAGATCCGCGCGAGGCCGGCCGCCGGCTGAACGTCGGCACGGTCCTCGAGGGAAGCGTGCGGCAGGCGAACGACCGGCTCCGGGTCACGGTGCATCTGGTGAGCGTCAGCGAGGGCTTCGACCTCTGGTCCGAGACCTACGAACGGCCTCCGGGAGACGTGTTCGCGGTGCAGAACGAGATCGCGCAGGCGGTGGTGGCCGCCCTCCGAGCGCCGGGCGCGGGTGCCCTCCCGCCGACGCCGCCGCCCACCGCGAGCCTCGACGCCTACTCGGCCTACCTCAGGGCGCGGCACGCCGTCAACGCCCCGGGCAGGCCCGACCCGTCGCGGGCGATTGTGCTCTTCCAGGAGGCGATCGCCCACGACTCCACCTTCGCGCCGGCCTGGGCCGGCCTCGCGGCCGCCCAGGTCCAGCGCGCCATCGTCGAAGGGGCCCGTCCCGCGGACGTGATGCCGGCCGCGCGCACGGCCGCGATCCACGCGCTGGCGCTCGACAGCACGCTCGCCGTGGCCAACACGGCGCTCGGGCTGGTGCGGTTCCTCTATGACTGGGAGTGGAACGGCGCCGATTCGGCCTTCCGGCGCGCGCTGATCATCAATCCCAACCGGCCGGAGACGCACCGCTGGTACGCGCACCTCCTGGTCGCCATCGGCCGCCCGGACGAGGCGCTGGCCCATGCCCGCCGGGCACTGGAGCTCAGTCCGCTCGACCCGGAGACGATCGAGCACCTCGGCTGGCAGCACCTGTACGCCAAGCGTTACGCCGAGGCCCGGGAGAGCTTCGAGCGGGCCCTCGCGGTGGATTCGTCGCTCGCGGGCCCCCGCTACCACCTGGGACTTCTGGCCGAGGTGCTGGGCGACTCCGAGCTGGCGGAATCACACTATCGCGGTGCGCTCGATCGCGATCCGGGGAACACCTCCGTGCTCGCCGCGCTGGGTCGGACCCACGCGCTCGACGGCCGGCCGGACGATGCCCGCGCCGTGCTCGCGCAGCTCGACTCCCTCTCGGACCAGCGATACGTGTCGCCCTACCTGCTCGCCGGCATCGGCGAGGCGCTGGGGGACAGGAGGCGCGCGTTCGCCTGGCTGGAGGAGGCGGTGGCCGACCGCGCGGGGCAGCTGGTCTACCTGACGCTCGATCCGCGCCTCGATCGTCTTCGCACCGACCGGCGGTTCGCGCGGATCCGGCGCAGCGTCGGGCTTCCATAGCCGCTGGGCGGTGACTACAATAGGCACGCCATGACCTCTCCGCGCCATTTCCTCGCCATCCCCGATCTCACTCGCTCCGAGCTGGTCTCTCTCCTGGATCTCGCCGCCCGCATGAAGCGCGGGGAGTACATCGGGAAGCCGCTCGCGGGCAAGACGCTGGGGATGATCTTCGCCAAGAGCAGCACGCGCACCCGGGTGTCCTTCGAGGTCGGCGCGTACCAGCTCGGTGGCCACGCGCTCTTCCTCTCGGCCCGCGACATCCAGCTCGGCCGCGGCGAGCCGATCCGGGACACGGCGCGGGTGCTCTCGCGCTATCTCGACGGCATCATGATCCGCACCTTCGACCACGCGGACGTCCAGGAGCTGGCGCGCTTCGCCTCGATCCCGGTGATCAACGGCCTCACCGATCTGCTGCATCCCTGCCAGATCCTGGCCGACCTGCTCACGATCCGCGAGAGCCTCGGCGGATGGGAGGGCAAGATCGTGGCCTGGATCGGCGACGGGAACAACATGGCCAACAGCTGGCTGAACGCGGCGGGCCTGCTGGGCTTCGAGCTGCGGCTCGCCTGTCCCGATGGCTACCCGCCGAATCGGGAGATCCTCGAGCGGAACCGCAAGCTCGCCAAGGTCACGCTCACCTCCGACCCGCTCGAGGCCGCCCGGGGAGCGCACGTCATCAACACCGACGTCTGGGCGTCGATGGGCCAGGAGCAGGAGCAGGAGGAGCGGGTCCGCGCGTTCCAGGGCTACATCGTGGACGAGGCCCTCATGGGCACCGCCGACAGGAGCGCCATCTTCCTCCACTGCCTCCCCGCGCACCGCGGCGAGGAGGTATCCGAGGCCGTCATCGAGGGCCCCCGATCGAGGGTGTGGGATCAGGCCGAGAACCGGCTGCACGCCCAGAAGGCCCTGATGACGATGCTGATGGGCGGCGACGCCGCCGAGGCTCTACCCGGGAGCTCACGCCGATGACATCCACCAGCGCGCTCCGGCGCACGGCCCTGTACGACATCCACAAAGGCCTCGGCGCCAAGCTGGTGCCTTTCGCCGGGTGGGAGATGCCGGTGCAGTATGCCGGAGGGATTCTGGCCGAGCACCACGCGGTGCGCACGGGGGCTGGAGTGTTCGACGTCTCCCACATGGGCGAGTTCGAGGTGACCGGTCCCGACCGGAACGCCTTCGTGAACCGGATCACCTGCAACGACGTCTCGGCGCTCGAGGCCGGCGGGGTGCAGTACTCCGCGATCCTCACGCCCGAGGGGACGTTCGTGGATGACTGCACCGTCTACCGCTTCGACGACAAGCTCATGATCGTGGTGAACGCGTCGAACGTCGCGCGGGCGTGGGAGCACATCGTCAAGCAGAAGGGCGGCGCCAACGTCAGGCTCAAGGACATCTCCGACGAGGTCGGCCTGCTCGCCCTCCAGGGCCCGAACTCGCAGGCCCTGCTCCAGCCGCTCACCGACACCCGGCTCGACGACATCGGCTATTACCGGTTCGACGTCGGCAAGGTCGCGGGAGCGCAGTGCTTCATCTCGCGGACGGGGTACACCGGCGAGGACGGCTTCGAGCTGTACTGCCGCGACCGCGACACCGTGGCCCTCTGGACCGCGCTGACCGGGGCCGGCGCCCGGCCGATCGGGCTGGGCGCCCGCGACTCCCTCCGGCTGGAAATGGGCTACGCCCTCTACGGCAACGACATCGACGACACCATCACCCCGCTCGAGGCCGGGCTCGGCTGGATCGTGAAGCTCGACAAGGGCGCGCCGTTCATGGGCGACAAGGCGCTGCGGGAGCAGAAGCACCGGGGCGTCACCCGGAAGCTGGCCGGATTCCGGCTCGACGGGCGCGGCTTTCCCCGTCATGGATATCCCGTCTTCCACGGCGGCCGCGACGTCGACGTGGTCCGCAGCGGCACCATGAGCCCGTCACTCGGTCTCGCCATCGGCACGACCTACCTTCCGGCCGACGCCGCGAAGCCGGGGACCCGGTTCGAGGTCGAGTGCCGGGGCGAGAAGATCCCCGCCGAAGTGGTGAAGCGGCCGTTTTACACCAAGGGCACCGCCAGGAAATAGGCGGCAGGCCCGGCGGCGGGCCTCCGATGACTCTCCGAATCGCGATCCTCACCATCTCGGATGCAGGCAGCCGCGGCGAGCGGGCCGACGCCTCGGGAGACTCCATCGCGGCCTGGGCCGAGGAGAAGGGATTTCTCGTGGCCGAGCGCGGGCTGGTGCCGGACGAGACCGGCCGCATCGCGGCGGCTCTCGCGGCCTGGGCCGATGGCGGCAGGGCGGATCTGGTGCTCACGACCGGCGGCACCGGTCTGACGCCGCGCGACGTCACCCCCGAGGCCACCCGAGCCGTGCTGGACCGCGAGGCCCCCGGCATCGCCGAGGCCCTGCGGATGAGCGTCTACCCCCGTTTCCCTCGCGCGGCGCTCTCCCGGGGAGTGGCCGGAGTGCGGGGCTCGACGCTCATCGTCAATCTTCCCGGGAGCCCGGGCGGCGTGAGGGACGGACTCGGCGTGCTGGACGGCCTGGTCGAGCACGCCGTGGACCTGGTGCGAGGAGAGCGGACGGGCCACTGACCTCCATTCACCCTTCACCTTTTGTGGTTCACGCAGTTTTCTTTCCGCCATGCCTTCGCAGATCCTCATCACCATGGACGATCTCGAGACCGCGGTGCCGCTCAACGCCGCGCTGGAGTCGTCCGGGTATTCCACCTCCATGTTCTCCTCCATGGACGACCCCCGCGGCGCGGTTCGGCGGGAGAACCCCGATCTCGTCGTCCTGACCGGCGCGGTGCACGAGCCGCACGCCACCCAGCTGGCGGCGCTGGCGCGCGACTCGGAGATCTCGACTCTGGCTCTGCTCGAGCCGACCGACTCCGAGCGCGCCGAGCGGGTGGGCCGGCTCGGCGTGACCGAGACGATGATGAAGCCGGCGCGCTCCGACGAGATCGTGGAGACCTCCCGCCGGCTGATCGAGCGCCGGCGATTCCAGGAGCGGACCGGAATCATCGGGGAGAGCCCGGCGATCCAGGAGGTGCTGGTCAAGATCGAGCAGATGGCGCCCGTCTCCAGCACGGTGCTGGTGCAGGGCGAGAGCGGCACCGGCAAGGAGCTGGTCGCCAAGGCGCTGCACGACCTCTCCCCGCGGCGGGGAAAGCCGTTCATCACGGTGAACTGCGCCGCGCTGCCGGAGACCCTGCTGGAGTCCGAGCTGTTCGGGCACGAGAAGGGAGCGTTCACCGGAGCCGCGGAGCGGCGGCTGGGTCGGTTCGAGCTGGCGGACACCGGCACCATCTTCCTGGACGAGATCGGCGAGATCCCTGCGGCCACCCAGGTGAAGCTGCTGCGGGTCCTGGAGAGCCGGAACTTCTTCCGGGTCGGGGGCAGCCAGCCGATCAAGGTGGACGTCCGGGTGCTCGCGGCGACCAACCGGCCGCTCCGCGACGCCGTCGCCCTCGGCGAGTTCCGCGACGATCTCTACTACCGGCTCAACGTCCTCAACATCTATCTGGCGCCACTGCGGGAGCGGCGCGAAGACATCCCGCTCCTGGTGCGCCGGTTCATCCGCGAGTTCGCCAAGGCCCACGACCGCACCTTCCGCGGCATCACGCCGGAGGCGATGCAGCGGCTGGTGAGCGCCCCCTGGCCGGGCAACGTCCGCCAGCTCCGGAACCTGATCGAGAGCATGGTGGTGCTGGCGCCGGGGGCCGAGATCCGGGCCAGCGATATCCCGGCGGACATCCTGGATGGCCCGTCGCTGCTGCCGGTCCGGGTGGCCAACCGGGACCAGGCGGGACACGAGCTCGAGTTCATCCTGCGGAGCCTGGTGGAGCTGAAGCTCCAGGTGGAGGAGCTGCGCCGCAGGCTCGACGACCAGCCCCAGCGGGTCCAGGTGATCGACCTGTCGGACCACGGCACGGTCGCGGATGTGTTGCCCGGAGGCGACAGTGACGGCGACGAACCTGTCGTGTACCGGCCCGGCATGACCATGGCGGAAGTGGAGAAAGCGGCCATCGAGGCGGCCCTTCGGGAGTACCGCGGGAACCGCCGCAAGGCCGCTGAGGTGCTGGGGATAGGTGAGCGGACCCTGTATCGGAAGATCAAAGCCTATCGGCTGGAATAGCTTAGCTGTCTAAGGTGGCGGGGTCCCATTTGCTAAGTGCTACTGTATCATTGTTTTGCACCTTCCGAGCTATTGACAGTCCGCCAGCTGGCCGTCAAATTGCGACAGTCTTACCTGACTCCCCCCGGCCAGGGTACCCTTGAATTTCGCGATCGACGCCGAGCTCTGTGTCGCCTGCTTGGCATGCGTGCGCGTGTGCCCTACTGATGCCATCGCGGTAGCGGGCGACGAGCCGCTGCTGCTGCAGGTGGTTGACGAGGCCTGCATCCGGTGCGGCCAGTGTCTGCCGGCGTGCCCGCACGGCGCGGTCAAGGTAAATGGCGAGATCGGCAAGGCTCTCGCCATTGCCTCACAGGGGGACGGCATCCTGATCCTGAGCCCCGAATCGGTCGCCCACTTCTACCCGGCGACCCCCGAGCAGGTCATCAACGCGTGCTACGCGGCCGGCTTCCGGGCGGTCACCCGGGGCGTTATAGGCGACGAACTCGTTGCGGCAGAATATCTTAAGCTATTAGAAGAGGAGCCATGGGGCACCCTCATCCGCTCCACCGACCCGGTCGTGGTGGAGACAGTGAGGACTCAGTACCCCGAGCTGGTGCCCTATCTCGCGCCGGTGACGCTGCCGGCTGTGGCCGAGGCGCGATATCTGCGAGCGTTGTACCGCACCGGGCTCAGGGTCGCGTATGCGGGCATCTGTCCTCCGGTGGACACCAGCGATCTGGATGCGGCAGTCACCTTCGGTGACCTGGAGCAGATCTTCCGGATCCGCGGGGTGAGCCTCCTGGCGCAGCCCAACTTCTTCGAGCGGGTTCCGGAGGAGCGTCGGCGGCACCTGAGCACCGCGGGCGGGCTCCCGCTCGCGCTGCTGGACGAGTCGCGGTACTCCAGTCGGCGGTTCCGGAAGGTCCGGGGCCTCGACGCGCTGAGGGCGCTGGCCCGGGCGGTCGCGGTGGACCGGATGGACCTCGGCTTCGTGGATATCCTCTCGACGGAGGGCGCGCTGGACCATCCGCTCTCGGGACCGCACGAGGAGCTGTACTGGCGCCGGGAGCTGGTGGCGAGCACCGAGCCGCCCCGGAGCCGATTCCCGGTGGTCGATGCGGCGGTGGTGGCGAGCGTCGGCGCGACCTTCGCCATCAAGCCGCGGCGAATGAAGCCCGATCCCGAGGCGGTGGCGGCGGTCCTGGAGCAGATCGGCAAGGGCCCCAACGGCCGGGCATGGGATTGCCGGGCCTGCGGATTCGACACCTGCCAGCGGTTCGCGGAGGCGGCGGCGCTGGGCCGGGCGAGCATGCGGCAGTGCACGCCGTTCCAGGAGCGCCGGGCGGACGAGGCGCAGCGGGCGGCGGCGGTGGACACGATGACGGGGCTGAGCACCTACCGCGTGCTGCGGGATCAGCTGGCCTTCGAGGTCGAGCGCAGCAAGCGGAGCGACGAGGGCTTCGCGGTCCTCTTCCTCGACCTCGACCGCTTCAAGGAAGTGAACGACCAGTACGGCCACGAGGCGGGGAACGACATCCTCCGCGCCGTGGCTGGCGAGATCCGGAACGCGGTCCGTGCCTCCGACGTGGCCGCCCGGTACGGCGGCGACGAATTCGTGGTGATCCTCACCCGCACCGACCTCGCGGGCGGGGCGCGGGTGGCCGAGGCGCTGCGCGCGGGGATCGAGGGCACGGGACGTCGGCTCGGCTATCCGCCGGGGCTCATCACGGTGAGCATCGGGCTGGCGGAGTTCGACCCGAAGGAGCCGGCGGAGGTGGATCTGCTGGTGTCGGCCGACCGCGCGCTCTACCGCGCGAAGGCGGCGGGACGGAACGCGGTCGCGTAGGTCGGCGGTATCGCACTCAAGGGCGACCCCCTTCGCCCACGGACTAATAGAACCGGGAAGCGGGGTGGACCGTGACGGGATTCAGTCCAAGACCAAGTGGGCCGGTCAACGTCGGCCAGCCGCCGCATCCGGGTCAGCCCGCGCGGCCGAGCGGGGCGGCGGACGCCATCCCGGATCCGTGGGGCGTCAGGCGGGCGGAGAACCTGCTCACCAGCCTCGAGGGGATTCTGTCGGCGCGGGTGGTGACCTCGCCGCTGGGCGAGGTGAGCGAGGTCCACATCCTGGCGCAGGCGGGGCTCCAGCCGAAGCAGCTGGTGCGGAACATCGAGTCGGCGCTGCTGGCGCAGCTCGGGCTCAAGGTGGATCACCGGAAGATCAGCATCGCGCAGACGGCCGAGGTGCGGCCGCTCGAGGCGCTGGAGCGCGACACCGTGCGGGAGAAGACGCTTCAGCGGGCGCTCCTGTTCGAGGGCATGTCGGTGGCCCCCGGCAAGCGGCCGCACCGCATCGCCATCACGGTGACGCTCTCGTTCCGGGGACAGACCGAGACGGCTGAGGAGGAGGCGTCGGATACGCCGCGGAGCCGGGTGGAGGGCGCGGCGAAGGCGTCGGTGACGGTGATCGACCGCCTGCTGACGGATTTCTCCATCGCGCTCGAGGGCGCCAAGATCGTGGAGGCCTTCGACCGTCAGTTCGCGTTCGTGGCGGTGCAGGGGCTCGGGGGTCGGGAGACCTCGCTCCTGACCGGCACGGCCGAGATCAAGGAGAGCGCGGAGCGGGCGGCCGTGTTTGCGGTGCTGGACGCGACCAACCGGTGGACCGAGGCGCGGCGGCCATAGGGAAATGGCTGCGGTGAGCGGATGCTCTTACGCATCCGTGTTTCTGGACTCATACTAGCGATGACGACACTGGGCGTACCGAAGGGTGCGCCCGCTGCATCCATAGGAGGCAGTCAGGGGCGGTTTGTGGGGGAGCCGGCAGGCCAACCCATCACGGAAAGGACACAAGGTTAGGGGATCCCGGTCTCTGCGGTACAGTTACAAGCAGGTCGAGCACAGCGGAGACTAGCGGACAACTGATTGAGCGGAGCGTCTGGCAGCCATAGCGAGGCTCGCCACTTCCCGAGTTTATGCTTTCTCAAACGGGGGTGACGCTCATGTTGAAGATCAGCTGGATCGCGACGGTTGCCTACTTTGTTGCAGGTCTGTTCAGCAAGTCGGAAACTCAGACCTGGGCATAGTAGGTATGGACCGGGGCCCCCCAACCCCTTTTTTCACCCATGCCGAGCAAGCTTCGATTGCATGCATTTGTCGGACTGACTGTCGTCTTAGCCTTTGCGGCCATGACGGCTTCGTGGACTTTGCGTTTGCCATTTCCTGGTTACTGGGACTTGGGCTCCTTCCTGCTCATCACCTTCTTTCTCGAACAATTAGTGATGCAGCTTCGGGCTGGTGGCAAAGGCTCGATATCATTTGTCATGCATATCGCTGCGGGAATACTCTTCGGAGGCTTCTGGGGCGCTACAATTGCGGCTGTGTCGCTGTGCTTGAGCCAATTTCTACGGGGGCTACCCCCCATAAAGATAGTATTCAACGTTTCCCAATTGGCCTTGTCAGTATCGGCAAGCCTGCTCGTCTATCACCTGCTTGGTGGTTCGGTTCCACCGGCCTACTTACAGCCACTCGAACTGGTTTCCTCTGACGCCCTGCGTTTGGATTTCGTGCTGTTCTTCGCTTTCGCCTCTCTGTATTTCGCGATTAACTCCGTTGCGGTCAGCACGGTCGTCTCTCTCAGCACGGGCCAATCATTCCGCGAGGTTTGGACGCTCAATACGCGCGGTGTGCTAGGCTACGACTTGGGAGCAAGTATAGTAGCCATTATGGCTGCTTGGTTCTTCATTAAGTCCCAGGAGCTAACGGCGTTCGGCCCTTTGGGCTTACTCGCCGTCATCGTTCCAATCGTAGTCGTGCGTCATGTTTATGGCATGTACCACAATCTACAGGAGAGTGGCCGTGAACTCCTGGCGGTTATGGTGAAGGCCATCGAGGCGCGTGACCCTTACACATCCGGCCACTCGCTCCGCGTAAGTCAGTTGTCACGCGCGATTGCTATTGAACTCGGATTGCCGTCGGCTGAAATAGAACTGATCCAGACGGCCGCTCTTCTTCACGATGTAGGTAAGATTCACGAAGAGTTTGCCCCGCTGCTCAGAAAGGAGGGGCGGTTGACGGCCGAGGAAACGGCCTTGATGCAAACGCATTCCACAAAGAGCGCCGAATTGGTCGGCATCATTTCTAAGTTTCGTGGCTCTATTCAAGATTCAGTCCGGCACCACCACGAGCGGTGGGATGGTGAAGGTTACCCGACCGGGTTAATGGGGAAGCACATTCCCTTGGGGTCACGCATCATCCTTATTTCGGACACTATTGATGCAATGACTACGGATCGTCCGTACCGCAAGCGCTTGCCACTTGAGGTCGTCATTGCAGAATTGCAGAAATGCAAAGGTACCCAGTTCGATCCTGATCTCGTGGAGGTAACGGTCTCTTCGGTCGCAGTTCGCCGACTTATAGCTGGTAACACTGCTGGCGTTCAGCAGCGGGAAACCCCTATGCGGTCTCGCCGCGTTAGTTGGCCTAGCGGCTATCTCTGGAAGCCACGTGGTGCCTAAGGCAATGACCGGAGCCGTCGAAGGTGGTTCATAACCTCACTAGGGAGTAGTGCCAGCCGCTTTGAAATGTCTGACCGCAATGCCTCCGCCTTACCTCCAGCCGTCCCCTCCAGTGACAACTCAGCACACATGATCTCTACCTTGTCGAGGGCATCGTAGTTGCCGGGTTGCCTCAAGAGCATGCGAAGGCTTTCGAGGGCATCCGGCCGGTACCCTGCTTGGCCGAAGTAGGAAAGCCACCTAGAGAATGAGCCAGCGAACCCAGGCGACTGTAGCTGGAACCCGAAACTGTGCAAAGCCTTGCCTGCGATCGCCGCCGCTTCTGCTTCTCTGCCCACCAAGAGCATCAAATCCGCTTTCCAGAGGTGCCAGGCCTGAGTTATCCACGGTGGGAACGCGCCCTGGAGCCTTCCATCCAATCTTGCTATGACCCCTATCGCTTCCTCCTGCCTCCTGAGCATAATCAGCGCGAGCGCCTCACAGTATGTTAGTTGAACCTCGACAAATCCTCCGAACTCGGCTCCCCAAGGTTTCGGTGCACTGAGGCATATTCGAAGCTGCTCGTCGTACTTCCCCAAACGCCCATGGCAAAGCGCAAGATTGCCAAGTACGGCAGCTAGTTGGGTATCGTTTCCGAGGCGTGCCGACATCTCGGAGGCAACCTTGTAGTGACTCAACGCCTCTTCATACTCGCCTTGGTGCATTCGAAGTGATCCGAGTCCGGTCACGAGTTGAACAGTGACAATGTTCTTGGTTGCCTTTTGCCTAAGAGCATCGACCATGCTATGGACTTCCTGGTAGCTCTCTCGTGTATTTCCAGCAAGCCAGAGCAGCATGCCTCGTGTGAGGGCGAGTTGTCCTTGTGCGTCCTCATCCAAGTCATCAGTTGGGATCTCACCGACGAGTGGCAATAATGCCTCTGCGGCTGCATAGTCCCGGTCGATAGACGCAAAATGCGCGACAACACGTGCTGCCGTTACTCGTGTGCGGCCATCCGAGCTTGCGCGCAGGATCCGCTTGAGTAAAGGAATCTGCAACCGTGTTTCCTCTGTTAGTGACGCTCCCAAGTTCAACGTAGCCAGGGCCGATAAGACTACACCTCTCCAGCGGAGATCGCGTGCGCACTCGGGGAGGACCGCTAAGTGATCCAATGATTCACGCCACCTCCCCTGTTCTTGAAGCGCCTCCGCCAGAAGGAGCAGTAGTTCAGGACGCTCTGTTTGACTAACAGCCGGGAGCGCACTAGCTAACGCACGCTCTGCAACGTGTGGTGCGCCTTGCCGCATCGCTTGCCTCGCGCCCCGAACCAAGTGCGGTGTGGCTTGCTCGTGACGACCAGCGCGTAGGCAATGCCATGCCACTTCAAGACCTGAGCTGTGGGGAAGCGCACTGTCATTTCCCAAGAGCCGGTCTGCTATCGCCCCATGCAGTGCTTTTCGGATTGATGACGGCACCGACGCGTAAACCTGAGCCCGCACCAATTCGTTCACGAATTCCAGGCCACGGCTGTCATCTCGCAGCACTCTCATTTCCGCCAACTGCGCGAGGCCGGCCATTGTTTGACCGAGACTCAAGCTGGCCAAACTGTACATTGGAAGGTCGTTGAGGCGAGGTCCCAGTATAGACGCTAGGTGGAGCACGCTCTTTGTCGCTGGGTCCACCGTCCGGGCTACGCGACTCAGGAACTGCTGATAGGCGGCCGAATGCTGCCCCTTCGTCCCTAGGTCGGCAGTCATCGCATTAAACGCCAACCCCAGTGAACGTCCTCCGTTCGCCTCCCAGTCTTGGAGTAGGAGCTCAAGCACCAATGGGAAGCCCGCGGCCGCTTCTAGAAGTGCCTTGCGTACAGACAAGGTCGGTTCTAAGGAAGAAGCAACCGTCAATTGATCTAGGAGCTCTACACTCTCACTGTCGGTGAGTGGATGGATCTCAAGCTCGCGAATACTCAATCCGCTCGCCATCTCGCGCAGCCGCCTACTCTGCCGACCTAGGGCGAGCTCGCCGGGTCTGGCAATCATTACAAGCATGGTGCGCTGATCTAGTGCCCGTCTCACGAGAAGGTGTATGACAGCAAGGCTTGCGTCATCCGCCAAGTGCAAGTCGTCTACCACTAGGATGACAGGCATGTTCTCTGCTACTGCTTCCAGCAGTTGATGAAATGCTTCTGTGAGCTCGATGCGAGCAGTCTCTCCTTGAATGTCCTTGGGCGGAGGTATGGCATTAAACTTTTGACGAACTTGCGGAGCGATGCGCGAGAGCTCAGCGAGGGCTTCCGGGGGGGTGCCGAGAACCTCGGGGCGGTCCAAGAGGCCGGTTGCCAGGCCCGCCAGGGTTGCGTACGGTATCTCTCTCTCCAGTTCATAGCACTGGACTCGACTAACCACCGCCCCTTCAAGGCTTGCGGCCGTGGTGAATCGTTCTACAAGCGTGGTCTTACCAACCCCGGAGTCCCCTAGGACCATGACGTGGCCCCTTTCGCGGTTCCGAAGGCCTTCCCAGGCTTCGTAGAGTGCGCGGTATTCTACGGAACGACCGACGAAGTTGCGAACCCTGCGTTGATCCATCGGAGGCGTCGGGATATCCGTAACCGGAGTACCCTCCCATCCACGCCTACGGAGCTGGGCTGCTATACGAGCGAGTTGGTCCGACGGAGTTGCCGAAAGCTCTTCACTCAGTTTGAGAGTCCATCTCTCGTATAGCTTGAGCGCCGAAAGGCGATCCCCGGCCAGGGCAAGTACCTCCATCTTTGCACGAACGGCCTGCTCACATAGTTCGTCCAGCGCCAGCATGCGAGTGGCAAGTTGTTCAATTTGGCGGGTGTCGCCGTGCCGACGACAGCAATCGATAAGCACACTGAACGCATGCATGATTTGCGGGAGCAATCTTGCTTGCTCGCGATCCTTCCAGAGCCCAAACTCTCCCGCATCTGGGATCTCAAATCCTTCGAGAAAACCTGCGAGCTCTAAAGGTGGTTCAGACTCGGATCCTAGAACATCGCCGGTCAACAGCCTGCCGAGGTCCAGTGTGAGTTGACCAGCCTTTAGCAAGACGTGATCACGGTCGGACTGGATTCCGTCGAGTCCCAGGCGAGGGCGTATGATGGAAAGGGCAGTTGCTAGGGAATGCCTAGCGTCCGACCCTGACGCGTTTGGCCAGAACATCTCCGCCAGTCGGTCGCGACGATGAACCTGGCGGTTTTCGATTGCCAAGTACACCAGCAGCGCAAGGTGTTTTTTGGTGCGGAATCGGATCGGCTCACCCGCCGGTGAGAACAAGGCAGGCTGGCCCAGGCAACGGAGATATAGCCGCGCCTCCATGAGGGCCTCGAGAACGAGTTGTATCGAGAGTATGAGGCGATATTAAAGAACCGTCAACTTCGGGGCTAAAGCTGGGCGTCGGGACTTGATGATCTGTAATTCGGGAGGAGTAGTGGATCTCAACAGTCCAACCAAGGAAGATGCCTATTCCGAGATGGTCTCGCCTGTCACCACCCGCGCCACCTCCCGCGCAGTCGCCTCCGCATCTCCCGATGCCCCAAGACCTTCGAACGCCCTCGCGGCCTCCCGCAGCACACGCTGCGCCTCGGTCGGCCGCCCTGTTTCCGCATACAGCCGACCCAGGTCCCGAGCCGCCTCCGCCTCCGTCAGCCGCGCCCCGGTGATCATCGCCAGTTCCCGCGCCTGGGCCAGCCGCGCCTCCGCCTGGCCCAGCAGGCCGTCCGCCCAGTCGCACAGCGCCAGGACCCGATGCACGTCCGCGGCATCGAAGTGCGCTCCGAGCCCCTCGAACGCCCGCTCTGCCGCCGCCACGTCCCGGCGGGCCTCACCGGCCTTGCCCAGGGCGAGCAGCACCTCCGCCCGGTTCAGCAGGCAGAGCGCCACCAAGTGGGTGTCCCGGCTCACCTCCGCCAGCCGCTCGCATGCATCGTAGTGCACCACCGCCTGCACCAGGTCGCCCCGGTCCGCGGCGAGCATGCCGAGGTTGTGGTGCGCGATCGCGCTGCCGTGCTTGTCGGGCAGCGACTCGAAGGCCGCCAGCGATTTCCGGTAGTGTGCCTCGGCGGCATCGTGCTGCCCCCGGATGTTCGCGACGATTCCCAGGTTCTGCTCCACACGGGCGAGCACCGCCGGCTCCTCGCTCGCCAGCGCCTCCGCCTCGAGCAGCGCCGCCTCCGCCGCCGCCAGGTTCCGGGTCTCCAGCTCCAGGCCGCCCAGCGTATTCAGCGTCTCAGCCGTGAGCCGCGGGTCCCCCAGGATCGCCGCCACCGCGTAGCTCTGCTGGAGCGCGCTCCGGGCGCGGACGGTGTCGCCTGCCTGGTGCGCCAGCACCGCACGATGCCGGAACGCCGCCGCCAGCGTCGCGTGGTCCCGCTGGCGGGTGGCCGCCACGATCAGCGCGCCGTACGCGGCCTCCGCATGCCGGAGGGAGCCCGCCAGCTCGTAGGCCTGCGCCTGGCTCAGCAGCGCGGCCGTGTCCACCCAGCCCAGCCAGGGCGTGCCGCCGTCGGGCAGGTGGTCTACCATTGGAGGCAGGCGCAAGGCAGGAGAAACTCCGGTGCGAGACAGGGTCGGTTTTGCCAGGATCAACCTGCCAGGGTACGCCACGCCGGCAATCGGGTCAAGCGTTGCATTGTTGGATGTCGTCCAGAACCTCGACACTGTCGACCGATTCGGCGTCGGAAGCGCAATCCGTGGGCCGGCATGGGCTCCCACGCAGTCGCATCAGGGGCCCTCGACCATACGGGCCCCGACACCCGACCCCAGGGACACCGCCTGGGCGCGACCCTCCCTCTCGAGCTCCCCTCCGGGGAATACCGCATCCACGTCGACCGGGCCGGCGTCCAGCCGGGAGTCCCCGTGGCGAGGACGCCGCGGCTCGATCGCGGGGACCTGCTCCGCGGCCTGGTCATGGTCATCATGGCGCTCGACCACCTGCGCGCCTGCTTCACGACTCTGCCCGCTCTGCCGGTGGTACGCGACCTGAAGGCGCGCAGCCGCGCGTGGTGGCCGTCCTATCTCTGACCCGACGCCCGGCCCCGGGGGCCGGCGCTATGCTTGTTGGGCCGGGCCTCTCCCGAGTATGCTCCAGCACCAACCCGTTCCGGAGACCCGGCCCATGCGCCGCCCTTGCAGTCATATTCTCGCCGCCGGCGCCCTCGCGGTCGCCCTCGCCGCCTGCGGGGACTCCACCGATCCCGACAACGATCCGCTGCCCGACAACGCCGCCACCGCGGTGGGACTCACCGTCCGTGACAACGTGGAGGCCTCCCTGGACGCCTTTTTCCCGGCGCGACTGCTCCAGCCCTTCAGCACCGGACCCGCGGACGATCCCTGCGTCACCCCGTCGTCGGCGACGGACACCGACGGCGACGGCGTGCCCAACGACGCGAGCTACCTCTTCACCGCGCCGCCCTGCCGCTACACGGGGGTGCGGGGTTTCACCCTCGACGTCGTGGGCCAGCTGCGGATCGTGGACCCGGCGCCCGAGACCGCCGGCTTCGGTGCCGACCTCACGCTCATCGGCCTGCGCTTCAGCCTGAGCGCCGACGACGCCGACAAGAACTACTCCGTCACCCGGAACGGCACGATGGCGCTCACCGGCAGCCCTGCCGGGCTGGAGCTGGCCACGGACCTGCAGGTCGTGCGCACCTTCACCGGCCTCCCCGACGCGGCGGCCGAGCACGTGTGGACGGTCGGGTTCGACCCGGAGAACACGCTCCAGATCAACCAGCCGCTGCCGAGCGGATCCGTGACGGTCTCCGGCACGGTCAACTGGACCAGGGGCACGACCGAGAACTTCGATCTCACCATCACCACCGCCACGCCCCTGCACTACGACGCGGGCTGCACCTCGACCGGCCAGCGCTTCGACGACGGCGAGCTCCGCGTCGGCGGCACCTTCGGCGAGACTCCCGGCTACGTGCGCATCACCTGGCAGGACTGCGGAGACGACCCCAGCATCGAGTTCGTAGCGGAGGGGTAGGCTCGTGGCTCCCCCCGACCTCTTCGCCGGCGGCGGCGAGCTGGGTGAGCTCATGCGCCGCTACGACTGGACCGCTTCTCCTCTCGGCCCGGTCGCCGGATGGCCCCGCGCGCTCAAGACGGCCGTCAGGATCATGCTCACCTCCCGCCAGCCGATGTTCGTCTGGTGGGGCGATCGCCTGATCAATCTCTACAACGACGCCTACAAGACCATCATCGGCGGGAAGCATCCTCGCGCCCTCGGCGAGCCGGCCGCCGACGTCTGGCGCGAGATCTGGGGCGACGTCGGCCCCCGCGCCCGCTCCGCCATGGCCAACAACGAAGGGACCTACGACGAGGCGCTCCTGCTCATCATGGAGCGCCACGGCTACCCGGAGGAGACCTACTACACCTTCTCCTACAGCCCGGTTCCCAACGACGAGGGCGGCACCGGCGGGATCCTCTGCGCCAACACGGACGACACGCTGCGGATCGTCGGCGAGCGGCGGCTCGCGCTGCTGCGGGAGCTGGCCGCCCGCGCCGCCGAGGCCCGGACGGTCGGCGACGCGTGCGCGTTCAGCGCCGGCGCGCTCCAGGGCGAGCCGCGCGACCTGCCCTTCGGACTCATCTATCTCCTCGAGCCCGACGATCGGCGCATGGTGCTCGCGGGCGCCGCCGGCCTCTCTCCCGGCCACCCCGCCGCGCCCGAGACGATCGGCCTGGATACCGCGCACCTCTGGCCCTTCGGCGAGGTCCTCCGCACCGGCGAGCCGCACCTGGTGTACGATCTCGGCGGTGCCGGCGAGCTGCCCTCGGGCGCATGGGACCGGCCGCCGCTCAAGGCCGTCGCGCTGCCGCTCTCCCCTTCGGGCGAGACCGGGCGCACCGGCGTCTTCGTCGCGGGTCTCAATCCCTACCGCCTGTTCGACGACAGGTACCAGGGCTTCCTGGGTCTGGTCGCGGGTCAGATCGCCGGCGCGATCGCCAACGCGCACGCCTACGAGGAGGAGCGGCAGCGGGCCGAAGCCCTCTCCGAGCTCGATCGCGCGAAGACGGCGTTCTTCTCCAACGTCTCCCACGAGTTCCGTACCCCGCTCACCCTGATGCTCGGCCCGCTCGAGGAGGTGCTGGCGCGGCAGCACGCCGAGACCGGGCCCGACGAGCTGGAGCTGGTCCAGACCGCCCACCGCAACGGGCTCCGGCTGCTGAAGCTGGTGAACACACTGCTGGACTTCGCCCGGATCGAGGCCGGGCGGGTGGTGGCCAGCTTCCGGGCGACCGATCTCTCCGCGACGACCGCCGAACTCGCCGCCGGCTTCCGCTCGGCCCTGGACCGCGCCGGCCTGCGGCTGGAGGTGCGGTGTCCGCCGCTCCCCGAGCCCGTGTTCGTCGACGGCGACATGTGGGAGAAGATCGTTCTCAACCTGCTCTCCAACGCGTTCAAGTTCACCTTCGACGGCAGCATCAAGGTGAGCCTGGCGGTGGCCCCCGACGCCGGTGCCGCCATCCTGACCGTCGAGGACACCGGCACCGGCATTCCCGCCGACGAGGTACCCCGGCTCTTCGAGCGCTTCCACAGGGTCGAGGGCTCGCGGGGCCGGACGCACGAGGGCACCGGCATCGGGTTGGCGCTGGTTCAGGAGCTGGTGCGGCTGCATGGCGGGACCGTCGTCGTGGAGAGCGAGCCCGGTCGGGGCAGCCGCTTCCAGGTGCGGCTGCCGTTCGGCACCGCGCATCTGCCCCCCGAGCGGGTGGGCCCCGTGGCACCGCTGGCATCCACCGCGACGAGGGCCGGTGCTTACGTGGAAGAGGCGCTGAGCTGGCTGCCCGGCACGACGGCCGCGGCTCCCGCCTCCGCGACGCCGCCGGTGGAGGAGGGCCTCCTGCCGCCGGCGGGCACGCGGCCTCGCGTGCTCGTGGCGGACGACAACGCCGACATGCGCGACTACATGCGGCGCCTGCTGGGCGATCACTACGATCTGACCCTCGTCTCCAACGGCGAGGAGGCGCTTCGCGTCGCCCGCCAGGGACGCACCGATCTGGTCCTCACCGACGTCATGATGCCGGTGCTCGACGGGTTCGGCCTCCTGCGAGAGCTGCGCGGCGATCCCCTGACGGTGCGGCTGCCGGTCATTCTGCTCTCGGCCCGCGCCGGCGAGGAGGCCCGGGTCGAAGGGCTCGAGGCCGGAGCGGACGACTACGTGGTCAAGCCGTTCGCCGCGCGGGAGCTGCAGGCGCGGGTCGCGGCGGCGCTCCATCTGGCCCGGGTCCGTGCCGAGGCGAGTGCGGCGCTCCGGGAGAGCGAAGAGCGCTACCGGTCGCTGATCGAGGCGACCGCGCAGGTGATCTGGACCAGCGACTCCCGGGGACGCTTCACCTCGCGCTCCCCGAGCTACGAGCGATTCACCGGGCTCGCCTGGGACGAGTACAAGGACGGCTCCATGCGCGCGATCCATCCCGACGACGTCGACCGGGTGCGTGCCGAGCGGGCCGAGTATCTACGGCGCGGCGAGCCGGGCGAGATCAGGTTCCGGCTTCGGCGGGCCGACGGCGTCTACCGGCGCGTGGTGGGGCGCGGCGTCCCGATCCGCGACGCGACCGGCAGGATCAAGGAATGGGTCGGCACCATGACCGACGTCGAGGACCACCGGCAGGCCGAGGAGCGGCTGCGCCAGGCCGGCAAGATGGAGGCGGTCGGGCGGCTGGCCGGCGGACTGGCGCACGACTTCAACAACCAGCTTCAGGGGATCACCGGCTTCGCCGGCTTCGTGGACAAGGACCCCGGACTGAGCGCCCAGGCCCGGCAGGATCTTCACGAGATCCGCAAGGCCAGCGAGCGCATGGCCAGCATGACGCACCAGCTCCTCGCCTTCAGCCGGCAGCAGGTGCTGCTGCCCGAGACGCTCGATCTCAACGCCGCCGTGGCCGACAGCCAGTCGCTGCTCCAGCGGCTCATCGGCACCAACATCCAGATCGTGGTGCAGCTCGCGCCGGGCCCGAAGTGGGTGCAGGTGGACCGGGCCCAGTTCCTCCAGGTGCTCATGAACCTCGCCATCAACGCGCGGGACGCGATGCCCGGCGGCGGCGACCTGGTGGTGCGGACCGGAACCCGGAACGCGGTGCCGGAGCGAGGCGCGGTGCGGGGGCCCTACGCCGTGCTCATGGTGACCGACTCGGGGGCCGGCATCGCCCCCGAGCACCTGTCGCACATCTTCGAGCCCTTCTTCACGACCAAGGGGATCGGCGAAGGCACGGGGCTGGGGCTCTCCACGGTGCACGGCATCGTCACCCAGAGCCGGGGACAGGTGTGGGCCGAGAGCCGGCCCGAGGCCGGCACCACCTTCACCGTGCTGCTGCCGATGGTGCCGGCGCCCAGCGGGGTCGAGGCGCCGCCCCGGCCGCAGCGCAACGGCTCCGGCCGGACGGCGTCGGTGCTGGTGGTGGACGACGAGGACATCATCCGCTCGCTCATGAAGCGGACGCTCGAATCCGCGGGCTATTCCGTGCTTCTCGCGCGGAACGGCCGCGAGGCGCTCGATGCCCTGGAGCGGCACCGGGGCAGGGTGGACCTCGTGCTCAGCGACCTGGTGATGCCGGTCATGGATGGACGCGAGCTGAGCCGGCGCCTCGCGGCCGAGCACCCGGGGATCGCGGCGGTGTGGATGTCGGGTTATCCCAAGGACACGATGCTGGTGACGGGCAAAGGGATGCTGGAGCCATTCCTGCAGAAGCCGGTGCCTCCCGACCTGCTGGTGGGCACGGTCTCGGAGGTGCTGGAGCGCACCCGGAACCACTGATCATCCCTCCTCCGGCTGCCCGAACATGAGCTGAATGAGCGGGCGGTCCTCCGGCTGAACCACGACGTAGACGTGATCGCCCGGCTGCAGCACCGTGCCGCCCTTCGGCGCGATCAGCGCGTGCCCCCGCACCACCAGCGCGACCGAAGCCCCTTCGGGGAAGTCCAGCTCGTCCAGCCTCAATCCGCTCACCACCAGCGCGGCGTCGATGTAGAAGGAGATCAGTTCTCCCTTCAATGGAACCCGCGACTCGATGGCCAGGACCGCGTGAGGCGCGGGTGGCTCGTGGGACTCCAGTCCCAGCCGACGGGTGGCCCAGGCCACGGTGGCTCCGGGAATGATCGCGCTCACGACGACGATGAAGAACACGAGATGGAAGATCCGGTCCGCGCCCGGCGCGCCCACCAGCACGGGGAACGTCGCGAGCACGATCGGGACGGCGCCGCGCAGGCCGACCCAGCCGATGAACACCGTCTCTTTCCTGGGGTAGTGGAACGGTGCCAGGCACAGGGCCACGACCAGCGGTCGGATGACCACGGCGAGCAGCAGGGCCACCCCGAGGCCGAGCGGGGCCATCTCTCCGAGCCGTGACGGGAACACCAGCAGGCCCAGCATCAGGAACATCCCGATCTGGGAGAGCCAGGCCAGCGCATCGAAGATCCTGAGGAGGCCCGCGCGGTAGGGGAGGGGTCCATTGCCGAGCACGATGCCGGTCAGGTAGACGGCCAGGAACCCGCTGCCCTGGAGCAGGGTCGCCACCCCGAAGGAGAGCAGCCCGACGGCCAGGAGCAGCGCCGGGTAGAGGCCGCCGGTGACGAGGTTCAGCCGGCCGATGAGCGCACGGCCCGCGTATCCGGCCCCGACTCCGAGGAGCGCGCCGATCAGGAGCTGGGTGGCGATGCCCAGGAGCATGGTCGAGATCTGCAGCTCGCCCGGTCGCACCAGGTTGAAGGCGAGCTCGGTCGTGAGAATCACCGCGGCCGGGTCGTTCGCGCCGGACTCGACCTCGAGCGTGGCCGCCACCCGACGCTTGAGCTGGAGCCCGCTGGCGCGGAGGACGGCGAAGGTCGCGGCGGCGTCGGTGGAGGACACGATGGCGCCCAGCACCAGGGCCGCCGGCCACTCGAGCCCACCGAGGTGCGCGGCCGCGGCGACCAGCCCGGCGATCAGCACCACCCCGATCGACGCCAGCACGCCCGCCGGTGCCCAGACCCGGCGGACGGCCTCCAGCGGCGTGTTGAGGCCGCCGTCGAAGAGGATGAGCGCCAGCGCCAGCGACCCCATTCTGAAGGCGAGCCGGTAGTCGCCGAACGGGATCCCGCCGATCCCCTCCGAGCCGGCGAGCATCCCCACCAGCAGGAAGAAGAGCGCGATCGGCACGCCGATCCGCTGGGAGGCGCGGCTGGACAGCACGCTGACCGCGAGCAGCACGCCGCAGATGGTGAGGATGACGGCCGTGGCTGTGGGTTCGCTGATGGGCATGTGGAAGCAGGTTACCACCCGGCGGTACTACGCCGCCAGCCTCCGGGGGCCGGCGGGCACACGGGTTGCCCACTCGAGGGTGTCCGCCCGGGCCGACCCGCCGATCGGACGCTGCAAGCGGTTGCACCAGCTCCGCAAACCCGTGGCCGAACACCAGTTCGGACCCACCCCTGCACCCGATGTCATGGAGGCCGGTCCCAATGCGCGTCCCGCATTTCGCAAAGCGCTCACTCGCCATCCTGGCCCTCACCGCCCTCGCGGCCGGCTGCGGCAAGGACTCCAATGCACCGGACGCCCCGTTCGATCCGGCGGGCACCTCCTCCGACATCGGCGCGATGCAGGCCTCGTTCGAGTCGCCCGCGATGAGCAGCTTCGCGGCCGCGAGCGCCTCGATGGCCTCCGTTCTCGGTGAGTCGCCGGCGGCCGCCGCGCTGCGCGCAATGCCGACGAAAGCCCTCGTCACCGGCGACCGGAAGGTCGCCGGCCACTACGCGGCGACCGTCGCGAAGGCCTACGTTCGTCCGACCGGCGGCATCCGGCCCTCGCTCTCCACCGCGGCGATCGTGGACGATCATCTCGGCGTCACCTTCGTCTACAACCCCGACACCGACCAGTACGAGGCGTCGAACGCGACCGGCGCGCCGCAGAACGGGGTGCGCTTCATCGTGTACGCGATCAACGGCATCACCGGTGTGCCGGTCGTGCCGCTGGTCGAGGTCGGACACGCGGACATCGTGGTCACGCCGAGCACCAATGCCGCGACGGTCGGCATCCAGCTGGTCTCCGCCGGTGTGACCTACCTGGATTACACGCTGGGAGTCGCCGGGAGCGAGAGCGCGTTCACCATCAACGTCTCGGGCTTCGTGACCAACGGGGACGACCGGGTGAACTTCGATCTCGACCACCACCTCACGTCGGACACCATCGCGCTGGACTACCAGCTCACCGTGCCCACCCGGGGCGGCTTCCGGATCGACTTCGAGGGCGAGGCGGACGGAATTGCGGTGACCACCACGTTGGCAGCTCGCGGTCCGCACGGGCTCGTCACCGTCTCCGGCACCCAGAGCGGCACGACCGGCAGCTACGAGGTCGAGGTGAACGGCGAGCTCTTCGCCACCATAGCCACGGTGGAGGGCGAGCAGCCGGTGATCACCGGAGCGGACGGCCAGGCCCTCACCGACGCCGAGCTCGAGGCGCTGGAGACGGTGTTCCTGATATTCACCGACGGCTTCGATTTCCTCGAGGACCTGATGGACCCGGTTCTCTGAGGCCGACCGGAAATACACGCGCCCCGCCGGCCATGTGGCCGGCGGGGCGCGTCACGTTGGGGCCGAAGGAGCTCAGCTGCCGAGCCACCCCTTCCCGGCGACCAGCTCCCGCACCAGGTCCTCGCCGGTGCGGTCGGCGGCCTCCGCGGCGAAGTTGGTCACCACCCGGTGCCGCAGCACCGAGGGGGCCACGGTGCGGACGTCGTCCAGGTCGGCCATCGGCCGGCCGGCCATGGCGGCTCTCGCCTTGGCCCCGAGCACCAGGTACTGCGACGCGCGGGGGCCGGCGCCCCAGTCCACATATTCCTTAATGAAGGAAGGGGCGTCGGGGTCGGCGGGGCGGGTCATGCGGGCAAGCGTCACCGCCGAGCGGATGAGCCCGCGCGAGACCGGCACCCGCCGGACCAGGGACTGCATCGCGAGCACCGAGGGCCCGTCGAGTACCGCATGCAGTGCCGCCCGGACCGAGCCGGTGGTCTGCTCCACGATGGCCTCCTCCTCGGCGCGGCTGGGGTAGCCCACCCTGAGCTCCAGCATGAAGCGGTCGAGCTGGGCCTCCGGGAGCGGATAGGTGCCCTCCTGCTCGATGGGATTCTGCGTGGCCAGCACGAAGAAGGGGTCGGGGAGGCGATAGGTCGTGCCGCCCGCGGTGACCTGATGCTCCTGCATGGCCTGGAGCAACGCCGCCTGGGTCTTGGGCGGCGTGCGGTTGATCTCGTCGGCGAGCACCACGTTCGCGAAGATGGGCCCATGCACGAAGCGGAACGCGCGCCGGCCGGTGGTGAGGTCCTCCTCGATGATGTCGGTGCCGGTGATGTCGCTCGGCATGAGGTCGGGGGTGAACTGCACCCGGTTGAAGCTCAGCTCCAGTGCCTCCGCGACCGTCTGGACCATGAGCGTCTTCGCAAGACCGGGGACGCCGATCAGCAGGGCGTGCCCGCCGGCGAGGACCGCGGTGAGGATCCCGTCCACCACGTCTTCCTGGCCCACGATCCGTTGCGCCACCTGGGCCCGGAGGCGCTTGATGGCGGCGACGAGGCGCTCGAGCTGCTGCACGTCGTCCTGGGGGACGCTCTGTGTTGCGGTCATACTCTCTCGGTCCGGTGTCTGGGTTGAGCTTACCCGGGTGCCGGTGGAGATGCCAGAGTGGGCCGAGAGGCCAGCACTTCCATCGTCTCGGGCAGCGGGATCTCAGCGGCCCGCATCAGCTTGCGAAATTTTTCACAAGCCGATAGGTTTTGCCCCGTGACCACCCCAGAGCCGGGCGGCGGGAAGTCGCCCGGGCCCATGCGTTACGCGGGGCTCGGCATTCAACTGGCCGTGAGTCTCGTGGTGTTCGTGCTCGCCGGGCAGTGGGTTGACCGCAAGCTCGGCACCGGCGGGATCATCACCATAGCGGCCGCGTTCCTGGGCTTCGGCGGCACGATGTACTCGCTGATCCGGACGCTCAACAAGAAGGACGGCGGTGGCGAGTGACGCTCGCCGGGCGCTACGGCGCCGGGGTAGCGGCGGTGGCGTTTGCGGGGCTGCTTGCCGCGACCATCTCGCCGGGGGAGTCTCGCCCGGGTATCGTGTGGGGCTCGGTCGCCGGGCTGCTGTTGCAGGCCCCGCTGGGCTGGTGGACCCTGCGGGCCATCGGCGGCGAGAGATTCCTCATCGTGTGGGGCTTGGGCCTGCTGGTGCGCTTCGCGGTGGTGGGCGTCGCGGCCTTCGCGCTGATGCCGATCTCGGAAGACCTGGCGGCCCCGATGCTGGCGACGATGGTGGGGACTCTGGTGGCGCTCCTGCTGGTGGAAGGAGTGGTGGCGATGCGGGAACACTCGCGGGAAGACGAGCGATGACGCGATTCGGACGATCGGTGACTCTGGCCGCCGCGCTCACCCTGGCGGCGCTCGGAGCGGGGCCCATCCTGTCGGCGCAGGAGCACGGCGGCACCGCCGACGTGGCCCGCGACCAGGTGGCCCCGTCGTCGCAGCAGGAAGCCTCCGGGAACCAGATCGACATCATCCACCACATCGGGAACTCGCAGGAGATCGAGACCCCGTTCGGTGTGGTGCACCTGCCCCGGTGGGAGCCCATCCACATCGGCGGCCTCACGCTCGACCTGTCGCCCACCAAGCACCTGGTCTTCATGCTCATCGCGGCCGCGATCGTGGCGCTCACCTTCCTGCTGAGCGCACGGGCGGTGGCGCGCGCGCAGGCTCAGGGCCGGCCGCCCAAGGGCTTCGCGGGCGCCATGGAGGCGCTGGCGCTGTACATCAGGCAGGAGGTCGTGCTGCCCAACGTGGGGCCTCACGGCGAAGGGTACGCCCCGTATCTCCTGACGCTCTTCTTCTTCGTTCTCGTCATGAACATCCTCGGCCTTCTTCCCTGGGGAGCGACGGCCACCGGGAACATCGCCGTCACCGCGGCGCTCGCCCTGATGGCCTTCATCACCATCGAAGTGGCGGGGATGCGGACGCTGGGGCTGAAGGGGTACCTGAACACGATCTTCTACCTGCCGCCCGGCCTGCCCGGTCCCCTCAAGCCGATCATGCTGGTCATCATGACGCCGGTCGAGATCATCGGAAAGCTGTCGAAGCCGTTCGCGCTGGCGGTCCGGCTGTTCGCCAACATGACGGCGGGCCACGTGCTGGTGCTGGCGCTGATCGGCCTGACCTTTCTCTTCCAGAGCTATCTGGTGGGCGCGGCGGCCTCCGTCCTCGCGACCGGGATCATGCTGCTGGAGCTGTTCGTCGCCTTCCTGCAGGCGTTCGTGTTCACGCTGCTGACCAGCGTGTTCATCGGACTGATGCGGGCGGAGCACTAGGCAGGAAACCCCGACGCCCCGCGCGCCCGCGCGGCGTCGGCCGAGTAGTCCGCCGTCCGGCGGACGATGCCCGCTGCCTTGGCTGCATGCCGGGGCGATGGCGGGTCACCGTGGCGCGGCCGCTCAGGGAGAGGCGGCTCGAGCGCGGCGGGCGCGACCGGCACCGGTTCTCCCGACTATTCGACGGAGTACGACATGCTGTACATGCTCGCCCTGCTTCAGACCGCCGCGGCGGTCGGCCCCGACAAGGGATACGGTCTCATCGGCGCCGGCCTCGCGGCCGGCCTCGCGGTGCTCGGCGCCGGCATCGGCATCGGGAGGATCGGCGGCTCGGCCACCGAGGGAATGGCGCGGCAGCCGGAGAACACCGCGCGCATCCAGACCGCCATGATCATCGCCGCGGCGCTGATCGAAGGCGTGGCGCTGTTCGTCGCGGTCATCGCGTTCCTGATTCAGGGCAAGATCAACTTCTGAGGCGTCGGCCGGCGGTTGCCGGCTCTCGGCGCGCGCGGTCGGCGCGCCGGGACGAGAGCCGGCACCCGATGGCCCCCTAGTTTCCGCGGAGAAGTCGATGCTCAACCTCGCGCTTGCAGTGATCCAGGAACACGCGCCCGCCGCCCAGGAGCACGGGTCGGGGCCCCTCACGGTCGAGGGCGGCCTCATGTTCTGGACCATCGTCGTCTTCCTCCTGCTGCTGGCCATCCTGAAGCGGTTCGCCTGGCCCGCGATCCTCGGCGCGGTGGAGGCCCGGGAGCAGGCGCTGGAGCGCCAGCTCGCCGAGGCTGCCCGCGATCGCGAGCTGGCCGCGGCGATGCTGGCCGAGCACCAGAAGCTCCTCGCCGAGGCCAAGACCCAGGCCCATGCGATCCTCGTCGAGGCCCGGAACGTGTCCGACAAGGAGCGCGCGCACGCGATCGAGAAGACCCGGCAGGAGCAGGAAGAGCTGCTGGAGCGCGCCCGGCGCGAGATCGCCGAGGAGCGCGACCGCGCGGTGGCCGAGCTGCGGCGCGAAGCCGTGGATATCTCGCTCGCCGCCGCGTCGAGGCTGATCGAGAAGCGTCTGGACGGCGAGACCGACCGCAAGCTGGTGCTCGAGTATCTCTCCACCCTGGAGTCGCGTTGAGGTCCACCACCATCGCCCGCAACTACGCCGAGACGCTGCTCGAGCTCGGCGAGGCGCGCGGGGAGACGGATCGCTACGCCGAGCTGATCGACGCGGTGGCGGGTGCGATCGAGACCACACCCGAGGTGCAGGCGGTGCTCATGTCGCCCCGCGTGCCCAAGTCCGAGAAGGCGCGGCTGCTGAGCTCGGCGCTGGCCGGGGCCCCGCGCGACTTCGTCCGCTTTCTCCAGGCCGTGGTGAAGCGGGGAAGACAAAGGCTGCTGCGGGAGATCGCCACGGAGTACCTGGGGCTGCTCGACCTCAAGTACAACCGGCTGCGAGCCGGGATCACGCTGGTCCGACCGGCCGACCCGTCGCTCCAGCGCGACATCGAGGCCGCGCTCAGCCGCCAGCTCGGCAAGGAGGTGCTGGCCGCCTTCCACGTGGACGCCGAGATCCTCGGCGGCACCGTGATCCGGGTCGGAGAGCGCATCTACGACGGCTCGGTGCGGCGCCGGATGACCAAGCTCCGGCGGCAGCTGCTGTCCGGCTGACGGGCCCGACCTTCCGAAACAATCGATCGCCGGCGCCGCACCGCGTTGCGGCTGTGCCACAGTCTCGACCGGTTCCTGAGCCGGCGGAGCCGGCCGCACTCGCTCGAGTTGTCTTCCCCCGCCCGAGCGGCCTTCCACGAAGCGCCTCCGGCGAAACGACATAGAGCTGGATCCTCCCTGACGATCGGGTCTCTCGCCCGGCAGGCCCGGCGGATGTCCTGACCGGACCGGTCCTTGCGGGCGGTCGGCCGGCATCCACCCCAGGTACCCGACACCGCCCAGGAGAATGGCGCTTCCTTCCGAAGTGCGGCCCCGACAATTCGGCGTGAGTCTCGACCGGCCGAACGGCTCGACCCGGCCCAGGCGCGCGGTCGAGATCGCTCCCGCCGAGGGCTGGCCGGCGATCGACTTCGCCGAGCTGTGGGCCTACCGCGGCCTGCTCCTGCTTCTGGTCTGGCGCGACGTCAAGTCGCGCTACTCGCAGACCGTGCTCGGTGCCGGGTGGGCGGTGCTCCAGCCGGTGCTGCCGATGGTGATCTTCAGCATCGTGTTCGGACGCTTCGCCAGGATTCCGTCCGACGGCGTGCCGTACCCTCTCTTCTGCCTCGCCGGCCTGGTCCCCTGGACCTACTTCGCCTCGGCGCTGAGCGGCGGCGGAGGCAGCCTGATCCTCAACCGCAATCTGTTGACCAAGGTGTATTTCCCGAGGCTGGTGATCCCCGGGGCCCAGGTGCTCGCGGCCCTGGTGGACTTCGCGATCGCCACCGTGGTGCTCCTGCTTGCGCTGCTGGCCGCCGGCATCGTTCCCGGCATCGGAGGAATGCTCTTTCTCCCGATCCTGGTCGTGACCGTCTCCATGACCGCGATGGGCGCCGGGTCCTGGCTCGCGGCGTTGAGTGTCCAGTACCGGGACGTGAGACACCTGAGCCCGTTCCTGGTGCAGATCTGGATGTACGCGTCGCCCATCGCCTACCCCATGTCGCTGGTGCCCGAGGCGTACCGGCCGTTCTACGCGCTGAATCCCATGGCCGGATTGATCACGGCCTTTCGCGCGCTGCTCCTCGGCACGCCGGGGCCGACCCCACTCGAGCTGGGGCTCTCCATGACGGGAGCCCTGGCGATCTTCCTGGCGGGCACGGTCTACTTCCGCCACGCCGAGCGGGTGTTCCCGGACGTGGCCTGAGGACGAGCCGACCAATGCCCGCGACCGTGATCGGAGTGGACCGCATAGGCAAGCAGTACCGCATCGGCGCGCGAAGGGCGCGGCCGACGTCGCTGCGCGAGGCCGTGCTGCGCACCGCTACCGCGCCGCTGCGCAACCTGCGCGAGCTGCGCAGCCCGCGCGCCGGCTCCGAGGGCGACAATCTGGTCTGGGCGCTCCAGGACGTCTCGTTCGAGGTGAAGGAAGGCGAGGTCCTCGGCATCGTCGGCAAGAACGGTGCGGGCAAGAGCACCCTCCTGAAGATTCTCTCCCGCATCACGTCGCCGACCGAGGGCCGCGCCCTGGTGCAGGGGAGGATCGGATCGTTGCTGGAGATCGGTACCGGCTTTCACCCGGAGCTGACCGGCCGCGACAACATCTATCTCAACGGGTCCATTCTCGGCATGGAGCGGGCCTATATCGCCCGGCGATTCGACGAGATCGTCGAGTTCGCCGAGGTCGCCCGCTACCTGGAGACGCCGGTCAAGCACTACTCCAGCGGCATGTACCTCCGCCTGGCGTTCGCGGTGGCCGCCCACCTCCGCTCCGAGATCCTCGTGGTGGACGAAGTGCTGGCCGTGGGCGACGCCGAGTTTCAGAGCAAGTGCCTGAGCAAGATGCAGGAAGTCGCCGGTGAAGGGCGCACCATCCTGTTCGTCAGCCACAATCTGAACGCCATCCAGCGGATGTGCCCGCGGTCGATTCTGCTGGAAGGGGGCCGCCTGGTGTCCGACGGCCACACGGCCGACGTGCTGGAACGCTATCTCGCGCTGGCTCCGGACGCGCCGGAACCGGACAGTTGGCTCGAGACGTCGCGGCTGCAGCGGACCGGCACGCGCGAGGCCTACATCGAGTCGGTCCAGTACCGCAGCGACCGCGACGACTGCGGCCGGAACGCGTACCCCGACGGGCCGCTCGAGCTCAGACTCGTGATCGTCTCGGACGCGCCGCGAATGATCGGCGGCTTCGGTATCAGTCTGCGCGACGAGGAGGGCACGATTCTGGTCGGCGCGGACACGCTCTCGATGGGCTTGGTGACCTACCTCGAGCAGGGGCGCAATCTCCTGGGCCTTCGGATCGAGTCACTCCATCTCAATCCCGGCGTGTATCATGTCGCGTTGTGGGTTCGTGGTCCCCTGGGCCGGCTGGTCCTCGACCGCATCGATTCGGCGTTCGTGCTGAAGGTCGTAGACCCGCACCCCGCGATCTCCCGGCCCCGCGCGCAGGGATCCACCACCTGCCCGTTTCGGCTTCTCGACACCACCTGAGCGGCGCCCTGGGGCGGCGATCCATGGCCCCATGGAGGGTATACCTCTTGCGTTTCCGAGGTCTGTTGTGGGGTCAAATCCCACCCCGTACACGATCTCATCGCCGCCTAGGCCTTTTCCTGCGCCCCGCAGCGGGTGCCGGCGAGGCCGGGTGGCGACTGTGTTGTGGCGTCCGGGCCACAAGAGGCGTTTCTCCCCTGCCAAGAGCGGAGTAGCCGATGGAGCACTACGGGGGTCGCGGGCTGCGGGAGCGGCTGGCACGGGGGGATACGATCCCCTTTATCGGGGTCTACGATGTCTTCTCGGCATCGCTTGCCGCCCGGCACTACGACACCCTCTTCCTCAGCGGCTTCAGCTTCGCGGCGAGCCACTATGGCCTGCCCGATATCGGCTTCATCGCCTGGTCCGACCTGGTGGCCTTCGTCCACCGGGTCCGGGCACTGCTGCCCCGCACCCACCTGCTGGTCGACATCGACGACGGATACGGCGACCCCGAGGTCGCCTGCCATGTCGTCTCTCTGCTGGAAGCCGCGGGGGCCTCGGGTGTCATTCTCGAGGATCAGCAGCGGCCGCGGCGCTGCGGCCATCTCGAAGGCAAACAGATCCTCCCGCTGGACCAGTTCGTCGGCAAGCTCGAGCGGGTGCTCGAGACCCGGCGCGAGATGGTCGTAGTTGCCCGGACCGATGCGTCCGATGCCGCCGAGATCAGGCGCCGGGCCAAGGCGTTCGACGCCGCCGGCGCCGACGCGATCCTGGTCGACGGGCAGGCGAACTTCGATCTGATCCGGACCCTCAAGGCGGAGGTCGGCCGGCCGCTGGCGTTCAATCAGATCGCGGGAGGAAAATCCCCCCGCTGCAGTCTTCCCGAGCTCGCCGCCGCGGGCATCTCCCTCGCCATCTACAGCACGCCCTGCCTCTTCGCCGCCCAGGCGGCGGTCGCGACGGCGATCGGCTGCCTGAAGCAGACCGACGGCATCCTGTCGGAGCCCGCCCCGGGGCGCGCGGTCGGTCTCAAGGAATGCGCCGCGGTGCTCCAGGAAAATCTGACCCGGCGCACTCACGTCGCCCCGGAGAATTCGTGAGCATCTACCGGCTGCTGGCGCGGCAGGCGCAGTCGCGGCCCGACGCGATCGCGGTGGCCGCTCCCGGGCGCCCGCCGCTCACATATGCCCGGCTCCACGCCCGGGCGGGAGCGATGGTGGCCTCGCTCAATGCGCTGGGCGTGGGGCGCAACGACCGCGTGGCCATCGTGCTTCCGAACGGACCCGAGATGGCCATGGCCTTTCTCGGCGTGGCGTCCGCCGCGACGGCGGCGCCGCTCAATCCGACCTATCGCGCGGAAGAGTTCGATTTCTATCTCTCGGATCTGGGCGCGGGGGCGCTGATCGTCCTGTCCGGCTCCGACTCCCCGGCGATCCGCGCCGCCGAGGCGCTCGGCATTCCGGTGATCGAGCTCTCGACCATGCCGGAGGCGGAGGCGGGCGCGTTCACGCTGACCGGCACCGCCGCGGCGGCGCCAGCGGGTTCGCCCGGATACGCGGAGCCGGACGATGTCGCCCTCGTCCTTCACACCTCCGGAACCACGTCGCGTCCCAAGCTGGTGCCGCTGACCCACGCCAACCTCTGTGCCTCGGCGGAGCACGTTCGGTCGGCGCTGGATCTCACGCCTGCGGATCGCTGCCTGAACGTCATGCCCCTGTTTCACATCCATGGCCTGGTCGCGGCCGTGCTCGCCTCGCTCGCCGCAGGGGCGGAAGTGATCTGCACGCCCGGATTCTACGCCCCCGAATTCTTCGGGTGGATGGATACGTTCCGCCCCACCTGGTACTCGGCCGTGCCCACGATGCACCAGGCCATTCTGTCGCGAGCCCCGAAGCACGAGGACGTCATCCGACGCAGTCCACTGCGTTTCATCCGCTCGTCGTCCTCCGCGCTGCCGCCCCAGGTGATGGCCGGCCTGGAGCAGGCCTTCGGCGCGCCGGTCATCGAGGCATACGGAATGACGGAGGCCGCGCATCAGATGGCCAGCAATCCGCTGCCTCCGCGGCAGCGGAAGCCGGGCTCCGTCGGCCTCGCGGCCGGGCCCCGGATCGCCATCATGGACGCGGCAGGCAAGCTGCTGCCCGCCGGGATGCAGGGAGAGGTGGTGATCAGCGGACCCAACGTCACCCGCGGCTACGAGAGCAATGCCGAAGCCAACCGGGCCGCGTTCACCGACGGATGGTTCCGCACCGGCGATCAGGGCTGTCTCGACGAGGAGGGCTATCTCTCGCTCACCGGCCGGCTCAAGGAGATCATCAACCGGGGAGGCGAGAAGATCTCGCCTCGCGAGATCGACGAGGTGCTGATGGATCACGCCGCCGTGGGGCAAGTCGTCACCTTCGCGATTCCCGACGGCATGCTGGGCGAGGAGGTGGGCGCCGCGGTGGTCCTGCGCCCGGGAGTGGAAGCGACCGAGCGGGAGATCCGGGACTTCGCCGCGACCCGGCTGGCGGATTTCAAGGTGCCGCGAACCGTGCTCTTCCTCGACGAGATACCCAAGGGCCCCACCGGCAAGCTCCAGCGAATCGGCCTGGCCGCGCGGCTCGGCCTGGGCTCGGTGGAGCGGCCCGCGGCGCCCGCACGGCGCGCCTACGCCGCGCCCCGGACACCCGTCGAGGAGCTGCTTGCGGCGCTCTGGGGCGAGGTGCTCAAGGTGGAGCGGGTCGGAGTGGACGAGCATTTTCTCGACCTGGGCGGGGACTCGATGCTGGCCACGCTGCTGATCTCGCGCGTCCGCCAGGAGCTGCGGCTCGAGATGTCGCTCCGGTCGCTCTTCGACGCGCCCACCGTCGAGGAGCAGGCCGGAGTGGTGCTGGAGCTGCTGCTGCACGAGGGCGAGGGGTCATCGGTGCCCGAGCTGGAAGCCTCATGACGGCCCTGGCGGCGCGGCCGGTCCCGCTCTCCTTCGCGCAGCAGCGCCTCTGGTTCATCGAGCAGCTGGAACCGGGCACCCACGTGTACAACAGCGCCCGGGCCGTGCGCCTCAAAGGACCGCTCGACACCGCGGCGCTGCGGCGGAGCCTGGACGCGCTGGTCGCGCGACACGACTCGCTGCGGACCGGCTTCAGCGCAGTCGACGGTCTGCCGGTCCAGACCGTCGCCCCGATCGTACGGCTGCCGCTGCCGCTTGCCGATCTCACCGGGTTTCCCGGCGGCGAGCGCGCCAGCCAGGCGCGGCTCCTGGCCGAGGAGGAGATCCGCCGGCCGTTCGACCTCACCCGGCCTCCGCTGTTCCGTGCGCGAGTGGTCAGGCTGGAGCCCGACGAGCACATCCTGATCCTCACCCTGCATCACATCGTGAGCGACGAGTGGTCGATGGGCGTGCTGTACCGGGAGCTGGCGGCGCTCTACGAGGCAGAGCTGAGCGGCGCCTCCGCGGCGCTCCCGGATCTGCCGATCCAGTACGCCGACTACGCCCTGTGGCAACGGGGATGGCTGAAGGGCGAGCGGCTGGCGCGCGAGCTGGCCTACTGGCGCGGCCGGCTCGACGATGCCCCGCCGGTCCTCGAGCTGCCCACCGACCGGCCGCGGCCACCGGTGCAGACGTTCCATGGAGCGAGGCAGGACCTCCTCATGCCTCGGGAGCTGAGCCTGGGTCTGCAGGCGCTGAGCCGAGGCGAGGGAGCCACGCTGTTCATGGTGCTGCTCGCGGCTTTCCAGGCCCTGCTGGGGCGGTACTCCGGCCAGGACGACATCGTGGTCGGCTCGCCCATCGCGGGGCGCACCCGGACGGAGACCGAGGGGCTGATCGGGTTCTTCGTGAATACGCTGGCCCTGCGGACCGATCTCTCGGGTGACCCGACCTTCCGCGAGCTGCTCGGGCGGGTACGCGAGACCGCCTTCGGCGCGTACGACCACCAGGAGCTGCCCTTCGAGCGGCTGGTCGAGGAGCTCAGGCCGGAGCGCAGTCTCAGCCATTCGGCGCTGTTCCAGGTGATGTTCACCCTGCAGAACGCCCCGGCGACTCTGCCAGCATTCCCGGGCCTCGAGGTTTCTCCCGTGGCGCTCGAGCGGGGGATCTCCCGCTTCGATCTGATGCTCTACCTGCGCGACGAGCCGGGAGGTCTGCACGCCCTGGTGGAATACAATACCGGCCTGTTCGACCAGGGCACGATCGTCCGCATGCTGGGCCATTTTCAAACCCTGCTCCGAAGCGTGGTCGGCGATCCCGACCGGCGACTCTCCCGCCTGCCGGTGCTGACCGAGACTGAGCGGCATCATGCGCTGGTGCAATGGAACGCCACCGCTGTCGAGCTCCCGGCCGGGGCCACCGCGCACGGGTTGTTCGAGGCCCAGGCCGCACGGACGCCGGACGCCGTGGCCGCGACGTTCGAGCACGAGGACCTGAGCTATCGTGAGCTGAATCGCCGGGCCGAGCGCCTCGCGCGGCTCCTGCGGGCTCGCGGCGTGGGTCCGGAGGTCCCGGTGGGACTCTGCGTGGAGCGATCGTCGGAGCTGCTGGTCGGGCTCCTGGCGATCCTGAAGGCGGGCGGGGCCTACCTGCCGCTCGATCCGGCGTACCCGCCGCAGCGGCTCGAGCTCATGCTGTCCGACGCCGCGGCACCGGTGGTGGTGACCCAGCGGGAATGGCTGGCGAACCTGCCGCGCGGCACCGCCGCATTCATCTGCATGGATGACGAGGATCGCTGGCCGGTTCCCGAGGCCGACGCGGCGCTCCCGAGCGGAGTGACCGGCGAGCATCTGGCGTACGTGATCTACACCTCGGGCTCGACCGGAGGTCCCAAGGGCGTACAGGTCATCCACCGCGCGCTGGTGAACGTCCTGGCCTCGGTGCGGGAAGACCCCGGGGTCGGCCCCGGGGATACGCTGCTCTCGGTGAGCGCGCTGACGTTCGACATCGCGACGCTCGAGCTGCTGCTCCCGCTGACCGTGGGGGGACGAGTCGTCATCGCGGCGCGCGAGACCGCCATGGACGGGCGTCTGCTGTCGGCCGCGCTGGTCCGCACCCGGGCGACGGTCCTCCAGGCCACCCCGACGACGTGGCGCATGCTGGTGGACTCCGGTTGGTCGGGGAAGCCCGGCCTCAAGGCTCTCAGCGGTGGTGAGGCCCTGCCGCCGAGCCTCGCGCAGGAGCTTCTCGCCCGAGGTGTCCGGCTGTGGAACCTGTACGGCCCGACCGAGACCACCATCTATTCGGCCGCCGCCGAGCTGCACGCGGGCGACCCGCCGTTGCTTCACAATCGGGTAGCCAACACCCGCCTCTATCTGCTCGATCGGCAGCTGGAGCCGGTCCCGATCGGAGTGCCCGGCGAGCTGTACATCGGTGGCGCGGGGCTGGCGCGCGGCTATGCCAGGCGTCCAGGGCTCACGGCCGAGCGCTTTCTACCGGACCCCTTCAGCGAGATGCCCGGTGCGCGAATGTACCGGACGGGCGACCTGATGCGTCGGAGGGAGGGCGGCGCGCTGGATTTCCTGGGACGCACCGACCATCAGGTCAAGTTGAGAGGCTTCCGCATCGAGCTGGGAGAGATCGAGGCGACGCTGGCGCGGCATGCGGCTGTGCGGCAGGTGGCAGTGCTGGCGGTCGCGGACGGCACCGGCGACAATCGATTGGTCGCGTATCTGGTGCCGGCTCCCGGGGAGGCGCCCGCGATCAGCGACCTGCGAGGCCATCTGCGGCGGACGCTGCCGGAGTACATGATCCCGTCGGCCTTCGTGTTGCTGGACGCGCTGCCGCGAACCTCGAACGGCAAGCTGGACCGGGCGGCGCTGCCTCTGCCCGATCGCCAGAGCTCCGCGTCGGCTTCCGACTACGTGGCACCCCAGAGTGCCGTGGAGGAGGTGCTCGCGGGCATCTGCGCCGAGGTGCTGGGGGTGGAGCGAATCGGAGCCCGGGACGACTTCTTCGCCCTTGGCGGACACTCCCTGCTGGCGACGCGGGTCATCGCCCGGATCGAGGCGGCGCTGGGAATCGAGGTGCCGCTCCGGCTCCTCTTCGAGGCGCCGACCGTCGCCGGGCTGGCCGAGCGCATCGTGGCGATGGAATCGTCGGAGGAGCTCAGCGGATGAGCGACGCTCCGGGCACGACCGCCGCGATGACACTGGAGCAGCGCGCCCTGCTCGCGCTCAGCACGCTGCGGCGCAGCTCCCAGGGCGCCGAGGCTCCTCATGTTCCGCGCAGAGCGGAGCCGGGCCCGGCCCCGCTCTCCTTCGCCCAGCAGCGGCTCTGGTTTCTGCAGCGACTGGAGCCGGACAGTCCGGCATACAACATTCTCCGGGCCAATCGGCTCATCGGCGAGCTCGACACCGAGGCCCTGCGCCGGGCCCTCGAGACCATCATGCACCGGCACGAGGCCCTGCGGACGACGTTCGCGGACGGCGACGACGGCCCGGTGCAGGTGATCCAGCCGGGTGCCGACTTCCCGCTGCCGGTCACCGACCTGAGCGCCCTGCGCCGGGAGGAGCGGGAGGCCGAGGCCGGGCTGCTCGCCACGAACGAAGCCGGGGCTCCCTTCGATCTCGCCCGGGATCCCCTCCTCCGCGGCCGGCTGGTGCGGATGACCGATCACGAGCACGTGCTGCTGCTCGCCCTGCACCACGTCGCCAGCGATGCCTGGTCGCTCGGCGTGCTGCAGCGCGAGCTGAGCGCGCTCTACCACGGATTCGCCACCGGAAAGCCCGTGCAGCTTCCCGAGCTGCCGATCCAGTACGCCGACTTCAGCGTGTGGCAGCGCCGGCGGATGGAGAGCGATCTCTGGCAGCGGCAGCTGGCGTACTGGAAACGGCAGCTCCAGGGTGCTCCGCCGCTGCTGGAGCTTCCCGGCGACCGGCCGCGGCCCGCAACATCGAGCTACCGCGGAGCGCAGGCGATCCTCACCATCCCGCCCAGGCTGCGCGCCGACCTCGTGGCGCTGAGTCGCCGGGAGGGCGGGACCCTCTTCATGACGATGCTCGCCGCGTTCCAGCTGCTTCTCGCGCGCTGGAGCGGGCAAAACGACATCGTGGTGGGCGCACCGATCGCCGGCCGGACCCACGTCGAGCTCGAGGGCCTGATCGGGTTCTTCGTCAATACCCTCCTCCTGCGGACCAGCGTCGCCGGGAATCCCACCTTCCGCGAGCTCATCGCGCGGGTCCGGGAGACGGCGCTCGAGGCATACGGCAACCAGGAGCTTCCCTTCGAGCGCCTGGTGGAGGAGCTGCAGCCCGAGCGGAGCCTCAACTACAACCCGCTGTTCCAGGTGCTGTTCCAGGTGGAGAACACGGGACGCGGCGACCTCCGCCTCCCGGGACTCGAGATCGTCGAGTTCGGACACTTCCAGTTCTCCGCCAAGTTCGACCTCACGGTGCGGGTGCAGGAGGCGGGCGGCGAGCTCTGCTGCTTCTGCAAGTACAGCGAGGACCTGTTCTCCGAGGAGACGATGGCCCATCTCCTGGAGCAGTACCGGTCGCTGCTGGAGCAGGCCGTCGCATCGCCCGAGAGCCCGGTCGAGAGCTACTCGCTCCTGACGCCGCGCGCCCGGCCGCTGATTCCGGATCCGGCCGCCGCACTTCCCGCCCCCCGGTACGCGGTGGTGACGGAAGAAGTCGCGCGCGTGGCGCGAGAGGCGCCCGAGCGCGCCGCGATTCGTCAGGGAGACCGCACCTGGACATACCGTGAGCTCCGGGAGGCGGTCGAGGTCCTCACGGGTGCCCTGCGGGCGGGGGGAGTGAGCGGCGGGACCGTGGTCGCCGTATCCGGTCCGAGCTGCTTCGGTCTGGTCACCGCATTGCTCGCCGTGCTGTCCTCGCGCGGCGTGATGGTACCGATCGCCTCCGATCTGCCGGACAAGCGCAAGCAGACCATGCTCCGGGAGAGCGGAGCACGCCATCTGTTGCTGGTCGGGAGCGGCCCCACCGAGGGGGCCTGGGCGGCGGAGCAGGGCACCGTGATCGTGGTTCCCGTCGATGAGCGGACCGGCCAAGCGACCGCTGCCGGCGGCCCCGCCCCAGGACGGCCGGCGCCCCCGGCTCCCGAGGACCCGGCCTACATCTTCTTCACCTCGGGCACCACCGGGAAGCCCAAAGGCGTGCTGGGGATCCATCAGGGCATCGGGCATTTTCTCGACTGGCAGCGCGGCACCTTCGGCATCGGTCCGGGGGATCGCTGCGGGCAGCTCACCAACATCTCGTTCGACGTCATGCTGCGGGATGTGTTCCTGCCGCTCTGGAGCGGCGCGACCCTTTGCCTCCCGCCGCGGGACCTGTCCCCCGACCGGGTGATTGCCTGGCTCGCGTCGGAGAAGATCACCGTGCTGCATGCGGTGCCGTCGCTGGCCCACGCATGGCTGGAGCACGCGCCCCGCGGGGTGTCGCTGCCCTCGATGCGATGGGTCTTCCTCGCCGGCGAGCCGCTCACCGCCGAGCTGATCGGGCGGTGGCGTGGAGTGGTCGGCGGCGAGTGCGGCCTGGTGAATCTCTACGGGCCCACCGAGACCACGATGGTGAAGTGCTGGTACCCGGTGCCTCGGGATCCGCTCCCGGGCGTCCAGCCGGTCGGCGGACCGCTGCCACACAGCCAGGCCCTGGTGCTCTCGGACGGGAGCCGGCTGTGCGGCGTGAACGAGCAGGGGGAGATCGTCCTGCGCACGCCGTTCATGACCCGCGGCTACGTCAACGCCGCCGAGGAGCAGCGAAAGCGCTTCGCTCCGAACCCGTTCTCCGGCGAGCCGGGCGACCTGCTCTACCGCACCGGGGATCTGGGCCGCCTCCGTCCCGACGGCACGCTGACGGTGCTCGGGCGGCTGGATCGTCAGGTCAAGATCCGCGGCGTGCGCATCGAGCCGGAGGAGGTCACCGCCGTGCTCTCCCGGCATCCACAGGTACGGGCATGTGCGGTGATCGGGAGGCCGCTCGGCGGCCAGCCCATGGCGTTGGTGGCCTATGTCGTGCCGGGGCAGGGTGAGGTCGGCGGCGCCGCGCTCCGTGCTTACCTCGCGGAACGGCTGCCGGGACCTCTGGTCCCTTCGGCTTTCGTCCTGGTGGAAAGTCTGCCCCTCACCCCGAACGGCAAGCTCGACCTCGACCGCCTGCCGGCGCCGGACACGGTGACCGGACTCGAGGAGCGCGATGATGCGCTTCCCCGCACACCGCTGGAGGAGGCGGTGGCCGGGATGTGGGCCGAGGTCCTCGGGGTCGCGCACGTGGGCGTCCACGACGACTTCTTCGCTCTCGGGGGACATTCCCTGCTGGCCACGCGCATCGTGGCGAGGCTGCGAACGGCGTACGGTGTGGAGCTGCCGCTGCGCAGCCTTTTCGAAGCGCCGACGGTGGCCGGCCTCGCCACGATCATCGCCGGCGCGTGCTCGCAGAACTCGTCGGAGCCCCGGCGACCGGCACCATCGCGCCGGCTGATCGGAGGGCTCGAGTGACGGAGGAGGTCACCCGTCGGATCGCCGGCCTCTCCCTGGCCGAGCGGGCGGAGCTCGAGCGCAGCCTGATCCGGCGGCGCGCCCAGCCCGGCGCGCCCGGGATCCCGCGGCGCGCCGACGGCGGCCCGGCCCCGCTCTCCTTCGCCCAGCAGCGACTCTGGTTCCTGGAGCAGTTCTACCCGGGCACTCCGCTTCACAACATGTCCCGGCTGGTCCGCATGACCGGCGTGCTCGACCTGGCGGTGCTGCAGCGCACGCTCGACGCCATCGTGGCGCGGCACGAGGCACTGCGCACCACCATCGTGGCGGCCGACGGCATCCCCATGCAGCTGGTGTCGGCCCCGTCCGGCGTCCTGCTGGAGACCACCGACCTCCAGGGTCTGGCGGAACCCGAGCGCGAGGCCGAGGCGCGCCGGCTGGTGGCGGAGGAGGCGCGCCGGCCGTTCGATCTCGCTCGCGGACCGCTCTTCCGGCCGCGGCTGCTGCGGCTGGGAGCCGAAGAGCACCTGCTCGTGCTGAGCATGCATCACATCATCAGCGACGGCTGGTCCCGGGGCGTGCTCTCCCGCGAGCTGACGGCCTTCTACGAGGCGTTCGTCACCGGAGTTCCCGCGTCGCTGCCCGAGCTGCCGATCCAGTACGCCGACTACGCGGTCTGGCAGCGGGAGCGGCTCCAGGGGGAGCGGCTGGAGCGCGAGCTGGGCTACTGGCGGACGCAGCTTCGGGGTGCCCCGGCGGCGCTCGAGCTGCCGACCGACTACCCCCGCCCGCCGGTGCAGAGCTCTCGTGGAGCGAAGCAGGCGATTTCACTTTCGGCGGGCGTCACCCAGGCGCTGCAGGGCTTGAGCCGTCGCGAGGGCGTCACGCTGTTCGCGACCGTGCTCGCGGCGTTCCAGACCCTGCTCGCCCGCTACAGCGGCCAGGACGACATCGTGGTCGGCTCACCCATCGCGGGGCGCACCCGGATGGAGACCGAGGGGCTGATCGGCTTCTTCGTGAACACGCTGGTGCTGCGAACCGACCTGTCGGGGAACCCCAGCTTCCGCGAGCTGCTTCGGCGGGTGCGCAAGGTGACGCTGGGGGCCTACGACCATCCCGACATCCCTTTCGAGCAGCTGGTCGAGGAGCTCCGGCCGGAGCGCGACATGAGCCGGACGCCGATCTTCCAGGTGGCGCTGGCCATGCAGAACCTTCCGGATCACAAGTTGGAGCTGCCGGGCTTGACCCTGCGGATCGAGTCCCCCGGAAGCGGCACCGCCAAGTTCGACCTCACCCTGGTGATCTTCGAGGCCGGAGCCAGCCTGCGGGCCGAGGTGGAGTATTGCAGCGACCTGTTCGAGGCCGGAACGATCACGAGGATGCTGGGGCACTTCCGGGCTCTTCTGGAGGGCATCGTCAGCGATCCCGACCGGCGGCTCTCGGAGCTCCCGCTGCTCACCGAGCCGGAGCGGCACCAGCTTCTGGTGGAGTGGAACGATACCGCGACGGCCTATCCGGGGGACGCCACCCTCGGGGAGCTGTTCGACCGCCAGGTCGCGCTCAGGCCGAGTGCGACCGCCGTGGTCTTCGAGCAGGAGCGCCTCACCTACCGCGAGCTGGATGCGCGGGCCAACCGGCTGGCGCACCATCTCCGCGCCCGGGGCGTGGCGCCCGAGACGCGGGCGGCCCTCTGCCTCGAGCGCTCGCTCGATCTCGTGGTCGCCATGCTCGCCGTCATCAAGGCGGGCGCGACGTACGTGCCGCTCGACCCGGCCCATCCGCCGGAGCGCCTGCGCTTCATGCTGGCCGATGCGCAGGTGAGTGTGCTCCTCACCGACAGTGTGCAGGTCGAGCGCATCCCTCCGGGCAGCGTCCCGGCGCTCGTCCGCCTGGATGTCGAGCGTGAGGCGATCGGCCGCGCGCCGAGCGACCCGCTGCCGAGCGGGGTGCGGGCCGGAGATCTGGCCTACGTGATGTACACGTCGGGCTCGACCGGCCGGCCGAAGGGGATCGCCCTCTCGCACCGGGCG
>CAMPKP010000006.1 GCA_946887295.1 uncultured Gemmatimonadota bacterium | reverse complement strand
AGTACATCCTGCGGGACTCCGGCGCCGTGGCGGTGCTGGTGTCGAATGCCGGGCAGCTGGAAAAAGTGCGGCGGATCCGGGATCGGCTGCCCGCCCTCAAGCACATCGTAGCGTTCGACGAGTCCGCGGCGGGGCCCGACGTCGTCCGGTTCGAGCAGGTCCTGAGCCTGGGCCGCGCCGCCCGCGGGCGGCATCCCGACTGGCGCGCGGCGGCGCTCGAGGTGGTCGAGGACGATCTCGCGACCCTCATCTACACCTCGGGCACCACCGGCGACCCGAAGGGCGTGATGCTGAGCCACGGGAACATCGCCTCGAACGTGACGACCTGCGTGGCGCTCTTCAGCTTCAATCCCGAGGACGAGTGCCTCTCGTTCCTGCCGCTGTCCCACATCTTCGAGCGGATGTTCGGGCACTACTGCATGTTCCACGCGGGCGTGGTGATCAACTACGCCGAAAGCGTGGACACGGTGCCCGAGAACATGCGGGAGATCCGGCCCCATCTCATGGCGTCGGTGCCGCGCCTCTACGAGAAGATGTACGCCCGGGTGCTGGACGCGGTGCGGACGTCGTCGCCGCTCCGCAAGCGCATCTTCGCCTGGTCCAGGGAGGTCGGTGAGCGATGGGCCGAGGCCACGATCGACCGGAGGCCGATCCCGCCGGGGCTCCGGATCAGGCACGCCGTGGCGAACCGGCTGGCTTTCGCCAAGCTCCGGGCGCGCACCGGCGGGCGCATTCGGTTCTTCATCTCGGGCGGCGCGCCGCTGGCACCCGACATCGCGCGCTTCTTCTACGCCGCCGGGCTGCCGATCCTCGAGGGGTACGGCCTCACCGAGACCTCGCCGGTGATGGCGGTGAACACCTTCGAGCACCACCGGCTGGGCTCGGTGGGCAGAGCGATCCCCGGCGTGGAGATCCGGATCGCGCCCGACGGTGAGATCGTCACCCGGGGTCCCAACGTGATGTGCGGCTACTTCAACAAGCCTGACGCGACCGCCGAAGCCGTCGACGAGGACGGTTGGTTCCACACCGGTGACATCGGCCTGATCGACGCCGACGGGTACCTCAGCATCACCGACCGCAAGAAGGACCTGATCGTCACCGCCGGCGGCAAGAACATCGCGCCGCAGCCCATCGAGAACCTCGCGAAAGGGAGCAAGTTCATCTCCAGCGCGGTGATGATCGGCGATCGGCGCCCCTTCCCCATCATGCTGGTGGTGCCCGACGAGGCGCAGGTGAAGGGTTGGGTCGGGTACAAGGGCCTGCCCGACGGCAGCCTCGAGCAGCTGCTCGCCCATCCGGACGTGCGGCAGAAGATCGAGCGCGAGGTGCGAATGACGCTGCGCGACCTGGCGCAGTTCGAGATGCCCAAGAAAGTGCTGATCCTGGCGAGTGACTTCACGGTCGAGGCGGGAGAGCTCACACCCACGCTCAAGGTGCGGCGGAGGATCGTGGAGGAGCGCCACCGGGTGGCGATCGAGGCGCTCTACACCGAGAGGTGATCAGCGGCGGGGTGTGCCGACCCAGACCCCGCCCGCCGTCGCCATCAGATCTATCGCCGCGTCGGGGGCCGCGCCCTCCCCGGCCACCCGCAGTCCCGGCAACACCACTCTCGACGCCTCGGCGATCCACCGCGGATCGTCGCCGTAGGGGCTGCCCAGCACGACTCCTCGCATCGAGCGGGACTTGAGCGGAAGCGTCGCGCCCCGCACCACGCTGATGCCGGGCGCATCGGCAACGTCCCTTCCAGGATTCACCGCCACCAGCCCGACCCCGGGATTGAGCTGCGCCACCTCGCGCCAGCCCGTGGCCGGCCGTCCGACCAGGACCAGATAGCCCCCGGGACCGCCGAGCCCGATCAACGCCGTGAGCGGCTCGGGGTCGAGCAGCGTCGTCGCAGGGGGCTCGGCCGCGCCGCCGCCGAGATCCAGTATGCCGTCGTCGAGCGTGTAGGTGCGACCGCACAGCGGGCACCCCAGCCGCCCCTCGCGTACGGATCGATCGTCCATGCGGTCCGGCAGGAGGACGAGGTAGCCCTCCTCGTGATCGGCGGGGCAGCGAAGGTGGTCGGTGAGCTCGATGAACATCAGGGCTCGAAGACCACCCAGGTCAGCTTCCCCGGCGCGACGGTGATCCGCCGAAGCACCCGCTTGCCCTCGATCTCGGTTCCCACCACATAGCGCCCCGCCGGCACGTCGCTCACGGCGAAGTGCTCCCCGTACAGCGGGTGCGAGTGACCTTTGTCCCCGTAAGTCTCCGCGAAGGAGAACGGCGTCTCGGTCGGCTGGGGCTTCACCAGCCCGTAGATCCGCGCCTGCCTCACCGGTACGCCGTCGGACCCGAGCACCTGGCCCGCGACGATGCCGGTGCCCGGCAGGGGCTCGATCCAGAGCTCGGCGTTGGTGGTGTACGGCGGAAAGCGCTGGGACGAGTCCACGATGGCGGGCAGCGAGTCGGTCGGCGACGCCGACAGCTCGAGGTGCAGGTGATCGTTGGTCGCTCGCCCGGTGTTGCCGACCCTGGACAGCTCCTGGCCCATCCGCACCCGGTCGCCCCGCTTCACGCCCAGGGCGGAGTTGTGGTAGTAGGTCGAGTAGAGCCGGTAGGTGACACCGTCTTTCGTGACGGTCGTGTCGTGGCGCACCGTGACAGTGAGCGCACCCGCCTCGGCGGGCCCGGCGAAGACCACCGTGCCCGGGCCCGCCGCCAACACCGGCGTGCCGTCGGGATTGTTGAACTCCACGCCCTGGTGCTGCTGGAAGTTGCCCCCCATCGTCGAGCCGTAGCGGTAGGTCTGATCGATGAACGGATTGTCTCGGGCGGCGATCGGCCGCCTGAGCCAGACGGTCAGTGGCGCCGCCGGCGCCTCGGCCGACTTGGCCTCGCCGCGGAGGCACGGGGTGGTGTCCTCCCCCGGCCGCAGGCCGCAAGGGGTGCCTCGGTACCGGCGCCCGCCCAGGGTCACCGTGTCGGGCCGTGGAAAGACCGCGTCCTTTGCCGGCTCGGCCACCCATCCCGCCTCGGTGTGTCGCAGCCGCTGCTCGCCTCGCAGCGTGGAGACGATCCACCCGCGTCCGTCGGCCGCGAGCCGACGCACGTACTCGTTGCCGAGGAGCGCGACGGCGGTGTCCGCCGGGCCCCTGGCGGCCGGACCGGCGGAGTCCACGATGGCGGTCCAGTGCGCACCGTCATCGGTCGTGACCTGGAGCCCGTCGGCGGTGGCGATCATCGTGGTGTCGCCGCGCGTGGCGATCCCGCCCGAGGCCACGTACTGCCACTCGGGACCAAGCTGGTCATAGGTCCAGCTCTTCCACGTCTTGCCACCGTCCACCGACAGCCCCCAGCCGTTCCCGACAGTGCCGTACCATATCTGGCCCCGGGGGCCGAAGCCGAACGCGTGGACGAAGTCCCACGAGAGCGCGCCGGGCGTCGTGTCGCTCCGGATCACCTCCCAGCTCCCGGCGCCCCGCGACAGCCGATAGATCCCCTTGCCATAGGTTCCGACCCACAACGCACCATCGGGAGCATGCGAGGCGGCGAGGACATGAACGCCCCACCCCGAGCTGTCGGGAAGCGGCGGCACATCGGCCTGGGCGCACGCCGTCCCGAGCGGGGCGGCGGCGGCAGCGGCGGAAAGCAGGAGCCGGCGGGGCAGGATACGGACCGGCGAACGGTCCGGCAGGGGTGATTCAGGCATGAGCATCCGATGGATCGGGGCTGGAGCGCGCACGCCCGGACGGTTGCAGCCTCATCCAATCCACGTGCACGTGCTCGGGCCGGGTGGCGGCAAACAGGACGGCGTCCGCGACATCCGCGGGCCGCAGCATCGCGGCACGCGAAGGAAAGCCGGGGCGGCGCTCCGGATGGAAGGGATCCCAAAGGGCGGTATCGGTCGCGCCGGGCGAGATCAGTGTGAGGCGAACGCCGGTTCCGCGATACTCCGCGGCGAGAGTCTCGTGCAGCCCGCGGAGGCCGTATTTGCTGGCGGCGTAGGCGGCGTTCTCGGGGAGTCCGACGTGGTCGGCCACGCTGCCGATGCTGATGAAGATGCCGCCACCGGCCTCGCGCATGGCCGGCAGCAGCGCCCTGGCAAGGAGAAACGGCGCCCGGAGATTGACCGCGACCTGAGCCTCGAAGTCAGCCGGCGTGGTGCGCTCGAGCGGCTGGAGCAGGAACCCGCCGGCGCTGCTGACGACCACGGCCGGCACGCCCTCCGCGGCCAGCACGCGCGCGGCGAGCTCCTCGACCTGCGCGGGCTCGGTCAGATCGCAGGCGACATCGAGATACGGGCCTGCTTCAGGCCGGGGAAAGGTGCGGGCGACCCGCACGACCCGGGCGCCGGCCCCGGCCAGCGCCGCGGCCGCCGCGGCGCCGATCCCGCGGGTCGCGCCGGTGACGAGCGCGACCCGGCCCGCCAGTGGCGTCACTCGTTGGTTCGCCCGCCGTGCGCGAGCCGGAGAAACTCGACCCGGGTCTTGGAGTCGTCCCGGAAGATGCCACGCAGGGCGCTGGTGACCGTGCGCGAGTTCTGCTTCTCGACCCCGCGCATCATCATGCAGAAGTGCGCCGCCTCGATGACGACTCCGACACCCGTGGGGCGGAGCACGTCCATGATGGCATCGGCGACCTGGTCGGTCAGCCGCTCCTGGACCTGCAGCCGGCGGGCGAAGACGTCCACGATGCGGGCGACCTTGGAGAGGCCCAGGATCTTCCCGTCGGGGATGTACGCGACGTGGGCCCGGCCGAAGAACGGGAGCAGGTGGTGCTCGCACATCGAATACAGCTCGATGTCTCGAACCATGATCATGCTCTGGTGGGTTTCCTCGAACACCGCGTCGCCCACGGCGTCCTCGACCGTCATCCGGTATCCCTGGGTGAGCCAGCGGAGCGAGGACTCCACCCGCTCGGGAGTCTTCACCAGGCCCTCCCGCCCCGGGTCCTCTCCCAGCGCGCCCAGGATGTCGCGCACCTTCTCGGCGAACGGCTCCAGGTGAGAGGGCTCGAGCTCCGGGTGCGTCACGCTGGTGCGGTTCTTATGCGCCTTGATAGTCGACATAGTTCCTCGGCGTCTCCCAGAGTCGCAGCCGGAGGGTGAGAGTCTCGGGAAGCGCGGCCCGCAATTCTCTCCAGCAGACCAGGGCGACGTTCTCCGAGGTGGGGATCAGGTCCCTGAACCACTCCACGTCGAGGTTCAGGTTCTTGTGGTCCAGTCGGCGGAGTATGCGCTCTTCCGCGAGGTGCTTCAGCCGATTGAGGTCGAGGACGTACCCGGTGTCGGGATCGATCTCGCCCTCGACCGTGAGCTCCAGCTCGTAGTTGTGGCCGTGATAGTTCGGGTTGTTGCACTCACCGAACGTCTCGCGGTTCCACTCGTCGGAAAACCTGGGATTGTGCACCCGGTGGGCCGCGTTGAAGTGGACCTTGCGGGTGACGCTCGCTCTAGGCATGGCTGGGAAGATGGGGGGTCCGGGGAACCGGGGCTAGGGCGCCCGACGGGGCGCCGGTCGCAGCAAAAACGCCGACCTCGCGAAGAGATCGGCGTCTAGGACGGCAACGAAGAGGATTATTGAAGCCCAATGAGAATGCTCGGCGTCCTCACCTTGACTTCTGCCTTCCCCCGAGGGGCATGGCATCCGCCACGGCATTCGGACCCATCATCGGACCTGTTGGCTCAATAATGTGGCTCCCCGTCACCGCGAATGGTAAGATAGAAACCGGTGTGCCTAGCGTCAACGTGTGATAAGCCCCAATTCCGGAGGGAGTCGATGTCGCTCACGCTGCTGGCCGCGATCGTGTCGCTGCTCGCCTGGATCGCGCTGGTTTTCTTCGCCTCGGTAACCGCGGGCGCCGTGCATCTGCTGCTGGCGGCAAGCGCCACGCTGCTGGTGCGATGGTGGGCGCTGCGGGCGTGAGCCTGTCACCGCACGCGGCCGTGAATGTAGGCGATTTACCACAAGCGCCGTTCGTTCCCACCTAGAAGTCACTCTAATTCGTATCCCTAAGTGGTTGCCGCAACACATTCTATGTCACCTGCACGATGCCATTTCGCGACCCCGCATCGCGGGCATGGATCGTGCGAAAAAGGCGGTTCCGCGCACGCTCCCGCCCTTCACCCTGGCTCAGGAATCGGACGATCTACGTGATGCGCTGGATGGAAGCCCTGGTCGAGCGGGTTGGATCTTCGCCGCAGACTTTCGCGACGCTCGAGAGGGATCGAGAGGTCGTCTCGGACGCTTCCCGGAGCGCGGTGGGCGCACGGGTGACCCGTTGGGTCAACTTCGTGCTCGCGCTCCTCGCGCTGGTCGCGCTGCTTCCCGTCCTGCTTCTCATCGCCGTGGCCGTCAAGCTGTCCTCGCGCGGCCCGGTGCTCTACACCCAGGAGCGGGTCGGGCTCGACCGGCGCACGCCCGGCGCCGAGGCCGGGAACCACCGGCGCACCCTCGACCACGGTGGCCGGCTCTTCACCATCTACAAGTTCCGCACGATGCGGGTGGATGCCGAGAGCGGCACCGGCGCGGTCTGGGCCACCCAGGACGATCCCCGCATCACCCCGGTGGGGCGCTTCCTGCGCCAGTACCGGCTGGACGAGATCCCCCAGCTGCTCAACGTGATGCGGGGCGAGATGAACATCGTGGGCCCGCGGCCCGAGCGCCCCACGATCTTCGCCGAGCTGCGGGGCCACATCGCGGAGTATCCGCTGCGCCAGCGGGCCAAGCCGGGGATCACCGGGCTGGCCCAGATCAACCACCACTACGATCGCTCGCTCGACGACGTGCGGACCAAGGTCCGCTACGACCTGGAGTACATCCGGCGCCAGAGCCTCTGGGAAGACCTCCGCATCATGCTTCGGACCATTCCCGTCATTCTGTTCCGCCGCGGCGGCTGGTGAGCGGCAGGCCTGAGCGAAACGGGCCTGAGCGAAACGGGGGCCGCGGATGATCCGCGGCCCCCGTTTGCGTGCTTGGCTGCCGGCCTGATTCAGCCGCGGCAGCTCCTCGAGCTCCGGCTCTCCGCCTTGCGGCGCAGGGCCTCCATCGCGCTGCCGATCCCGCTGGTCGACAGGTAGGTGGAGTTGTGCTGCCACATGATGAAGGCGCAGGGGTAGGTGCTGCTCAGCATCGCCGAGCCCCAGGACTCCACCTCGCTCGGGCTCATCTTGGTGCCGTTCGGGTTGCCGCCGTGGAGGACGTTGAGCCCGACGACCAGACCGAGCCCCCGCTTCTGGGCCGCCGCGACGTTCTCCCGGATGTATTCGTTGACGTTGCCGCGGCGCCAGAGGTACTGCGCCCAGGCGGCGTCGAGGTACCTGTGGCTGCTGCTGAGATAGCTGGGTTCCACGCGGACGATGGTGGGAAGGTCGGGCCAGATCTGCTTGCTGTACCTGGCCATCTCCTCGAGCGTGGAGGGCGAGACCGGCTTTCCGTTCCAGTTGCGCGGGTCGTTCGGCTCGTCCAGCAGGTAGTGCCCGATGATGGTGCCGTCCTTGACATACGAGTCGAACCTGACGCCCTTGAACTGGTCGACCCGGTTCTTCCACTTGTTCAGGTCGAAGTGGCCGTCGGTCTTGTAGTGCCGCGGGTTGCCGGCCATCATGAGCACGATCCTGCCGCCGCGGTTCTTGACGGAGGACAGCTGGCTCATGAGCTGGCCCGGCGCGATCGTGAGCTTGGCGCCGTTGAACCGCGAGCCGAACAGGCTGAGCGGCTGTGCCGCCATGCCGATGGGAATGCCTCCCGCAAACGAGATCGAGGCCAGCGTAGGCTCACCGACCGCCGCTGCGTCGACCGCATCCTCGACCGTTACCTCGGTGATCCCGCTCTGATCGGCGGCGTCCGGGATAATCCCGCTGTTGGGGTCGAGCGACTCGGAGCTGTCACACGCGGCGAGAGCTGCAATGAGAGCGGCACAGGCGGGGGCTCGGAGGCGCGCAATCCTGCGGGACAATTTGAAGCTGTAGGCCATACGAGGATTTTCCTCTCCGTAACAACGGCGTGAGGGGACACACTGATTGCGGCAGGCGAGGGGCCATCGCTCGGCACGGCCAGAGCGGCGGCTCATCGTAGATGAGTCCTGGCGCAACGGACACAGGCGGGGTTACCGCCGGAGCCAGTGATGTGATGGTGAGTTACGGGGTACGCTGAGACTAGGAACTAGTCTGCCAGGGCACGAAGGAATGAACACCAGGGTGGTGTCATCTCGTTGTCTTGAGCTCGCGCCGGGGACAAGTTTGGTGACGCCCGTCACCTTTGTCAAGTGGTTTTGCAGGGCCCAAGTGCCTGGTGCAACTCCTTGCACCGCCCCACCCCTACCGGGCACCCACGCGGCCCGCGACATTCACCTGCCGCGTCACCACTTACACCAGATACTGCTCGGAGGTCCGTGCATGGATTCAGCAGGGGGAATGGCTGCCAGGGATACCCAGGAGCCGGGGCTCAGCCCCGGCCTCGTAATCGCCGGCCTGACCGTGCTGGCCATCGCACTCAGATTCTGGCGGCTCGGCGAGTGGAACTTCGAAGCGACCGAAATGTTCACCCTGCGGGACTCCCTCAACCCCCGCTGGGGCAACCCGCGCCCGCTGGGCTACCTGCTCAATTACTACCTGGTGGGCGCGGTCCGGCCGCTGGACGAGCTCGGCCTTCGCATCCTCCCTGCCCTGTTCGGCGTCCTCGCCATTCCGGCCCTCTATCTGGTCGGCCGACGCCTCATCGGGACCCGCGCCGCGCTCTTCGGCGCGCTGATGCTGACGGTGAGCGGGCTGCACGTGTTCTACTCACAGTTCGCGCGCTACTGGTCGCTGGTCTTCCTCCTCTCGGCCATCTACCCGTATGCCATCTACCTCGGACTGCGCGACGGCAACCGCAAGGCGCTCGCGCTCGGTCTCGTGACCGCGGTCCTCGCGGTGCTGGCGCATCCGGTCTCGATCCTGCTCGTCGGCGGGCCCGCGATCTGGCTTGCGGTGACCTACCTGCGGCCCCAGTACCTGCGGCAGGCGTGGAATCACCGGAGCTTTCGCTGGGGCGCGGTGGTCGGCCTCGTGCTGGTGGCTGTGGCGCTGGTCCGGCTGTTCCCGCTCTTCCAATCATGGATCTCCATGCATGATCAGAATCCGGGAATGGGGCAATTCCTTCATGGTCCCAAGCGCGGACATGGGATCAAGCAGATGGTGCTGCTGACGGCGTACTTGGAAGGCCTGACCCTTCCCGTCGCGCTCGGAGGCGCAGTCGGGGTCTACCTGATCTGGCAGCGCGACCGAGCCCTGGGCATGTTCCTCACCAGCCTGGCGATCTTTCCGCTGGCTTTCATCGCCCTCGTCTCGGTCCGGACACCCGTCTCCACCTTCTACCTCCTGCCGACGGCACCGGTGTTCTTCCTCGGCGTGGGGGTGCTGCTCGAGCGGATCTTTCAGGTCGACTGGCACGTGCGTCCCCGGTGGCTGGTACCGATCACGATCCTCGTCCTCTTCATCACAGCCGGTGCACCGACGCTCGTGTCGCAGTACCGCAACGGGCGCCGCTTCGATTTCAGGGGTGTGGCGCAGTGGCTGAAGCCGCGACTTTCCCCGGGTGACGTCGTCTTCTCGGATCAGCCGATGGTCCTGGCGCACTATCTGAAGGGCCCGGCGGTCCAGAAGCTCCGCCCGAATCCCGCGCCGCTCGACGAGGCGCTGAACGAGCTGCAGCGCTCGGAGGGCCGGGCAGTCTGGGTCATCGCCCCGGCCCCGGCGCACGCGCTGCGCACCAATCTCAAGCCCGGTGGACTGGCGGACTGGATGTATGGGAACTGTCAGATGAGCAATACGATCGGCAGGGGGCGGCTGGACTTCAGGCAGCAATACCTTCAGGTCTATCGGTGCCCGCCCGCCGGTCCCGCGGGCTTGGACACCACGTCAGCAACGCGGTAGCTCCGGGGCGAGGGCCAGGCCCTTCTGCGAGAGGACCTCGCGGTACAGGTCCTCCCAGCGCTCGGCCACCCGGCCGAGGTCATAATGAGCCCGGATGTGCTCGCGCCCCCGCTGGCCCATCGCGCGCCGCGCCGCCTCGGGCAGGCCGCCCAACCTCAGCATCGCCAGGCCGAGCGCCTCGGGATCACGGGGCGCCACCAGGAAGCCGCTCTCCTCCTCCCGGATGACCTCGTGGTTGCCGCCGACCCTGGTCGCAACGATGGGAAGCCCCGCCGCCGCGGCCTCGAGCAGCACCATGGGCATGCCTTCCCAGGCGGACGACATCACGTAGCCATCGGCGGCGCTCATGACCTCCGCGACGTCGCTGCGGACTCCCAGGAAGCGCACCCCGCCGGCGATCCCAAGGTCGCGCACCAGCGTCTCCGTCTCCTCCTGGAGCGATCCGCGACCCACCAGCAGCAGCACGGCCTCCGGCTGCTGCTCGCGAACCTTCGCGAAGGCGCGCAGCATGTTGGGATAGTCCTTGGCCACCTCGAAGCGGCCGACCGCCAGCCACGCGAACTCCCCCCCCAGACCAAGCGATCCTCTCACCGACTCGCGCGCGCCGGCAGGGATGTTCCGGAATCGATCGGTGTCCACGCCGTTGGGCACCACGCGGAGAAGCTCCCTGGGGACGATGCCTTCCGTCACGAAGCGGTCGAAAGCGGCCTGGCTCACGATCGTCATCCGGTCGACCAGCGAATTGGTGAGCCGGTAGGCCGCCATCCGGATGCGGCCGCCCTCGTAGATGTTGTGAATGGTCGAGACCACCGCCGGGACCGGAGCGATGAGCCGGAGCACTCGCGCCATCAGATTGGCGTGAACCATGTGGCTGTGCAGCACGTCGGGGCGCCACGCCCGCACCAGGCGCACCAGGCGCCACAGTCCCCGTGGGTCCGGCAGGCCACGGCGCATCTCCAGCGACTCCGTGGCTATGCCGGCGCTTCGCGCCTCGAGGCCCATCGGGCCGAGCGGCGTGAGCGAGACGATGAGCACCTCGTGGCCCCGGGAGCGCAGCTCCTGCGCGGCGGAGAGCAGCTGGCTGTCCGCTCCGCCCATGCCCATGCTGGTGGAGAGAAAGCAGACCCTCATACATCCCGTTCCTGCGAGCCGACGACCCCGCGGCGCACCATGCGCTTGAGACCAGGGGGGATGTGGGCGTACGCGTGACGGCCCAGGGAGTACAGGTACATCCAGCGCGGGAGTCCCAGCTCGCGGACCACCTGCGCCTGCACCCGCGCCAGGTCCCGCTGGCGCTCGGCGTACTTCAGCGTGCGATGGAACCAGCTGGAGTCGTGCACGTGGTGCTCGCCCACGATCTCGGGGACATTGGCGAACTTCCAGCCGAGCTTGGCCACCCGCAGGTAGAATCGCAGGTCGATCAGGTTGTTGACGATGGGATAGCCGCCCGCCTCGGTCCATGCCCGCCGCCGGAACGTCGCCACGGTGTGGGCAATGGGAACGTAGCGCGCCATCGCCGTGATGATGGCGCCGTGCTCGGTCGGCGGCATCCGCACGTAGCGCTCACCCCGGCGCTCGTCCACCAGCATGTAGTATCCGCCCACGATGCCGAGCTCCGGATGCGCGTCCAACAGCGCCACCTGGTGGCGCAGGCGGTCAGGATAGCTGCGGTCGTCGAAATCCTGGCGGGCGACGTACTCCCCCGCGGCCTGGGCCACACCGTAGTTGTAGGCGGCGGCAGCGCCCAGACGCCCGGGCGCGAACACCCGGATGCGGCGGTCACTCGCGGCCAGCTCCCGAAGCTTTTCGAGGCTGCGATCGCTCGAGCCGTCGTCCACCAGGATGAACTCGAAGTCCTCGAAGGTCTGCGTCAGGATGCCAGGGACCGCTCGATCGAAGAAGGCCTCGCCGTTGTACACCGTGCTGACCACGCTCACCCTGGGCGTCATTCCGCCGCCTCGGGGAGATCGCTCCCGCCGCGGGCGGTGCGTCCCTCGAGCTGTCGTGGCGCCCTAGATCGGACCACCATCGGAGGCGCGCCGCGGGGAGGTGCCCGCCTCGCCGCGGGCCGCTCGGCGACGATCGCCTGGGAGAATCCCAGCAGCACCGCCATGACGAACCACACCACCCGGCGGTCCTCCCACGTCAGCGGGAGCATGGTCACGCCAAGCGTCATCATGAGCACCAGGGCGAATCGTCGCTCCAGCCCCCTCGGCTTCAACACCGAGCGGAACACGGTCACGAGCATCGACATGTAGAGGAGGAAGCCGATGAGGCCCTGCTCGACGAGCACCGAGATGTACGAGTTGTGCGCCACCTGGGCCGCTTCGCCGAGAATCGGCGTGATCGCGGTCTTGTAGTGGCCGGTGCCGAAACCGGCGAGCGGCTTGTACACGAAGGCTTCCAACCCCGCCTTCCAGAGCTTGCCGCGCCCGCCCACACGGCCACCCTCCAGCTCCGTCCCGATGGTGGACAGCCGCTGCAGCAGCGTGTCCGGGACATACACCACCGCAAGGGTTCCGGCCACAGCCAACATCACCATGGCGGCCACCAGCCGCCCCGGCGACAGCTTGGTCATGGAGAGCGGCACCAGCAGGAGCCCCACCGTCGTAGCCGCCATGCCTCCGCGCGAGCCGGTGAGCCCGATGGCGACGATGCCGATGGGCAGGTAGGCGCGGCAGGCCCACTTCAGCAGGGGCTGGGTGTAGGTCATCGCCAGGTACCAGGCCATCGGAATCGACAGTGCGAGCACCATGGCGAGATCGTTGGGATCCGCTCCTCCGACGGCGAAGCGCCGCAGCGCGCCCGCCTCCCTGCGGTAGAGCATGATCGTGCCGAAGGCCGCGATGTAGGCGCCGAACACGTAGGCGGTGAGCAGGCCGCGCTGCCGCCGCACCGTCGGAGCGATCTCCCAGATCATCCAGACGACCAGGAGCAGCTGGCCGTAAGTCCAGTACTTGGCGGGCAGCCGCTCGCCGCTGTGATAGATGAAGAGGGTAAGTCCCGCCCAGAGCCAGAACAGCAGCGCCGCGAAGTGGAAGACGTGCCAGCGGCGGAACCGTCCGGTCACCACGACCGCGAGGAGGGCGAGGCTCAGCGCCAGCGCGCCGGTCACCCGGGCGATGATCGCGACGCCGGGGAGGACCAGGAGTCTCTCCCACGGCAGCGAGAAGACGAAGATCCACAGGGGGATGTATGCCAGCGAGGTCATGCGGATCCCATCCTCGTCATGTCCAGTCGAATTCCTCACCCAGCCAGCGATAGAGCTCGACGTTGCAGGGCTCGAAGCGCGCCGCCAGCCTTCGCCTCAGCTCGGCCGGCATGTGACGGTCGTAGCTGCCCTGCAGAAACGTCTTGTAGCTTCCGTCCCGGTGCGGAGGCAGGCCGAGGAACTTCTGCACGGCATCGACCGCCGCGCCAGGATCGCGGAACAGCCACTCGCTCTGGAGGACCAGCAGGCGCGAGCGCGGAAAGTGCTCGGTCCAGCGGCGAAGCTGCTCCACGTAGCGCCCGCGGAGCATGTACGAGTATCGGTGGTGATTGAAGCTGTAGTAGCCGGCGTCGGCGCGAATGCGGTCCTCCTCGCCGGCCAGCCGCTCGGCCTCTCGCTCGATCGCCTCGGCGAAGGGGAGCGTCTCCCGCCCGCCCCGGACCTCGTGCTGATAGTGGGAGAAGGCCCGGTCCACCGGATTGCGCAGCACGGCGACGAGCCTGGCCTCCGGCAAGAGCTGCGCGGCCCGCTCGGGCGCCCGAGGGTGCAGCAGGTAGTATGGGGAGGCGTCGAGCGTCATCGCCCCGTCGCGCAGGCGATGCCGGAACGGAAAGCGCCCCCGGTACCAGTGGACCCCCTTCTCGTAGTGCAGGTCGAAGTAGTGGATCTCCTTGCCGAACGGCGGCAGCACGTCGGGATGCCGCACCAGGTAATTGAAGAGCGAGGTGGTACCGCTCTTCTGCGCTCCGAGCACCAGGGTCGACGGCAGCCCGCGCAGGGGAGCGGTCAGCGCCCGGTAGTCGGCCCGCAGCCGGCGCAACGGCGCCTTCACGGGCTCCGGAACCGCCGTCACTTCGAGTTCGCCTCGCCCGCGGGAGCCAGCCCCTCGCGGGCGGCCCTCGCGCGGGCCTTCCGCTGAACGCCACGCCGAAGCAACTGCTGAGCCTGCCCGACCGCCCAGAGTCCGTGTGAGCCCAGGAACAGTCCGGGTCGCAGTCTGGCCGCGATGACCGTCACGGCTCCCGCCGTCACACCTGCCGCCGTGAGGACGGGGATGGTCCCGAGATGGGCAGCTCGCGCCCAATGCGCCACCACCGCGGCGGCGCCCGCGACGACGATGGCGACCAGCGCCGCGGGTCCCTGTGCCCGGGCAAAGCGCAGCCAGGAGAGACCCGTCACCGACCGGCTGAGCCAGGCCATACTGAGCCAGTTGAGGCCCATGGCGACGGAAACGGCCACCGCCACCCCGCCCACGCCCCAGTGCTGCCCGATGATCGCTCCCACCACCACCATCGCCGCATAGGCGTGCTGCAGCAGGGCGCGGATGTAGACCTCGCCGGCCGCCTTGGTGCAGGCATCGCTGATCTTGCTGCTCATGCGGAACAGCAGGCTGATGCTGAACAGTCGAAAGGGCAGCACGACGCCCCCCCACCTGGGGCCCAGCACCAGAGCGATGAACTCCGGCGCGACGACCCAGAGGAAGGTGCTCAGCGGCAGCGCGACAAAGGCGACGATCGCGAGCGCGCGCTCGTACGCGTTGGCGAGCCGGTCACGCTCGTCCTGGACCTGCGACATGACCGGGAAGAGCACGCGGTTGACGATCCGGCCGAATGCCGAGGCCGGCATCACCATCAGGTTGTACGCCCGGCCGTAGAGGCCCAGAGCGGCGGGGCCGAGCCACCGGCCCACCACGAGGTTGTCACCCTGCTGGGAGAGCAGGGTACCGATCTGCGCCATCGAGTGTCCGAAGCCGAAGCCGAGCAGGTCCCGTGTGGCGCGCCGGTCCAGGCTCGGCCGGAGCGAGTGCCGGCTGGCTCCGTACATGAGGACCGTGCGCACGCCCACCTGCGCCAGATTGGCGGCGACCAGCGCCCAGACCCCGTAGCCGAGCCACGCCAGCGCCACTCCGACGAGGGCGTAGCCAAGGACGTAGGCCGCCACGTCGAGGGCGATGTACAACCGGAAGCGCAGCTGGCGGGTCAGGACCGACTTGGCGACCGTGTTCAACCCGTCGAGGGGGAACAGGAAGGCGACCGCTCGAAGAACCGGCTCCAGCTCGGGCATCCGATAGAACGCGGCGATCTCGGCGGCCCCGAACCACACGAGCGCGCCGAGCAGGAGCCCAAGGATGGCGGATAGCGTGACGGCGACCCGGACGTGGATCTCGTCCAGCTCGCGGCGCTGGATGATCGCCGGCCCGACCCCGACCTGGGAGACGATCTGCGAGCAGGCGATGACGACGGTCGCGGCACCCATGAGACCGAATTCGGCCGGGGTGAGCAGCCGTCCCAGCGCCATGATGGCGAGCAGCTGGACGACGACCTGCACGCCGGTGCCGGAGAATGTCCAGAACATGCCGCCGATCGCGCGGTTGGTCAGACCGCGCGGCGTTCTCGCCGGCTGCCCCTCCGGCCGGGCCGGGGACGGCTGCTCCGGAGTCATCGGTGATACTCTGCGGCCGATGCCGCGGCTGAGTCGTGTCTCGGGAGTGCCGTGATCATCGGGGTGAGTGGTGGTGAAGGAAAGAGCTCGCCCTCGAGGAGCACGATCCATGCCCTGCCCCATCCCCCCGGGCAGGCAGCTTGAAACCCATCAGGTAAACCGTTCCAGATATGACACTTGTGGACTCAACCAGCCAGCCCCCTCGGTTCGTCGGCGTCCGGGCGTTGGGGAAACACAAGGAGGGCAATCTACTACGGGCGGTCGAGCGGGTGGGCGCCGCCGCCGTGAGTCATGGGAACCGCTGCCGTGGCGCCGGAGGAGTCGGCGCGGATCAGGGCCATTGGTAGCCCAGGCTTCGGCTGGCCGGCCCCGCGACCCGGGCGATGACGGACAACTCGGCGCTGCCCAGCGTGGTCTGCCACGAGAGATCTTCCCGGATTTCCCCCAGCCCCTTCATCCGCATCTTGTTTCCGATGATGTGACTGACGGAGCTCTGAAATCCGTGCTGCATCATGGGCCGATCGATGCCGAGAAAGCTCGAGATCCGCTCCAGGACCCCCGCGGGATCGGCGCAGAGCTCCTCGTAGTGGAGCGACATCCACGATTCCGGCGGGAGATGGGGCCTCACCCGGGCGGCCTCGACGTTGGCGTGGGTCCACTGACGGGCGGCGGTGGCGACGTCGACGCCCGAGTGCTTCATGATGCTCGCGGTGTTTCCCCGCGGATCTCTGGCCAGGTGGATCACCTTGACGTCGAGCATCGGGAGGCCGTGGAGGTACTTCGGCCGCTGGTGATCCCTGGCGGTATCGACGAACACCGTCTTCCCCGTCCGCTCCAGAACCGCCTTGGCCAGGCTCCACGTGTTCCAGCCCATCCTGGAGACGGCGGCCTTGGCTCCGGGGAACATGGAGACCACCGCGTCCCGGGCGCGATTGAGCGGGTCCCATCCGAGCGAGCGGGCGAGGAGCGCGTTGATCGTGTGATTCCGCGACAGCCGCAGATGGGTGTTCCAGAAGTTCGTCTCGAACACGTTCACCGGGTGGCCGAGCGCGCGGGTTCTGGCCGCGATGTAATTCCAGAACTCGCACTCCCGGAACAGCTCGCCGCAGGAACACCGGTAGGTCGCCAGATCGGTCCGCCTGATCAGCCCGGTCGCGGCTCCGATCGAGGCGCAGTCCTGGTGCTCGTTCAGCAGCGAGCCCAGCAGGGTGGATCCGGTAAAGCGACATCCCGGCAGGCAGACGTACCGAATCGGCGTCCACTCGGCGTCCGCAACGTCGTTCGCTGAACCCACGTGCTCGGCTCCCTTCCGATGAGTCGTCAGACGTTCTCGATCAGGTGCAGATAGCTGTCGACCGCGGCGTCCCTGGTGAACGGCTTCAGCGCGTCGGAAGGAACGGCCCCCGGGGGTGCGTCGAGGGCGGCGAGCATGGCTCGCCCCAACGCGGCCGCGTCACCGACGGGCACCAGGGCGCCGAGGCGACCCTCCTGGAGAATCTCGCGCGGGCCGCTGGGGCAGTCGGTCGAGACCACGCGCGTCCCGGCGGCGAGCGCCTCGATCAGCACCGTGGGCAGCCCTTCCCATGCCGAGGAGAGCACGAACAGCGCGGAGCTCGCCATGAGAGCCATGGCATCGTCCCGGAACCCCGGAAGAGCCACGACGTCCCTCAGACCGAGCTCCGCGATGAGGGCCTCGAGCGCCGGCCGGTCCTCCCCTTCTCCGAGGATCATCAGCCGCGCCCGCCGCTGACGCCGGACCTCCGCGAAGGCCCGGATCAGCGTCGGGAAATCCTTCTGCCGGGTGAGACGGCCGACGCCGAGAATCAGGGGCGGCTGCCCGCTTCCAACCCAGGGATGATCGGGCGTCCGTCGAGCCTGGGCCAGCATGGCCGGCGTGATCACGGGGTTGTAAATCACCTCGACCCCGTCACGAGCGAGCCCCGACGTGCGGGCGAGGTCATCGGCAGCGCCGCGGGAGACGGCAACGATGCTCCTGGCCCAGGGATAAAATGTGCGCAGCAGGCCAAGCGAGAGATCGCCGGCCAGCCCGCCCTGGTCGGGCGTCGACTGCGACATGGTGTTGTGCACCGTCGCGATGACGGGCGTCGCCTGCCTGGCCAGCTTCGCCGCCCACAGCGCGATCAGGTTGGCGTGACTCATGGACGAGATCAGCACTCTGGGCCGCTCCCGCCGGAGGTAGGCCGCCAGCGGGACGATGCTCCGCAGCAGGCGGCGAACACCCAGATCCACCACCCGCACCGACGGAGGCAGCTGGTCGAGGAAGACGCCCTCGGCGGTCACGAGGACCAGGTCCACCGGGAGGCCGCGCTCGATGATCCCCTGCGCGAGGTTGACGATCACGCGCTGCGCTCCGCCACCACGCACCGATGGCAGGAAGAAGGCGATCGGTCTCGCCGGGGAGGTCATCGAGAGGGGAGTGGTGCCGGGCGCCGGAGGGCGCCGCCCCGCGCCGCAGCAGCATGAAGGGCGGCTCGGCGCATGAAGCTAGAGCGCGGCGGTCTCCGCGATCCGTCCGGCTCCGCCGCGATCGCCGTAGCCGTAGCGGAGAAGGTCCTCGCGGAGCAGGTCGTCCAGAATGGTCTGCTGGCCCGGCGCCAGGTCGTCGCGCCAGCGGTTGCTGGTGCTGCGTATGGAGGCGGCCCTGACCTTCCGCTCGAACTGCGCGGAGGGGGGCAGCTCGGCGAAATCCAGGACTCGCCGGAAGGTCTCCACGGGCTGCTCGCAGAAATCCTCGTACTTCACCTCGAGGAAGAGCTTGGGGTCGAGCGACCTCCTGGCCGACTCGATCGCGCGCATCTGGATGCGCCACTCGATTCCGGCGAGAGCCGCGAAGGACCGGTCGTAGCTCTCCCAGAGAGCCTGGTCCTCGGCGGACAGCAGTCCGGCCCGCCAGCTCTGGGGGCCGTGCCACCCACGCCAGAAGTTCACGTGGAGCAGCGAGCTGGCAACGGCGCGCCCGTCCCGGAGGACGTGGATGAATTTCGCGTCCTCGAAGATCTCGTTCAGGAATCCGATGCGTGACCAGCCGGTGATCTTGATCAACAGCCGGTCGCGCTTCGGCGTGAGCATCGGCTCCAGCGCGGCGCGCACCTGTCTCTTGACCCGGGCGCTCACGTCGGTTCGGAGAAGGTCGCGGCAGGGCTCCGAAAAGCCGTAGGCGTGGCGATCCCAGAAGCGGTAGTTCTCGCCGGGGCGGATCCTTCCACCGAGCAGGGAGTGCAGCAGCGGGTTGCCCATCGCGACGACGGCCCACCGGTTCAGGGCCGGCTTGTCCGGATAGCGATAGGTGAAACCCGAGAGCCACATCATCCGGGGATGCGTCGCCAGCAAACGATGGAACAGGGTCGAGCCGCAGCGGCCCGTCCCCATGATTATGATCGGCTTGGTGATTTTCGTCATTCGCCGGTTCTTCACTCCCAGGAGCATGGTTCAGGAGTTGCCCCACTGAATCCGTCCGCGGAGGTGCACGATCCATGCCTCGGACGGCCGGCCCGCCGGACAATTTCCGCCGGCCGCTTGACCGTGGAACCCGCCCGGGACAATCTACCACCGTCCCTTCGGGGACCGGCACCCCTGTTTCGTGCGGCCGCCGATGTGCAGTCGGGGCAACGACATCGACGTCCCCAACAGATTCGCCGGCCCACTGTAGCAACACCGCTACAGTGCATCCTGCCGCTGGCCCCAACCCACAGGACGACCCGGGAGCACCCGACTTGGCAGCAACACCGAACTTCTTCCTCGTGGGCGCGCCCAAGTGCGGCACCACGGCCCTCTACGAGTACCTCCGGCCGCACCCCCACGTCTTCATGCCGGAGCTCAAGGAGCCGCACTTCTTCGCGAGAGACCTGGGCACCTATCCCCGGATCAAGACGCTGGACGCCTACGCCCAGCTCTTCGCGGGAAGCACCGGGCGGCACCTGGCGGTGGGAGAGGCATCGGTCTACTACCTGCGCTCGACCGTGGCCATCCCGGCCATCCGTGAGTTCAATCCGGCCGCGAAGATCATCGCCATGTTCCGCAACCCGGTGGACATGGTGTATTCGCTGCACTCCCAGCTGCTGCACGTCTCCGAGGAGATCGTGGAGGACTTCGAGACCGCGTGGCGGCTGCAGGAGCGGCGCGCCCGCGGGCTCGACCTTCCGCCGGCGATCCGCTCGCCGCTGCTGGTCCAGTACGCCGAGGTGGGCCGGTTCGGGACCCAGGCACAGCGGGTCCTGTCGGCCTTTCCCGCGGACCAGGTCAAGCTGCTCCTGTTCGACGACTTCGCCGCGTCACCCCAGCGGGTCTACGACGAAGTGATCGCCTTCCTGGGCATTCCCCACGACGGCCGCCGAGAGTTTCCCCGCATCAACGAGAACAAGCGATCGAGGGTGTCCTGGCTGCGGCGGTTCTACCGGAAGCCGCCCCCGGCGTTGCGCGCGGCGATTCGCAGCCTCAAGCAGACGGTCGGGACCGAAGGGATCAGCACCTTGAAGAAGAAGATCGTCGCGATGAACACGGTGCGGGAACGCCGGCCGCCGCTCCCGCCGGCACTTCGGGCCGAGCTGGTCGAGACGTTCCGCGAGGAAGTGGCCCTGCTGTCCAGGATTCTGAGCCGCGACCTGAGTCACTGGACCTAGAGCCAGTGGCTCAGGTCGCGGCCGATGAGCTGCGAGGTCCGGACGATGTCGTCCCGGAATGGCGCGGTCAGCTCGCGTCGGAGCGCCGGAGGCAGCGGGGGCGGCCTCCGCATGTTGCGGGTCCGCAGGCGCCGGATCCAGTTGGCCGCTCGCAGCGGCACCCAGGGCTTGACCATGGACAGGAGGGTGCCGCTGGTGAAGACGCCCTCCAGCAGTGTGCTCGCCGGCATGCCGCCGGGCGCGTGCGGCGTATCGAAGTCAGGAACGAAGGTGGGATCGATTCCGAGGAACCGGTAGACGTCCTGCACCGCCCCCAGTGGGGTCGGCTTGAAGTCGTCGATCAGCTGTACGTGGATCCGGTCTCTGGGAAACGCCTCGAAGTAGCGCGCCAGCTGGGCATGGTAGCGCCCGACCTGCATCCAGCGGGAATCCGGCCGGGCCCACTCGGCCGCGGCGGTCAGCTCGCGCGCGGGGTCGAAGCGGCGGCCCCGGCGCCGCAGGTACATCAGGTAGTCCGAGTAGGCGCGCTCGACCGGCTGGCGCAGGCTGCAGATGATCCGTACCCCGGGGATCAGCTCCTTGATCCGGCCGGGGGCCTGGGGGCACTCGAGATAGATCGGAGAGGCCTCGCCGACCGCGGCGGCCGCGCCCGCCCCGGCGAAGAGCGCCTGGTATTCGCCCAGTGATTTCACCGGGAAGCGGTGGACGTCCGGATCTCCGTAGACCAGTCGCCCCTGCTCATCCAGGCCGTAGGCGAAGTAGTTCGCCTCCTTGACCTGGCTCATGAACACGTCCGGGTGCTCCGCGAGATACCAGTACAGCGCCGTCGTCCCCGCCTTGGCCGCTCCAACGATGAGGAAGGTGGGAAGCATCGGGGCGGGGCCGCTCACATGTATCCGTCGCGCCGCAGGGTCTCCAGCCCGCCGCCGTCCGCCTTGTCCTGAGCCCGGCCGGAGCGCTCGGCGATGTTGGCGAACTTGCCCGACTGCAGCTCCACGATGATGTCGTCCACGTTGCCGGCGTCCGAATCCACCGCGTGGGTGCAGGGATAGCAGCCGAGCGAGCGGTAGCGCTTCCCGGTGCCCTGGTTGTAGTAGAGCGACACCGTCGGGATGTTCTCGCGGCGGATGTACTCCCAGATGTTCAGCTCGGTCCAGTCGAGCAGCGGGTGGATCCGCAGGTGGGTGCCGGGCGCGAACTCGGTCTTGAACTGGTTCCAGAACTCCGGGGGCTGGTCGCCCACGTCCCAGTGCGACTGCGCGTTGCGCGGCGAGAAGTAGCGCTCCTTCGAGCGGCTCCCCTCCTCGTCGGCGCGCGCGCCCACGATGACGCCGGTGAACGCCTCGGTGTTCCGGTCGAGCTCGTACACTTTCTTGCTGTGGTTGAGCCGGTAGCGCGGCCATTCCCCGCTCAGTGTGTGCTTGAGGGCGTCGGTCTTGAGCGCCTTGCAGCACGCGATACGGTCCACCGCCCCGTCGGGATAGGTGCGCTTCTCCTCCAGCGCCTCGCGGTTCTGCCCGTAGATCATGGTCAGATTCCACTCCAGGGCCAGGCGGTCCCGGTACTCGATCATCTCCGGAATCTTGAAGGAGGTGTCGATGTGGATCAGCGGAATGGGCACGTGGCCGAAGAAGGCCTTCCGGGCCAGCCAGAGCAGGACGGTGCTGTCCTTCCCGATGGACCAGAGCATGCCCAGGTTCTTGAAATTGGCGTACGCCTCGCGGAGGATGTGGACGCTCCGGTTCTCCAGCTCATCGAGATGATCCATGGTTCCCGCCATCGGTGTCACCCTCCGTGCCGTTCGAGCACCAGCGCGACGCATTGCTCCACGCTCAGGGCGCGGGTGTCGAGCGTCAGCTCCGGGTGCTCGGGGGTCTCGTACGGATCGTCGATCCCCGTGAAGTTCTTGATCTCACCGCGCCGCGCGCGGGCATACAGTCCCTTGACGTCGCGCCGCTCGCACTCCTCGAGCGGCGTGGCCACGTAGATCTCCACGAAGTCGCCGCAGTGCCTGCGGATGAACTCCCGCGACTCGCGGTAGGGCGAGACGAACGAGGCGACCACCGTCACGCCGTGAGCCGCCAGGCGGCCCGCCATGTACCCGGTCCGGCGGAGGTGCTCCTCGCGCTCGGCCCGGGTGAAGCCGGTCCCGGGGAACACCTCCCGCAGCGCATCCCCGTCGATGTACTCCACATCCACACCCCGCCGCACCAGCTCCTGGTGCACTCTCACGGCGATGGTGCTCTTGCCGGAGCCCGACAGGCCCGTAAACCATAGCACGGGCGCCGCGCCCCTGGTTCCCGGCCGGGGCGACGAGGTCACGGCGCTCACAGACCGATCGCTCACAGACCGATGACGAAGCTGGTGTTCCGCAGGTCGGGCTTGTTGTAGGTGAGGGGTGACGTGCGCTCACCCTCCCGCCCCGACTGCCGGTAGACGCAATCCCCGGCCGCCACGTCCCACTCCATGGTGGGCCCCAGGCGGGGGTACAGGTCGGCGCGCCCTTCGGCGACCCAGCAGAACTTGAGGGAGCTGCCGGCCTTGACCCGCCGGGCCACCGGAATGGTCTGGAGGTACTCCTCGAGCTCGGGCGAGGGATGGGAGAGGCTCTCCACGATCGTCAGCGGCGTGCCCGGAGCCGGAGCCGTGGAATAGATCCGCTCGGCGGCGCGGCCCTTCTCCTCCCGCCAGGCGCCGCCCCCCTTCACGGCCCAGTACACCAGGTCCAGCGCCGGCGCCTCCACCACGCCGAACACCGGCTCCCCGTCCTGGATCAGGCCCACGTTGACCGTGAACTCGGCCCGGCGCTTGATGAACTCCTTGGTGCCGTCGAGGGGGTCCACCAGCCAGAACCGACGCCATCCCCGGCGGGTCTCGAAATCGGCCGCCTCGGCTTCCTCGGAGACTACCGGCGTGTCCGGGTCGAGGCGGTGAAGCCCCTCGAGCAGAATGCGGTGGGCCACCTCGTCGGCGAGCGTGACCGGGCTGCGATCGTCCTTCTCGCGAACGTCGGCCGACACCGCGCCGTCGTAATACACCATGGTGGCCCGGCCGGCCTCGCGCACGAGGTCGACGACCGCAGACCGCAGGTGGCTCGTCACCATGGGCGGAAGATGACGCCCTTGTCCTGGAGGTGGGCCTTGAGGCGATCCACCGCCTCGGGCACCGCGCCACCGGGCAACTGCAGGTCGAAGGCGATGTCGGTGGTGACGCTGTCGCCGGCCCAGATCGTCTCGATCCAGTCGGGCTGCACGGCGGTCTTGATGATCTCCAGGTCGTCCTGGGTGAGCTCCGCCGCCGCCACCACCAGGATGATGCCGGCGTCGAGCATCAGGTTCGCGACCTCCGCGAGACGGCGCATGTGCTCCAGCCGGTTCTCCTGCTTCCGCTCGATGTCGGCGTCCACGCCGTAGAGCACGTTCCCGATCCCGAGGAAGTAGACCACCTTGCCGTCGTCGAACAGCTTGCCTTCGAGCGCCTTGGCGACGCCCTTGCGGTCGCTCTCGTGCTCCCCGGTGACCAGGATGAGCGCCGCCTTCTGGTTGTACTTCTCCGCCCGGTGCTCGGGCTGAATGATGCTCGGCTCCCACTTGTAGTTCCGGAGCATCACGCTGTCGCGCACCGCGGTCTGCCGGTCGGTCATCGCCTCCCGGACGATGCCGCCGCCCCGGATCTCGTAGTCGTCCACGATCACGAAGCGGCTGGTGGCGGGGATGTCCGCGGCCACGTCGCACGCGATCGCCCGGTCGAGCCGCAGCACGCACTCGGCCACGTCGTGACGCTGGACCGAGCTCCGCTGCTCGGTCGCGTCGAGCGTCGAGGCGTCCATCACCCGGAGGACTTCCTCGATCCGAGCCGTCACCCGGGTGGTCCCGAGCTTGAGCAGATATTCCTTCCGCTTGACCATCGCCTCCTTGCCGAGCCAGAACAGGCTGACCCGCAGCCGGGTGCTGACCTGGGGCCTCGGCTGGCCCTCCACGGTCGCCACCTCGCCCCGGGTGATGTAGATCTGCTCCTGCAGGGTGAAGCCCACGGACCATCCCGCCTCGGCGCGGGCCTGCGTCGGGCGGTTGAACGCCTCGATGCTCTTCACCCGGCTCTTCTTGCCCGACGGATAGAAGATGACCGTATCGCCGACGCTCACCGCGCCGGCGTCGATGGTCCCCGCGACGATGCGCCGGTCGTCTCCCTGCTTGGTGAACTTGTAGACGTCCTGGACCGGCATGCGGAACGGCAGCGCCACCGGCGCCGGCTCGCTGTGGAACTGGTCCAGCGCGTTCAGCACCGTGGGGCCCTGGTACCAGGCCAGATGCGCGGCGCGATCGGCGATGTTGTCGCCGCCGCGCGCCGAGACCGGGATGAAGCAGGCGGGCCGGATGCCGACCTGATCGAGGAAGGCGCCGTACTCGCGCACGATCCGGTCGTAGACGCCGCGGTCCCATCCCACCAGGTCCATCTTGTTGACCACCACCGCGAGCTGCTTGATACCGAGCAGGGAGACCATGTAGCCGTGGCGGCGGCTGTTCTCCTGGACGCCTTCGGCGGCGTCGATCACCAGCAGGGCGGCCTCGGCCCGCGCGGCGCCGGTGATCATGTTCTTCAGAAACTCGATGTGCCCCGGCGCGTCGAGGATCAGATAGTGACGGAGGTCGCTCTTGAAGAACACCCGGGCGGCGTCGATGGTGATGCCCTGGGCCTGCTCATCCTTGAGAGCGTCGAGCAGGAAGGCGTACTCGAACGGCTTCGAGTTCAGCTCGCACTGGGCCCGGATGTGCTCGAGCTTCCCCTCGGGAAGCGAGTGGGTATCCGCCAGCAGACGACCGATGACCGTGCTCTTGCCATGATCCACGTGGCCGACGATCACGATGTTCATCCGCTGGGTCCCCGCGGTCGGGGCGGCCACGAGCGGTTCGTGGGGTGCGATGGAAGACGACATCCTAGTGTGGCATCCCTCCGTGAGCGTCGGTCGGCCCGCCGGGCCGGGCGCGGGGTGCGCAGTCTACACGTACCACACCCGAGCGACAACGGCGTGAAGCGGCCGTGCCGCCGGGCGCAGGATCAACTTCCGCTAAGGCCTGCAGCGCGTGCTCGGGCGCTAGCGTACACCGGTGGGTGTCACTGGTCCTGTGCGGCGTAGTCGTACGGGTAGTAGTAGTCGCCCTCCTTGGCGACCTCCCCACCCGGATCGTTGAGCACGGTGCCCACCACGCGGGCACCGACGTTGGCGAGCTGCTGGTAGGCTCGCTGGGCGGCGTTCCGGTCGGTGGTGCCGGCCCTGACCACGAGCAGCACGCCGTCGGTCAGCGACGCCACGATGCTCGCATCGGCCGTCGCCAGCACCGGAGGCGTGTCGAGCACGATGATGTCGAACTGCTCCTGCAGCTCTCCCAGCAGCACCCGCATCCGGGTGCCGCTGAGCAGATTGGAGGCGTTGACCGGCAGCGCGCCGCAGGTCAGGACGGAGAGCCGGGCCACCGGGGTGTTCCGGATGGCCTGGACCGGCGGCGCGTCGGGATCGGTGGATGCCCTCAGCAGCTCCATCAGCCCCGGCGCGCGAGGCAGCTGGAACAGGCCGTGGACCCGCGGCCGGCGAATGTCGCAATCGACCAGGAGCACCCGCAGGCCATCGTAGGCCAGGGTGACCGCCAGGTTGGCGGCGGTCATGGTCTTGCCCTCGCCCGGCGCCGCGCTGGTGACCACCAGGGTGCGGAGCGCCTCGCCGCCGTCGGACCAGATGAGGCTGGTCCGGAGGTTCCGGAACGCCTCGATCCCGATCGAGAACGTCTGGTTGCCAGTGAGCGGCGACCCCACGGCCGCCTTGGCGGCCTTGCCCGATCCGAGCAGGCGGCGGAAGTGAGACTGCGCACTGCGGGAGCCGTCCGTGATCCGCGGGATGACCGCCAGACCGGGGACGTGCAGCACCGCCTCGAGATCCTCGGGCTTCCGGATCGAGGTGTTGAGCGCCTCGAGGATGTAGGCGATGACCAGGCCGAGCGCGAGGCCGATGAAGAGCCCCAGGGCGACCTTCAGCGCGCCGCCGGTGAGGAGCGGCGTGGAGGGCAACGGGGCGAGGGCCACCACGTCGATGTCGCCGGCCTCGACCTCCTCGGCCATGCGGGCCCGCTGGAAATCGGCGCGGAGGTCATCGGACATGTTGGCGAGCGCGTCCACCCGCCGGGTCAGGCGCATCTCCTCTTCCGCCAGGGCGGGCAGGATCGACATGGAGGCTCCGGCGCGCTCCCGCAGGGCGCCGAGCGCCGCCTCCCGCGAGTCCAGTGAGCCGACCTGGCTGCTCACGGCCTGCACCAGCTGGTTCTGCGTGGAGCTGGCCAGCGCCTTCAGCTGGATCAGGTCCGGATTGTTCGGCGAGGCGCGCCAGGGGCCGGTGGTCATCGAGTCGATGCGACTCTGGTACTTCTGCAGCTGCTGGTAGAGCCCACCGACCGCGGGGTTGTCCGACATCGCCTGTGACGTGGCCAGCGCCCGCAGCGCCTCCTCGCGGGCGGTCTCGTCGGATCCCTTGAGCCGCTGGAGCAGCGTCCCGAAGGTGCGCCGGTCGGCGTCGATCTCCGCGCGCTGGGCGTCGAGCGCCAGCAGGGCCGCCTGCTGGGCCTGGAGCTTGTCCTGCGAGCTGGCGAGCTGCTGGCGACTCCGGAAAGAGGCGAGCGCCGCCTGGGCCCGCTCCAGCATGCTGTCGGTCTGGGCCACCTGCTCGGCCAGGAACTCGCCCTTGCGCCGGGAGCGCTCGCGGGCCCACTGCACGTTGAGCGACTGGAAGGCGTGCACCGTGCTGTTCACGACGCGCTGGGCGGTCCGGGGATCCTGGGCAATGAACGCCACGTCGATGACGTCGGTCAGCTCCCGGCGCGACACCAGAAGATTCGCGAGCATCGCGTCGATCGCCGCCTCGCGCGAGCGGATCCCGAGCGCGGCCGTCTCCACCGCCGGCCGGGCTCGCACGGCGAACTGCACCACGCCGAGATTGACCATCTGCCCGTAGGGAGCGGTCACCGTGCGCTGGCCGCGCCGGGCGGTGAGCCGGTCCTCGAGGAAGAGGACCTGCACCGAATCGCCGGCCGCGCGGGGGTCGACCCGAACGCCGGTGAGGTCCTCGACCACAAACTCCGGAGTCTGGCTGACCAGCTGGAGGCCCAGGCTGTCCACTACCACGCCTGCCACGGTTCGGCTGCGCAGCAGCTCGATGATCGACAGCATCGGGTCCGCCGTGCGCCCGAGGCTCGGCGCCGCCTCTTCGGCTACGCCGGTGATCGTCTGGCGCTCCCCGGCGAGCCGCAGCATCGCGCTGGCCCGGTAGGTGGTCGGCTCGCGGGACGCCAGAAACACGCCGAGCGCCGCGCCACACACGGTCACGGCGAGGATGAGCTGGAAACGCCGGCGAATCACCGCCAGCGCCTGGCGGAAGGTCACCATCCCGCTCGATTCGACCGGCTCCAACGGCCGGAAAGCCGGCTCGAAGGCGGCGGGGAGCTGACGATCGTGGGGAACGGGTGGGCGCATTGGCATTCTAGTTCCTGCTGACGCGATCTATGAGCAGGCCAAGGGACGCGACCGAGCCGATGACGCCGAGGGTCGGCAGGAGGACGTCCTTCAGGAAGGACTTCCTGCGGTCGACGATGATCTGGTCCCCGGACCGCACGGGAATCCTGCCGTACCCGGCACCGGGGTCGCTGAGGTTGATGACGAGCTGATCCTGCTGGCCGGTGGGCTCGAGGCGGAGCACCCGGATCCGGTTGCGGGCCCCGAACTCGGTGGTGCCGCCGGCCCGGGCGATCGCCTCGGCGATGGTCGTCTCGGGTCGCAGCGCGAACACCTGGGGCTTCTCCACCTCACCCGAGATCGCCACCCGAATGAGCGGCTCCATCACGAACTCGGGGTTTTCCTCGAAGCGCGCCAGGAACCTGCGCAGGTTGGCCTCCGCCGTGGCGAACGGTACACCTCCCACGGTCACGGAGCGGTACAGCGGGTGGGTGATGGTCCCGTTGGGTGCCACTACGAAGTCTCCGCTGAACTCCGGTTTTCTCCACACCACGATGCGAACCGAATCTCCGGGCGAAAGCACCGACTCGTTGGAAGCACGGGACTCCTGAGCCGACGCGGGGGCAGAGAACGCCACAAGCGCCAGGAGGGCAACGGCCGACAGGGTGCGCATAGACCTCTTCGAGGCAAGAAATGTGGTGACGGGCCAAGCCCATCAGGGTATTCCGGCGCATTCTCAGCACAATCCATGCCCCGGACGGGTTCTCGCACGGCGGGAAGACATTCCGCCGGGAGAGGCGCAAGACAATTTACCACAGCCAGATCGGAAGTTCACCTCGGAGGGCTTCAGGCTCGGTGTTCCTCGACACAATGGCGGCCAAGGTCGAGCCGACACGCGCGCGTCGCTTGGGGCGCCAGTGTGGCGCAGGCCCCACAGCCGGTGCCCCGAGACACAAGCCGGCCGGTGGAGAGTCTCCACCGGCCGGCTTGTCACCAGCGCGTCTACAACTTCCGGCTCAGCCTCGCCGGCAGGATTTCCCGGGCAATCTCGCCAGCGTCGCCCCGACCTCCTGGAGCGCACGCTGGATCTCGGGCTTGTCGAAGTACTCCTTCTCGTAGCGCCACATGTTGAGCGCGCAGCCGGCGGTGCCCAGCGTGAGTCCGAACTCGCGCACCTGCTCCGGGCTCATCGGGCACAGTCTCCCGTTGGGATCGTCTCCCCACTTATCGCAGTCGGTGCCCGGCGTGCCGCCATGCAGGATGTTGAGGCTGAACGCTATCGCGATGCCGGTCCGCCTGGCGTAGGCGAGCCCGCCGTCGCGGAAGGACCTCACGTCGCCTTTCGAGAGCCGGTACTGCGACAGGATGAAGTCACAGTACTGGTACCCCTTCTCCGGCTCGAGCAGCCGATGGTCGTGCACCACGCCGACCGTCAACGTGGGGAACATCTCCTTGACGTAGCGGCACATCCCGTCGACCCGGGCCTTGGTCATCGTGCCCTCCGGGCCCCAGCTGTTGGTCTGCGAGGTGTTGGCCGGCTCGTCCATCACCGAGTTGCCGATGATCGTGCCGTCCGCGACGGCCTGGGCGATCGCCGCCTTGATGGACGGGGTGTTGTAGCTGTCCATCTTTGCCTTCCACTTGGCCATGTCGAACACGCCGTCGGTCATGTAATTACTGTGGCGACCGCCGGTCATGTTCATCAGAACGTGGAGCTTCTTGGCGCGGGCATCGGCCAGCTGAAGGACGATCCGGTCCGCGGTGTAGCCGTCGAGGCTCATGTTGTAGTACGAGCGGCCGAGGCCGTTGCTCAACAGGCCGGACAGACCCATCGGGATGCCGGTGCCTGTCGGGACGGGCGTCGGCTCGGGGGTCGGACTCGGTACCGGCGTTCCGCCCCCTGAGGTAGCCGCGAGCGTGATCTCCGCGGTGTCCGCCAGCTCGCTGGCGCTCGCGATGACCCGGAAGGTGCCTGCGGTCGGGCCGGCGGTGTACAGGCCGGTCGAGGTGATCGTGCCGCCGCTGGCGCGGAAGGTCACGTCCACCGCAACGCTATCCCCGACGCTGGTGCGTCCGAACGCGGCAAACTGGTGAATCGCCAGGGGCGCGAGCAGGACCTTGGCCGGCCTCAGCACCACGCGGGCGACGGCCGGAGCGGGAGCCGGGTCGGGAGTCGGATCCGGCGCGGGTGCCCGGAGAGTATCGGGCGGGGTGAGCGCGGTGATCGTCACCTTGACGGTGTCGGCGATCGTTCCGCGGGTGTTGGTCGCGATGACACGGTGAACGCCCGGTGCGTCGCCGGCACGGTAGACGCCACCCGGATCGATGGTACCGCCGGTGGCACTCCAGACCACCCCGATCGGCGCCTCGGACCCGTTGCCCAGCCGGCCGGTGGCCGTGAAGGTGCGGGTCGCGCCGGGCTCGATCTCGAGCCCGCGCGGCTTCACCTGGATGTCGACCAGGCCTGGTCTCTTGGGCACCACGACAACCACCGATGTATCGGGGCGCTGGTGGTGCGCCCGGCCACGCTCCTCGACGCGGCCCTCGCCGCGACCCACCACCCGGTAGGTGCCCGGCTTCGCCGCGGAGAAGGTGCCGTCGCGATGGATGGTGCCGCCGCTGGCTTCCCAGACCAGGGACGGCGCGTACACCTGACCCCTGAGGGTCCTGACTTCGCCACGAAAGCGAACTCGCTGGTCCGTTTCGATGGTCACCGTGCCCGGCAGGACGCGGAACCCGACAGGGACGCTGGGTGCGGCAGGCGGATTCGGGATCGTGGGTGCTTCAGGCGCAGTGGTCTCGCCCGCACAGGCTGCGAGCAGGACGAGGGTGGTGACCATGCCCAACTTTCGCGAGATGGCCAGTCTGCGCGCAAGCTTGTAGGTGTACGTCATTTTTCGGAGGATCCTTACGGTATTCCCACGCGGTGCCCAACCCTCCCGTCAGTCCACTCCCACCCTTGGGCTGGATCTATTTACGGCATTCCAGTGAGGATCTCAAGCAGAAGATTTAGACACTGCAGAAAGTCAGGCTTCGGTAGCATTGTACTAAGTCGTTAATAATCAACGCTAATTGACTTGGAATATTGGCCGATTGTAACAAAAAGGCGTATATTTTCTATACAGCATGCTCCCGGTTGACACCCCGCGCTCCCTGGGACGACCCCCTGCACTCCCGGAGAGGGCGCGCCCGCTCCTCCCCCACGATATAATTCCCGCCGGCCGCGGTGCCGCGGCCGGCCAATCCGTACCCCATCTCACGCGCGACTCTGACCCCTCCGGCCACAGCGACGCGAGGTTCGATGCCCAGGATTGCGCCTCTCCGGAGGCACCCCACTTGAGGATCACGTACATCGTGACGACGGCCTCGCCCATCGGCGGGGCCCAGATCCACGTGCGTGACCTCGCGTCCGCGGTGCTGGCCCAGGGCCATGAGCCGTCGGTGATCACCAGCGGGACCGGCCCGTTCATCGACGACCTGCGAAAGCTGGGCATTCCGGTCGTGGTGCTGCGGCACCTCTCGGTGCCGATTCACCCCATCCGGGACCTGCGCGCGCTTCGCGAGATTCACGCGGCCCTCGCCGACCTGCGCCCCGAGCTCCTCGCCACCCACTCGTCCAAGGCAGGCATCCTCGGCCGCCTCGCCGGCAGATCGCTCCGCGTGCCCGTCGTCTTCACCGTCCACGGCTGGGCCTTCACGCCCGGAGTACCCGCGATGCAGGCGGTGGTGTACCGACAGGTGGAGCGGCTCGTCGGTCCGCTCGCCAGCAAGATCATCACCGTCTCCGAGTTCGACCGCAGGCTCGGTCTGGCGGCCCGCATCGCGGGAGCGGATCGCATGGTCACCGTCCACAATGGAATGCCGGACGTGTCGGAAGACCTTCGAGCGCAGCCCGGCCGGGTGCCCCCTCGACTGGTCATGGTGGCGCGGTTCGGGGCGCAGAAGGACCATCCTACGCTCTTTCGGGCTCTCGCCGGCCTTCGGGACGAAGCGTGGGAGCTGGATCTGATCGGTGACGGACCGCTCATGGGCGAGATGAAGTCGCTGGCGGCCACCCTGGGCCTAGCCGGGCGGGCGCGCTTCATGGGCCAGCGCACCGACGTGGCCCGGATCCTGAGCGAGGCGCAGCTCAGCCTGCTCGCCACCAACTGGGAAGGCTTTCCGCTCAGCATCCTGGAGTCGATGCGCGCGGGTCTGCCCGTGGTCGCTTCGGCCGTGGGGGGAATCGGCGAATCGGTGCGCGACGAGGAGAACGGCTACCTGGTGCCCCGCGGCGACGTGGAGCAGCTCCGCGACCGCGTGAGCCGGCTGCTGAGGTCGCCCGACCTGCGCATCCGAATGGGAATGAACGGCCGCCGCCGGTTCGAGGGCGACTTCACCCTGGAGCACAGCGTGGGCCGGACGCTCGCCGTCTACCGGGACGTGCTCGCCGCAGGTGACGGCCGTCACGGTCGATCGAGGGACGTTCAGCTAAGTAGCGAGTCCCCAACCCTCCGGTAGAGGCCTTTGCCGCAGTCGGATCCTTCACCGAGCCAGCAACGCACGATCCTGATCGTGGACGACGAGGACATCGTCCGCGGGCTGGTCACCCGCTCGCTGCGGGAGGCCGGCTACCAGGTGCTCCAGGCCAGCCACGGCGCCGCGGCGATCGGATTGCTCGAAAGCGACGCTCCGTCGGTAGACCTCGTCATCTGCGACCTCGTCATGCCCATCCTCGGCGGGCGCGAGGTCTCGGAATGGATGAGGAGCCACTGTCCCGAGCTCCCGCTGCTGTTCATCTCGGGCTATCCCCGCGCCTATCTCGAGGCGCATCATCTGTACCAGCCGACGGTCCCCGTGCTGCGCAAGCCGTTTCTCCCCTCCAGGCTGATCGAGTCTGTCGAGGAGCTGCTGGCCTCCGGGCCAGTGCCGGCGCGGCGTCAGGCCGAAGGAGCCTGACGGCTCAGATCTCCCAGTTGGACATCACGATCCCGCCCTCGGGCGCGCGCTGCTCGAACCCTTCGAGCGTCATCCGCAAATCCGTCCAATGCACCCGGTAGCCTCGCGCCACCAGCCGGAGATATGCCGAGGCGAACTCGGTCTGGCAGCGCACGGAGACGCGGTTCACCCGCTCGCCCGCCGCCGCCGCGGGGAGGGCGTCCAGCAGCCGGTCGAAGGCGTCCGAATCCCGGGCGGCGAGCTTCAACACCCGCAGCTCGTCCTTGGGCCGCCCCGCGGCGAGCGGGGTGGAGTGCCACAGCGCGAACGCGACCAGCTCGGCGGCCTCGCGGATCAGCGTGATGTCGCCGATGGCGAGCTCCCGCGTCAGCGCGATCTCCCGGGTGAAGTCCACACCGGGCAGCAGCGACTCGGTGAGCCGCCGGCATTCCGCGATCCCCTGCTCCGCCGGGCCCGGACCTCGCGAGAGGAGCTCCACCGCTCCGGAGGTGCGCCGCGGCACGTCGCGGACCAGGGTGACCGTCAGGTGTCCCGGCACCAGCCCGATCCGGCTGTAAAAGCCGATGTTGTCGACCGTGCGGGGCATGGTTTCCAGGCCGATGGTCGTAGCCCCCTGGCCGCGGAGCCACTCGATCCCGGTCCGCACCATCAGCGAGCCGAGCCCTTCGCCCTGGCGGTCGGGCCGGACGGCGAGCGGGCCCATCCAGCCTTCGGTGCCGGAGCGGTGGACCATGTTGAACGCGACCATGTGGCCCTCGGTATCGCGCCAGACCATCGCCCCGTCGCCGGCATCGTCGATGGCGTAGCGCCAGACCAGCGGGTTCAGCTGCGGTACTCGCACTCCGACCAGGCCGTCGCGGCTGTAGCGGTCGGTGAACGCCTCGGCGAAGACCCGGTTGAGCGGATCGATGTCCCGGTAGCCCGGTCGGTCCGGCCCCCGCACGCTTCGGTCAGGCCGCCACATCGTGCCCCGCCAGCGGTTCGTCCCGCGCCGTGGCGACCCCTCTCGCCACGTCCAGTCCCACCCGGATCACCCGATCGAACCCATCCCGCACCGAGTCGATGTGGGTGATGAGAATGACCTGGGGAAAGCGATCGGCGAGGCTGCGGAGCAGATCCACCACGGCCGTCCGTCGATCCTCGTCGAGGGAGCCGAAGATCTCGTCGAGGACCAGCAGCGAGAGCGGCTGTCCCGCGCGCTCGGCGATCATCTGGCTGATAGCCAGGCGGAGCGCCAGATTGGCGACGTCCTCCTCCCCACCGGAGATGACGGTCTTGGGATCGCCGTCGTCGAGCAGGATCGCTCCGTAATCCTCGTTGAGCTCCAGTTCCGTATAGCGCCCGTTGGTGAGATCGCGGAGGAAGGCGGACGCCAGGTCCGAGAGGTCGGGCCGAAGCGTTGCGTTGAGCTCACCCCGGAGATCCGAGAGGGCGCGGTCCAGCTCCTGGTGGAGCGCGAGGTCCCGCGCGGTGGCGGTGGACTCGCGCTCCCGCGCGGTCCACTCCAGGCGGCGCCGCTCGGCGGCCTGCACCGCCTCGGCGGCGGCCCCGCTCTCCCCTTTCGCGCGCGCCAGCGCCAGCTCCGCCTCCCGCCGCCCGCGCTCGGCCCCTGCCGCGGCCTCCCTCGCCTCCTTGTGGGCCTGATCGCTGTACCCCAGCTCCGCCACCCGTGCCCGCAGCCCGGCGACCCGCGCGACCGCTGCCGCAAGGTCACGACGGGCGCCATCGAGCTCCTCACCGATCGCCGCCGCGCGCTCACCGACGACGCGCAGCCGCTCCGCCTCCAGCGCGAGCGGCTCCAGCGCCCGGATGCCGGCCTGGATCTCGCGATGGTGACGCTCGTCGTATGCCGCCGGCTCCGCGCCGACCGCCGCCTCCAGATCCGCCACCCGGGCGAGCAGCCGCGTCCGCTCCTCGGCCAACGGCGCGGCGTCCTGCGCCTGGGCCTCGAGCCGGCCCAGCTCGGCGGTGACCTCGGAGAGATTCTGCTCCAGGCGGAGGCGCAGCCCGTCGAGCTGGTCCAGCTCCGGCGGCTCGTTCTGGAGCTGGTCGATGCGCTGCTTGTAGAAGTTCCCGTTGGTGACGACCTCCTCCATCTGGCGGTCCAGAAGGCCGAGCACGTTCTCGTATTCCGCGCCCAGGGGACGGGTACAGGTGGGACAGTCTCCCTGCGGCCCGGCCTTCACCAGCCTCTGGCGCTGCTCCCGCAGCTCCTGATAGTGGTCGACCAGCCCCTGGCGCTTGGTGCGGGCATCCTGCGCGTCGCGTACCCACGCAGTCCGGGCGCTCTCGGCCTCGAGCGTCACGGCTGTGAGCGAGGCGCGCAGCTCGCTGGTGCGGAGCCGTGCGGCCTCCACGCTCGATCCCGCGGGCAGGCGTCCCATCCGTTCCTCGACCGATGCCAGGTGGTTGCGCACGTCGGCCAGCTGCGCCGTGAGCCCCTTGCGGCGGGCGTGCGCCTCGGCCAGACGGTCCAGCATCTCGCACTCGCCTCGCAGCCCCGGGAGCACCTCGAGCTTCCGGGCGACTTCCGCGAGCCTCGCTCCCGAGGCCTGGGCCTCGGCGATCTCGCGCTCGAGCCGCTCGACGCTCTGACCGGCGGAGCCCGCCGCATGCTCGGCGACGCGCAGCTCGGCCTCGAGCCCGAGGGCGGCATCGCGCAGCTGCTGGAGCTGCTCCACCCGGGGGCGCAGCTCGGCCAGCCGCCGCTCCGCCGCCTCCCACGACGCCCCGGCAGCGGCCTCGGCCGCGGCCGCCGCCGCGACACGCTCTCGCGCCCGGGCCTCGTCCTCGTCCAGCTCGGCGGGATCGCCGAGGCTCGCGCGGAGCGCCTCCAGCCGGGCGCGCAGGGCGGAGCGCTTCTCTCTCAGCCGCTCCTGCGCGATCCGGATCCGGTCGTAACCGAGGACGCGCGACAGGAACTGGGCTCGCTCCGGCGCGCTCATCGCGGCCATCACCGCGAGCTCCTTCTGGCCGGTGAAGTACGTGTTGAAGAACTCCTCGCGCGACATTCCCAGAAGGCGAGTGACGCGCTCGGTGACCGAGGCCAGGCTGTTGGCCACCGGCGAGGCGTCGCCGTCCTGGTAGAGCTGGGCCCCACCGAGCGAGCGCACGATCCGGAAGTGGTGGGGGCCGAGGGTGAACTCCATCTCCACCTCGACGCGGTCCCGCGGCCCCGCCCCGCGGCGCCGGATGGTGTCGCGGCTCCCGCGAGCGGCCGGCATGCCGTACATCGCCCAGGCGATGGCCTCGAGAATCGTGGTCTTGCCCGCGCCGTTGGGGCCGATGATCCCGGTCAGGCCCGCACCGAACTCCAGCTCGGTGTCCTCGTGCTGGCGGAAGTTGCGGAGGTGGATGCGGTCGATCTGCATCAGGTCCCCGCCAGGTCGCGCTCGACGGAATCCATCAGCTCGTCGCCGAGCCGCACGAACGCCTCGCGGTCGAGCTCGGCCGGGAGGGGACGGCGGCTCAGGTACGTGCGCACCAGCTCGGGCAGGGTCTGCCGCCGCCCGGGAGCGCCGACACCGACGATCCGATTCACCTCGGGTCGGCGGATGTCGAGATGGAGGTGCAGCGCCTCGGCCTTGCAGGCGCGGATGGCCGCGTGATCGAGCTCGCGCGCCACGTGCCGGGGGACGTCGTAGACCCGGAGCCTCACGATGCGGTCGACGACGCCGCCGGGAATGGCGCGGAGCCGCTCCTGGATCAGCTTGTCCAGCGCCTCCGGGCCGAGACCTTCGCCGTGCACCGGATCGAGATCGATGATCGGGCGGGAGGCCGGCACCGGCTCGCGGCTGACCGTGCCGCGCTCGAGATCGGCGAGCAGCCATCCCTTGCCGCGGATCCCCCGCTCCGCCTCGTCGGCCAGCTCGCCCCAGAGATTGGTGCCGACGTACTCGAGAGAGCCCGAGTACCAGGTGTTCGGGGCCACCTCGTGCTGCACGTGGTAATGGCCGAGGGCGACGTAGCTCCACTCCTCCACGCCCAGCTCCCGAAGCCCGACCAGGGCGCCGCCGTATTCCACGGTGTGCCGCTGGGTGGGCAGCACTCCCTCGATCTCGCCGTGCAGCACCAGCACCCGATGGCGCGCGGCTCCGTCCGGGCGCAGCTCGGGGCGCTCGGCGGAAACGAGTGCGTGGTGCGGCACGGCCAGGACCGAGAGATCGAGCGCCGGGTACTCGAGGCGGCGAGCCTGGTCCACCGCGACATCCACACCGAGCTCCTCGAAGAGCCGGAGGATGGAGCCCGTCTCCGCGGAGCGTGGGGTGTCGTGGTTGCCGGCGACGAGCACGATCGGGGCCTGCGGCAGCGACTCCCGGAGCCGCTGGAATTGCTTGAAGGCGAAGACGATCGCAGCGTTGGTGGGGCGAACGGAATGGAACAGGTCGCCCGCCACGACGACCGCGTCGGGGCGCGCCGCGATGACCCCGTCGACGGCGAGCCGAAAGGCGCGGGCAACGTCCGCTTCCCGTTGGTTGATGCCGGACGGAGTCTGACGATGATACTGCCGAACTCCCAGGTGGGGATCGGCCAGGTGGGCCAGTCTCACACTGGAAATGTCATGTGAGACCGCGATTTATCAAGCGCCGTAGCCGTCGTCGCCCCGGCGGACGGCAGGGATCCCGCGCCGGGGGAGCACCACCTCCGCCGTCACCCGTTTGCCGAGGCAGGCCACGAAATAGGTGAGCGGATCGACCGGCCGCTCGCGTCGAGTGGCCGACAGGGCCCGCCGGACATCGTCCTCGCGGCGGCCGTCGATGGCGGCGAACACCGCCTCGACCGGGATCCGCCGGTCGAGGGATCGAAGCCGGCGCGCGACCGCCTCCGCGAACGGGACGTCGCCCGAGGGGGGATAGCGCTCGATTCCCTCGCGGCCGCCGAGCACCGGCGGCCGGGGAAACTTGACGAAGATCGGCTGGGTGAAGTGCGGATGGCGCACCATCAGCTCGCCCTTGGGAAGCGTGGCGAGCTTGATCTTGGTGGCGGGCGAGAGCGTGGCGTAGCCGGGCGTCGCCAGCTCGTCGGCATCCATCCGCCCGTAGACGCCCGTCCCCGCGTTCCCCACCACTCGCCGCTGCACCTGGGACCTGAACTGCTGGGCCGAGAAGAGGACCAGTCCGAGATAGCGCCCCCGCTCGGAGAGGTCGAGGAGCATCTTGCGAACGTAGGTCTCAGGGCCGTCGCCGGGCGCGTACTTGTTGAGCTCGTCCACGAACACCACGACGTGGTCCACGCCGAGATCCCGCCGCTCCAGATGCTCCCGCAGCTTGGAGACGATGCGCGCGAAGACCAGGTCCTGGGCCAGCGGATCCAGACCGGCCACGTCCACCACGTGGACGCTGCGGTCGGCGAAGCACCCCCAGGGCAGATCGTTGGCCGCGCCATCGTCGGTCACCAGGCCCTTGGAGCGCGTCGAGATGTTGCTCAGCCGGTTGCGCACCTTGCGGATGGTGGCCAGGTGGTGGGTCTTCCACACCTCTCCGCCTTTCCCCAGGACCTCCATGAAATCGAAGATGGCGCGGAAGAACTCCTCCAGATCGGCGAAGCTCTGCACCTGGAAGGGGCGGCCCCGCAGCATGTCGTCCTGATACTCCCGGCCCACGACCCGCTCGGCCAGGAAATCGATGAAGGCGTCCGCCTTGGCGTCCACGTCGTCCCGATTGAGCACGACCTCGGCGTAGTCGAGCACCTCGCGGAGTCCCCAGATGAGGGGCTCGGTATTCCCGGCGAGAGCCTCGTTGGTGCGGAGGGTATTGAGGTTCACGCCGTCGGGGCGAAGCGGGGCGTAGTAGTGGACGTCCGGAAAGGGCTCGGCGCGAAGTCCCAGACGCTGGTAGATCCGCCGATCCTCGTCGGACAGCGCGGTGGGCTGGTCGAGGAAGCAGAGGTCCGGCCCCTTCACGTTGAAGCAGAGCGCGGCCACCGAGCCCTTGTGCCGCGGGAAGGTCTGGAAGATGCTCGAGAGGAGGAACTCGACCGCGCTGGTCTTGGTGGCGAGCCCGGAGACGCCGGTGATGTTGAGATGGGCCGCCTCGGGACCGAGGAGGAAGTCGCAGTCGAGATAGACCGGCGACTCCAGTCCGCCGGCAGCGTAGAGCCCGACGGGCACGCCGCTCGCCCGCTCGCCGCCGGTGTAGCCGTCCATGCGAAGCGCGAGCAACACATCGGCGTCATCGGCCAGCCAGACCGGACCGAGCGGCACCGGCTGGAGCGGCTCCTCCGGAATCTGGCGCAGGACCGCCGCGGTGAAGAGCCGGATCTCGGCGCGGGCGGTAGGCTCCTGGCCTGCGGCCACGGGATCGCCGTCGGCGCCGAGGACGGCATGCATCGGGGTCACCAGGTCCGAGTAGGCGAACCCGTCGGTCACGACTCCGTACACGGTGCGCCCCGGCTCCTGGACCCGGACGATCGCGCCGATGCCGATGGCCGATTCGCGCGCGGTCCAGAAGTGGAACTGGTGCGGCGTCGAGGGCTTCTGCTCGGTGGCGACGACTCGGCCGACTGGCGGCGGTGCGGTCATGTGGAGCGGGCTCAGCTTCGGCGGAACGGAATGCGGTCCCGCACCTCGCGCAGCTCCTTCTCCCGGCGCCCGGCATCCCAGCCGAGCTGGCCGGCCACGAGGTCGGCGCACTCCTCGAGCTCGGCGGGTCCGGGATCGCCGGCAGTGGCGAGGCCGGTGCGTCCGAAGACCGCGTCGGACAGCTTGCAGACCATCTCGCTCCGGGCGGCATGCACCACTTCGGCCCGCAATATGTCGCTGCCGCCGATGGTCACCGCCAGCTCGGGCCGCTCGCGTGCGAGCCGCAGCACCTCGCCGTACGCGGAGCCGTGGTCCCGGGCGAAGCGATCGGCGATGCCGCGATCCACCCCGGGAGGCAGTGCCTCACCCACCTCACGCACCAGATCGGCGAAGCGGTAGAAATCAGCGCCGTGGATCCGGGTGACTTCGGTCCGCGACGGACGGACCTCGCGGCTCAGCTTCCGATAGACGAGATCGACTGCGCGCTCGGCCACGCCGCGCGCGACGGTGTAGCGATTGGAGATGGCGGAGACCAGTCCCTGGACGCGGTCGGTCTTGGCGTTGTCCACCACCAGCGGCCGCTTGCCGAAGCTCACGTCGCCGGTCTGCTCGTCGCCCTTCTCGACCGGGAGCAGCCCCGCCATCACCAGCCCCACGTCGGCCATGGTGAGGCCGAGCTTGGGATCGGCCTCGGCGATCTCGGCGACGAAGTCGGCGACCTCGCTCTCGGTCACCCGAAGGCTGTCCGGCTCGTCGCGCCAGATCAGACTGTTGACACCGACGAGCGTCCTGCCGCGCCACGGCACGAGGAAGAGGTGCCTCGCGCCCCGGGTCAGAACCGCGGACGGGTCCCGGTAGCGGGTCTGGAGCGCGAGCGCGCGCCCGTCGACGAACTGCCGCTTGAGCACGAGCGCCATGTCGCGGGAGAATGGGACGCTCCTCCCCGCCCGGATGCCGGAGCGCACCAGCAGCGCCTCGGCATAGGGACCGGCGGCATTCACCACGGTGCGGGCGCGGACCTCGAACTTCTCGCCGCCCAGCCGATCCTCGACCCGGACACCGGTGACCCGGCCTCCCTGCAGGAGGAGAGCGGTCACGTCACAGTAGTTCGCCACCGCGGCGCCGGCGCGCGCCGCAGTGCGGACCATGGCCCAGACCAGCCGCGGCGGGTTGAACATCTGGCCATCGTAGAACACGCCGGCCCCGGTCAGCCCTTCCTTATTGATATCGGGAAACCACTCCAGCACCCGGGCCCGGGAGACGATGCCCGCGGCGGGAACCCGCCTGGAGGGGTCCGTGAGGCCGCGGTTCCGGTCTGCGGTGAGCGCATTGAGAATGACGAAGGCGGCGCCGAGGATCTCGGGTCCCCGCATGCCGTGCCCGTAGGTCGGCACCACGAAGGGCATGGGGTGCACCAGATGCGGGGCCATCCGCAGCAGCGCGCGGCGCTCGCGGCTCGACTCGCGCACCCGCACGACGTCGAGATGCTGGAGGTAGCGGACCCCGCCGTGTACCACCTTCAGTGACTCGGCCGACGTGGCGCCTCCGAAATCACCCCGCTCCAGGAGGGCGACGGACAGCCCGCGCTGCGCGGCGTCCCAGGCCGTGACGGCTCCGGTGATCCCGCCGCCGACCACGAGCACGTCGAATTCCCGGCCCGCGAGGGCGGCCAGCGCGCGGGCCATCAGACCAGTGCTCCGGCGCGGGCGTGCAAGTACTGCTCCACGGAATGGATGCCGTAGAGCAGCCGGTCCCACCGGGGATCGGGAGTGCTGATGGGTGCCCGTTCGGCGAGGAGCCTGCGCGAGATGGTATCGGCGAGGGCCGGCTGCCCGGTGGCCGGGGACACTTCGACCCGCACCAGGCCATGGAAGAGATCCCTGGCCTCCCACTCCCAGAGCCGAAGGGCCCAGGCGTGGACCGGCGCGACGCTCCGTGTCTGGGGGGCGAAGATCGAGGTACGATGCCCCGGGGGCAGCCGGAGATACCGGTCCAGGTCGTCACCGTCGAACGGCAGCGTGGCGTGGCTCTTGGAGACTCCGATCATGCGCGGGTCGGCGGCCCAGTCGGGACTCTCCGCCAGAGACCCGTCCACCAGGAGCCAGCCGTCCGAGGTCAGCCTGAAGCGGCGTCCGAGCTCCAGCTCCAGCTGCCCGCGAGCCCGGTCGAGGGCCCGGGACGCCTGCGTGAGATCGCGCACCGGATGGGCCGGCTCGTCCTCGGGGGTGGCCAGCGTCGGCAGGCCCTCCAGAGCGTCGCCCGCGGCGGCCAGCGCCCGGGGGCGCGCGATCACCACACGGCGGCGATCCTCCATCACCGTGGTGAGCCGGGTGCTTCGCCGCTCCCGAATCGCAGCCGCGATCTCGGCGACGTAGATGGGCGCCGCGCCGGCGTACGCCACCAGATGCATCCGCTGGACGCCGTCCAGGAACGCCAGTGGACCAGGCCACGGCTCGGCGGCTCCGACCGCGCGGCACCGGAGCTCGGTATCCTCGACCAGTCGCGCCGGGCGGATGCACGCCTCCTCGGACCGCCCCCCACTGGATTCCGGAACGGCCGAGGCGGGAGTGAGGCCGCGCAGGGCCAGGCGCCGCCGCAACGCCGACAGATTGTTCAGGTGCATGCGCAGTAAGGTAGCCGAGGGCTTGGAAGAACGCCTCGCGCGAGGCCCAATTCCAACCATCGGGGACTTCGAATGTGCACATCCGGTGATTCCGCTCACAGACATGTAGCTGCGCGACGATGAGACTGCCTCTGGGAACTTACCCCGAGGGGACGAGGCATTCACCTGAGCAGGCAGCGTAAGCGATGAAGGTGTTGGTCACGGGAGGAGCCGGCTTCATCGGCTCGCATCTGTGCGAAAGTCTGTTGGCGCAGGGCTATGATGTCATCTGCCTCGACAACTTCTTTACCGGACGGCGCGAGAACGTCCGCCACCTGCTGGAATCCGGCCGTTTCGAGCTGCTGCGACACGACGTGTGCGAGCCGCTCCTCCTTCAGGTGGACCAGATCTACAACCTCGCCTGCCCCGCCTCGCCCATTCACTACCAGTACGACCCCATCAAGACGGTGAAGTCGAACGTGCTCGGCGCGCTGAACATGCTGGTGCTCGCACGGCGCGTCGGCGCCCGCATCCTCCAGGCCTCCACCTCGGAAGTCTACGGCGACCCCGACGTCCACCCGCAGCCGGAAGGCTACTGGGGGCATGTCAATCCGATCGGACTCCGCTCGTGCTACGACGAGGGGAAGCGGGTCGCCGAGACGCTCATGATGGACTACCACCGGCAGACCGGCGTGGACATCCGCATCGCCAGAATCTTCAACACCTACGGGCCCAGGATGGCCGAGTCCGACGGCCGCGTCGTCTCGAATTTCATCGTGCAGGCACTTCGCGGCGAGCCTCTGACCATCTACGGCGAGGGGCAGCAGACCCGCTCGTTCTGCTATGTGGACGACCTGGTGCAGGGACTCATCCGACTGATGGCGACGGACACGCACTTGCCGGTGAATCTGGGCAACCCCGGCGAGTTCTCGATCAAGGAGCTCGCCGACGAGATCGCCGCGCTGTGCGGCCGTCCGCTCGAGATCGAGCACCGGCCCCTGCCCGAGGACGATCCGAAACAGCGACGGCCCGACATCGGCCGTGCCGAGCAACTGCTGGACTGGCGGCCGAAGGTATCCCTCAAGGAGGGACTTCGCCGCACCATCCCGTACTTCCGGGCACTGCTGGACCGCGGGCGGACCCACAAGGGACCCTTCGTCGAGCGGCGGCGCGCGTATGCGGAGGCGAATCACTGGACCGACCGCCTGCGCGCATGACCAGGCATCAGGAGCGAAGCGCATGAGCAGACAGATACTGATCACCGGGGGCGCGGGATTCATCGGCTCGCATCTCGCCGATGCCCTCCTGGCCGCCGGGGACCGGGTTCGCGCCCTCGACAACCTCTCACCGCAGGTGCACGGCGACAAGCGGACCGCGCCGGAGTACCTCGACGATGAGGTGGAGCTGGTGGTCGGCGACGTGCGCGATCGCGAGGCGGTCGACCGGGCCCTGCAAGGCGTGGACGTGGTCTACCATCTCGCCGCCGCCGTCGGGGTGGGCCAGAGCATGTACCGGATCGCCCACTACACCGACGTCAACAACCATGGCACCGCCGTGCTGCTCGAGGCGCTGGCCGAGCGTCCGGTGGAACGTCTCGTCGTCGCGTCGAGCATGAGCGTGTACGGCGAGGGCCTGTATCACGATCCACAGGGGCGGCCGGTGGACATCGCGGAGCGCGATCGGGCCCAGCTCCAGGCCGGCGCCTGGGAGCCGCGCGGCCCCGACGGAGATCCGCTCACGCCCGTGCCCACCCCCGAGCGCAAGCCGCCCTCGCTCGCGTCCATTTACGCGCTCTCCAAGTTCGACCAGGAGCGAATGTGCCTGCTCGTCGGGGCGGCGTACGGCATTCCCACCACGGCCCTCCGGTTCTTCAACGTGTTCGGCACCCGCCAGTCCCTCTCGAATCCCTACACCGGCGTGCTGGCCATCTTCGCCTCCCGCATCCTCAACGGGAAGCGCCCGGCCGTGTTCGAGGACGGGGAGCAGCGGCGCGACTTCGTGCACGTGTCCGACGTGGCCCGCGCGTGCGTCCTCGCGGCGCAGCGGCCGGCGGCGGCGGGACAGGTCTTCAACATAGGGAGCGGGCACTCGTATACCGTCGCCGAAATCGCCCACCGGCTCGCCCGGGTGATGGAGCGGGAGGACCTGCAGCCCGACATCACCGGCAAGTACCGCGTCGGCGACATCCGGCACTGCTTCGCCGACGTCGCCCGCGCACGCGCGGTTCTCGATTTCGACCCCAGGGTGGCGCTCGAGGATGGATTGGCGGAGCTCGCGGCCTGGCTGGAGCGACAGGTGGCCACCGACCGTGCTGACGAGGCCCGGGCGGAGCTCGCGGCACGAGGTCTCACGGTATGAGAGCCCTCATCACCGGCGGGGCGGGGTTCATCGGGACCAACCTCGCGGCCCGCCTGCTGAGCGACGGCCGGGACGTGCTGGTGCTGGACAGTCTGGCGCGCCCGGGTGTCGAGGAGAACCTGCGCTGGCTCCGGGATACCTACGGCTCGCGGGTGGACGTGGAGATCGGGGACGTGCGTGACCACACCGTGGTCCGGCGTGCGGTGGCCGGCGCCGACGCCGTCTTTCACTTCGCCGCACAGGTCGCCGTCACGACCAGTCTCTGTGATCCGGTGGACGATTTCCAGGTGAACGCCGGCGGCACGCTGAACGTGCTCGAGGCCATCCGGGCCCGGCCGGTGCCTCCTCCCCTGGTGTTCACCTCCACCAACAAAGTGTACGGGGCCCTGGCCGACCTGCCGCTGCGCCGGCTCAACCGGCGGTACGAGTCTGCGCTCGACGGGTCGGATCACGGCATCGGAGAGCAGCGAGCACTGGATTTCCACAGTCCCTACGGGTGCTCCAAGGGCGCGGCGGACCAGTACGTCCGGGACTATGCCCGCACCTACGGGCTGCCGACCATCGTGTTCCGGATGAGCTGCATCTACGGTCCGCACCAGTTCGGCACCGAAGACCAGGGATGGGTCGCGCACTTCCTCATCCAGGCGATGCGGGACCGTCCGATCACGGTGTACGGCGACGGGCGTCAGGTGCGCGATGTCCTGTTCGTGGGCGATCTCGTGGAGGCCCTCCTGCTCGCGCTCGGACGGATGAGCACGGAGGCGGGGCAAGCCTTCAACATCGGAGGCGGACCGGAGAACGCGGTGAGCCTGCTGGAGCTGCTGGACCTGCTCGCCGAGATCACGGGACGCCGCCCCGAAGTGGAGTTCGAAGGGTGGAGAACAGGCGATCAGAAGTACTACGTCTCGGACACCAGGCTGTTCGGGCGGACGACCGGATGGCGAGCCGCGATTGGAGTTCGGGAGGGTCTCGAGCGCCTGGCCGATTGGCTGGAGCACGAGCAGAGGAAAGCCTGGACCCCCAGGGCGGCCGCCGGTGCCGGCCACTAGCCCGGCTGGCGGCGGCGTCCGTGTCGCGACCATGCGGAGCGCCGTGATCGCGGAGCCGGGCCGGGCCCGGCTGGAGCACGTGCCCGTGAACGACCCGGGTCCCGGCGAGATCCGAGTGCGGCTGGAGGGCTGCGGCGTCTGTGGCTCGAACCTGCCCTTCTGGGAGGGACGCTCGTGGTTCTCCTATCCGGGGGAGCCCGGCGCGCCCGGCCACGAGGGTTGGGGAGAAGTCGACGCCGTCGGCGAGGGCGTGGAGGGGCTGGCACCGGGCGACCCGGTGGCCATGCTGTCCAGCCACGCGTTCGCGGAATACGATGTCGTCGCCGAGACGGACGCGGTAGCGCTGCCGCCGAGCCTGGCCGGGCGGCCCTTCCCCGGCGAGCCGCTGGCCTGTGCGATGAACGCTTTCCGCCGCGCGGACATTCGTCGGGATCACACCGTGGTCGTGGTAGGAATCGGATTCCTGGGTGCGCTGCTCACGGGGCTGGCGGCTTCGGCGGGAGCGCGAGTGATCGCGATCTCCCGGCGCCGATATGCCCTGAATACGGCGCAGGCGCTCGGCGCCGAGGTCGCCATCCCCCTCGAGGGGCGGGAATCCGTCGTGCACCGCGTCCGGGAGCTCACCGGCGGCGAGGGCGCGGACCGTGTGCTCGAGGTGGTCGGTCTCCAGGAGCCCCTCGACCTGGCGGCGGAGCTCACCCGGGTGCGGGGACGGCTGGTGATCGCGGGATACCACCAGGACGGGCTCCGGACGGTGGACATGCAGCTCTGGAATTGGCGTGGCCTCGACGTGGTGAACGCCCACGAGCGCGATCCCGCCGTATACGTGCAGGGGATGCGGGAAGCCATCGCCGCGACCGTCGAGGGGCGGCTCGATCCGTACCCGCTCTACACCCATCATTTCGCCCTCGACGACCTGGGCGGCGCCATGGAGGCGATGCGAACGAGGCCGGAGGGGTTCCTGAAGGCGCTGGTGATGCCATGAGGCTGGGATTCCTCGGAGTCGGCTGGATCGGGCGCAATCGGCTGGAGGCCGTCGCCCGCAGCGGTGTCGCCGAGATCGCGGCCATCGCCGACCCCTCCGCGGCGGAGGTCGAAGCGGCGCGGACCGCGGCACCAGCCGCGAGAGTCTGCCGCACCTATCAGGAGCTGCTGGCCGAGCCGCTCGACGGCGTGGTCATCGCGACGCCCAGCGCGATGCACGCCGCTCAGGCGGTGACCGCGCTCGAGCGCGGTCTGGCGGTGTTCTGCCAGAAGCCGCTCGCCCGCAGCGCCGAGGAGACCAGGCGGGTGGTCGAGGCCGCGCGCGCCGCCGACCGGCTGCTGGGCGTGGACTACAGCTACCGCGGTCTCGAAGGCGTCCGTCGCATGCACGAGATCTGCCGATCCGGGGAGCTGGGAAGGATCTACGCCGCGGACATGGTGTTCCACAATGCCTACGGCCCGGACAAGGACTGGTTCTACGACCGCCGCCGCTCCGGCGGCGGCTGCGTGATGGATCTGGGCATCCATCTCGTGGACCTCGCGCTCTGGCTGCTGGGCGATCCGCGGATCGAGCACGTCGAGAGCCGGCTCTTCGCGGCGGGCGAGCCGCTTCCCCACAAGCCGCGTGCGGTGGAGGACTATGCGGTCGCCACGCTGGACCTCGAGGGCGGCGCCGCCGCGCGGGTAGCCTGTTCGTGGCGGCTGTCGGCGGGACGCGAGGCCGTCATCGAGGCATCGGTGTACGGCACCGAGGGCAGCGTCCTGCTGCGCAACGTCGGCGGCTCGTTCTACGATTTCGTCGCCGAGCACTGCGTGGGCACCCGCCGGGAAATTCTGGCGAAGCCCCCCGACACCTGGAGCGGACGGGCGATCGTCGAGTGGGCCTGGCGCGTGGCGGAAGGGAGCCGGTTCGATCCCGCGGCGGAGCGCTTCGTCGCCACGGCCGAGGCGATCGACGCGATCTACGACCGCCGGATGCCGGCCCGACGCCTGGCGCTCGCATGACGCCGCCCATGGGCACCGAGCCTTCGGCCCCCCACCGGCTGCTGCTCACCACGGACACCGTGGGCGGAGTCTGGACATACACGATGGAGCTGGCGACCGCGCTCGGCCAGGAGGGGGTCGACGTCATCGTGGCTTCGCTGGGCGACGTGCCCTCCGGGCAGCAGCGCGACGACGCCGAGCGGCGAGGGCTCGCGCTCCACACCAGGCGCTGCCGCCTCCCCTGGATGGCGGATCCGTGGGATGACATGGCGGCGGCAGGGCGCTGGCTCACTTCGCTCGCCGACGAGGTCGAGCCCGATGTGGTGCACCTGAGCGAGCCGGTTCTCGCGTCGCTGCCGTGGACAGTGCCCACCATCGCGGTGGGGCACTCCTGCGTGCTCTCCTGGTGGGAATCGGTGCTGGGGCAGCCGGCCCCGCCGGCATGGGAGCGCTATCGCGACGCGATGCGCGCGGGGCTCGCCGCGGCGGATGCGGTAGTCGCACCGTCGCGCGCGATGCTCGGAAACCTGAAGCGGTACTACGGGGCTCCCGACGGCCGCGCCATCCCGAACGGACTCGACCCGACCGGATTCCAGGCCGGCATCAAACACGGCTTCGTTCTGACCGCGGGGCGACTGTGGGATCGGGCGAAGAACGCCGAGGCGCTCGACCGGGCGGCTCCCGGGCTCGCCTGGCCGGCCTTCGCAGCCGGTCCCCGCGAATCCCCGGGCCGCTCCGAGGCGGCCGCGTTCGACAACCTGAAGCTGCTCGGCCCACTCCCGCCCCACGAGCTCGCCACCTGGATGGCACGCGCCGCGGTATTCGCGTCACCCGCCAGATACGAGCCCTTCGGACTCTCGGTACTGGAGGCCGCGCTCGCCGGGTGCGCCCTCGTGCTGGGAGACATTCCGAGCCTTCGCGAGCACTGGGACGGCGTGGCCGTCTTCGTCCCTCCCGACGACGTGCGCATGCTCAATGTCGCGCTCAATTCCCTGATCGAGGACGCCCAGCTCAGGCAGACGCTGTCGATGCGGGCGCGGCGGCGGGCTCTCGGCTTCTCCGCCCGTCGCATGGCGCTTGCCTACCTCGAGCTGTACGCGGCCCTGCTGGGCGAGCGGGAGGCAACCGCATGCGCTTCGTGATGTTCTATCACTCGCTCGTCTCGGACTGGAATCACGGCAACGCCCACTTCCTTCGGGGCGTTGCGACCGAGCTCCTGGCGCGCGGGCATCGGGTGTCCGTCCTGGAGCCCCGCGACTCCTGGAGCCGGATCAATCTCCTGGCCCAGGTCGGGAGTGCGGCGATCGATCGGTTCCACCGCGCCTATCCCGCTCTCACGAGCATGCAGTACCACCCGGACGACCTGGATCTCGACCGAATTTTCGCGGGCGCCGACGTCGTGCTGGTGCACGAGTGGAACGACCCGGCGCTGGTCGCCGCCATCGGACGACACCGCGCGGTCTCCGGCGGCTATCGGCTGTTCTTTCACGACACCCACCACCGGTCGGTGAGCCGCCCGGCGGAGATGGCGGCGTACAACCTCGAGCACTACGATGGCGTGCTCGCCTTCGGCGAAGTCGTTCGTCGCAGGTACGTCGAGGCGGGATGGGCCGAACGGGCGTGGACCTGGCACGAGGCGGCCGACCACAGGATGTTCCGTCCCATCGAGAGCAAGCGCGTCGACGGCGACCTGGTGTGGATCGGCAACTGGGGAGACGACGAGCGCACCGCGGAGATCGAGGAATTCCTGCTCGAGCCCGCCGCCTCGCTCGGCCTCCGGCCCCGCATGTACGGCGTGCGGTACCCGCAAGGGGCCATCGACCGGTTGGAGCGCGCCGGCGTGGAGTACGCCGGATGGACGCCGAACTTCAACGTGCCGACGGTCTTCGCCCGCTTTCGGGCCACGGTCCACATACCGCGCCGCCCCTACGTCGACGCCCTGCCGGGCATTCCCACCATCCGCGTCTTCGAGGCCCTGGCCTGCGGCATTCCCCTCCTCTCCGCTCCCTGGGAGGACGCCGAGGGGCTGTTCATGGAGGGGCGCGACTATCTGATGGCGCGAAGCGGCCGCGAGATGCGCGGCCTCATGCGCGAGCTGCTCTCGGACGAGCGTGCGGCCCGCGCCATGGCCGATCGCGGCCGCCGCACCATCCTGGCCCGCCACACCTGCGTCCACCGGGTGGACGAGCTGCTCGGCATCGTGGCCTCACTCGAGCCCGCTCCCGCCGCGCGGCCGGGCTAGCGAGAAGGGAATCCCGTGCCTCTCGAGATCGCCTTCTTCGGCTCGAGCCTGGTCTCGGCCTACTGGAACGGCGCCGCCACCTACTATCGCGGCATCGTCCGCGCGCTGCACGAGCGGGGCCACCGGACCACCTTCTACGAGCCCGATGCGTTCGGCCGCCAGCAGCATCGAGATCTGCCCGATCCCGAATGGGCAACCGTGGTGGTGTACCCCGAGGATGCCGGGGAGGCGCTGCGCGCGGTGGACGCCGCGAGCGGCGCGGACCTGGTCGTGAAGGCGAGCGGCGTGGGCGCCTTCGACGAGCTGCTGGAGCGCGCGGTGCTCGCGAGCCGGAGGCCCGGAAGCCTGGTCGCCTTCTGGGACGTGGACGCCCCCGCCACGCTCGACCGGATCGGCGGTGACGAGCTGGACGCCTTCCGCCCGCTCATTCCCCAGTACGACGTGATCTTCACCTATGGCGGCGGCGATCCCGTGGTTCGCGAGTACCGCCGCTACGGCGCCAGGGAGTGTGTGCCGGTGTACAACGCGCTGGATCCCACCACCCACCATCCGGCACCATTGGATGCCCGGTTCGAAGGCGAGCTGGGCTTCCTGGGCAACCGCCTCCCCGACCGGGAGGCGAGGGTGGAGGAATTCTTCCTGCGGCCGGCCGCACTGGCACCGGGCCGCAGCTTCGTCCTCGGCGGCAGCGGATGGGGCGACCGTGACCTGCCCTCCAACGTCCGCTATGTGGGGCACGTGTACACCCGGGACCACAATGCCTTCAACTGCTCGCCGCAGGCCGTGCTCAACGTGAGCCGGGCGAGCATGGCGCGCTACGGGTTCTCGCCCCCGACACGGGTCTTCGAGGCCGCGGGCGCCGGCGCGTGTCTCGTCACCGACGCCTGGGAAGGCATCGATCACTTCCTGGAGCCGGAATCGGAGGTGCTCGTAGCCGACGACGGCGATGCCGTCGCCGCGCACCTCGACCGACTCACGCCCGCGCGGGCGCGCCTCATCGGCGGGCGGGCGCGGCGGCGCATCCTGGAGCACCACACCTACTCCCGCCGCGCCGCGCAGGTGGAGACGGTGCTGGAAGGGTTGCACCCGATCTCGACGGGGGCGGTGGGATGACCGAGCCGATGCGCCTCGTGATCCTCGGCCTGTCGATCACGTCGTCCTGGGGAAACGGTCACGCCACGACCTACCGCGCGCTCGTCAAACAACTGACGGCCAGAGGACACGACGTCCTCTTTCTGGAGCGCGACGTCCCCTGGTATGCCGAGAACCGGGACCTCCCGCGGCCGCCATACGGCCGCACCGAGCTCTACCAGGACAGGGCCGAGCTGGAGCACCGCTTCGCCGGCGATGTCCGCGAGGCCGACCTGGTCATCGTTGGATCGTTCGTGCCGGAAGGCATCGCGGTGGGATCCTGGGTGGTGCGCACCGCGGTCGGCGTCACCGCGTTCTACGACATCGACACGCCGGTCACCCTGGCACGTCTGGCGCGCGGGGACAACGACTATCTCTCGGCCGAGCTGATTCCCCGCTACCACCTGTATCTCTCGTTCACCGGCGGCCCCACGCTCGAGCGGCTGGAGCGGGAGTACGGCTCTCCCGCAGCACGGGCGCTCTACTGCTCGGTGGACCCCGAGCTCTACCAGCCGCTGGCCGTCGCCCCTCGCTGGGATCTCGGCTACATGGGGACCTACAGCGCCGACCGACAGACGGCTCTCGAGCGGCTGCTGCTCGAGCCGGCCGCACACGCAGCCGCGCTCCGATTCCTGGTGGCCGGACCGCAATACCCGCCCGAAGTGTGCTGGCCGGCCAACGTGACGAGGCTCTCGCACGTGGAGCCGGCCGCGCACGCGCCGCTGTATTGCGCCCAGCGCTTCACTCTGAACCTGACGCGGGCGGAGATGGTGGCCGCCGGGTACTCGCCGAGCGTGCGGCTCTTCGAGGCGGCGGCATGCGGCACGCCCATCGTCTCGGACTATTGGGAAGGACTCGAGACGCTCCTGGTCCCCGGCCGGGAGATCCTCGTGGCGCGCTCCGGCAGTGAGGTCATGTCCTGGCTACGCGACATGTCCGAGAGCGAGCGGCTGGCCCTGGGCGAGCAGGCCCGCCGGCGCGTGCTCGACGAGCACACCTCGGCCCACCGGGCGCGGCAGCTGGAGGGTTATGTCGCCGAGCTCCTCGCCAGGGAGCCGGCGGCATGACCTCGCCGGGCCGCGGAAAGATGGTGGAGCGACTCGGGCCGTGGTTCCACAACCTTCATCTGCCCGACGGTACCCAGACCGCTCCGGAGCACAGGCTCGGTGATTTCCCCCGATACAAGTGGGAGGTCCTTGGCCGCCATATCCCGGAGAACCTGGATGGATGGACCGCGCTCGACCTGGGGTGCAACGCCGGCTTCTACAGCTTCGAGCTCGCCCGGCGTGGCGCACGGGTCACGGCCATCGACCTGGACGAGCGCTACCTGCAGCAGGCTCGGTGGGCCGCCAGCGAATTCGGTCTGCAGCATGCCATCGAGTTCCGCCAGATGCAGGTGTACGAGCTCGCCGGGATCGAGGCGCAATTCGACCTCGTGCTGTTCATGGGGCTGTTCTATCACCTCCGCTACCCGATGCTCGGCCTCGATCTGGTCGCCTCCCATACCGGGCGGCTGCTGGTCTTTCAGACGCTGACGATGCCGGGCTTCGAGGTGGAGGACGAAATCCTGGACCAGCCGCTGGAGGATCGGGAGGTGCTCACCAGACCCGGATGGCCTACCCTGGCGTTCATCGAGCACAGCTTCGCGGGAGACCCGACCAACTGGTGGGTCCCCAATCACGCCGGCGTGCTCGCCATGCTCCGCTCCAGCGGGCTCGCGGTCGCGGCGTACCTCGGGCACGAGATCTACCTGTGCGAGCCGGCGCAAGCCCGATCCGACAAACACATGCTCGCGCACTCGCCCGAGCTGCTGGCGGCAACCGGACGCTCCCGGCAGGGAGTGGCTCGCGGGCCGTGATCGTCTACCGCGAGCAACAGCGGTCCGCCCGGCCGGACGAGCTGCTTCGGCGGCTGCGCCGGCGGGTCGAGGCTCTGCCACGCCGGACGGACCACGATGCGATCGTGAGCGTGCTGGTGGACGTCGGCGCACTCGAGGCCGGGGTCGTGGATGCGCTCTGTCCGCTCGCGGATGAGGACACGGCCGTGACCCGCGCGCTGCGCCGCGCGGCCCTCGCGGCCGGGCACCTGGCGGCGGCATCGTGGCGACGGAGCGAGGCCTCCATTGCTCGCTGGCGGGAGGCGCTCGACCGAGAGCTCGCGGCGTGCAACGCTCTGCCCCTTCCCTCCCATATCGGCGTGAGCGTGCCGGAAGGCTTCGCCCACTACGGCCTCTTTCCGGAGTGCTATCTGGTCGCGGCCGAACGCCTCTTTCGTGCATTGGCCCCCCGAAAGGCCGTCTGCCTCGGCATTCGGAGCATCGGCACCACGCTCTCCGCTCTCGTCGCGGCGGCCCTCGAGGACGAAGGCTGCACGGTCTCGACCTACACCATTCGCCCGCGGGGTCACCCCTTCGATCGGCGGCCGAAGCTGAGCGAGGGGATCCGCGCCCTCCTGGCGACCTCGGAGGGATCGCACTTCGTGGTTGTGGACGAAGGGCCCGGGATCAGCGGATCGTCGATCGCGGGCACGGCCGCGGCGCTGTCGGCGCTCGGCATCCCCGACGACCACATCGTCCTGCTGCCAAGCTGGGACCCCGACCCGGAGACGCTCCGTGCACCGGTGGCCCGGGCGCGCTGGCGCCGCCACCGGCGCTTCGTGGCGGGGTTCGAGGAGGTCTGGCTCCAGTCCGGCCACCTGTCGGACGTCACGGGCGCGGGGCCGCTCGTCGATATCTCCGCCGGTCGCTGGCGTGCGGCGCTTCTTCCGCAGCCTGACCGCCAGCCGGCCGTGCACCCGCAGCACGAGCGCCGCAAGCTGAGGACACCGGGCGCGCTGCTCCGCTTCGTGGGGCTGGGGAGCATCGGTCCGGAGAAGCTGGCGCGGGCACAGGATCTCGGCGACGCGGGGTTCTCGCCCCACCCCAGCGCGCTGTCACATGGCTTCCTGGTGCGGGAGTTCGTGCCGGGCACTCCGCTCAGCCCTGGAGAGATCGATCTCCAGCTCCTGGACCGCATCGCCGACTACCTGGCCCATCTGCGGCTCAGGTTCTGCATGCCCTCCTCCGACCCCAGCGACCTGGACGAGATGATCCAGACGAACCTCGCCGGCCACCCCCTCGGCGACCGGCTGCGCGGCACGACCAGGCCCGGCCTCGAGCCTCCGGTCGCCGTGGATGCCCGCATGATGCCGCATGAGTGGCTGCGAACCGCACGGGGCTACCTGAAGGTGGACGCCCTGGACCACCACGACGATCACTTCTTCCCGGGGCCGGTGGACATCGCGTGGGACCTGGCGGGCGCGGCCATCGAATTCGGCATGAGCGCGGCGGCGCGCCACAGGCTGGTGGAGAGGTATCGCCGACTCAGCCACGACCGCACCGTCGCGAGCCGCATTCCCTACTACACCGTGGCCTATCTGGCGGCCCGTATCGGCTACGCCTCGCTCGCGGTGGAGACGCTCGGTGATTCGGACGACGGCCGGAGGTTCGCGCGGCAGGTGCGCCGGTACGAAGCGGCGCTCGGGGAGCACCTGGAGGAAGGGGTGATAAACTGGGCTCAGGCGTAGCGCCGGACCATGCCGGCGCAGAAATCGGCGAACTGTTCGACCTCGCGTGGGGGGCTCGTGTGATGCGGCCGGAGTCCGCACGACTCGGGCGTGAAGCAGAAGGTGAGAGTGAGGTCGAACGCCTCGAGCGCGCGCATCTGCCGGTCGAACCAGGCGAGGGCTCCGGGCCGGTGACTGTCGGCCCAGCTCAGACCGGTGCGGAGGTGACGCACGCCGAGCCTCCGCAGCCAGTGCACGGCCTCGTCGAGGCGGTGATCCTCGAAGTGGAACCACTGGCAGATGCCGAGCATCGGGGCGTACTCCGCGAAATGCCCGGTCGCGGGCTTGGGGGTGCCGTCCTCGCGCAGCAGGCCCATATGAAAATGCCGGTAGTAGGACGAGCCTTCCGCCTCGCGATGCCGGGTGGTGGCGGGCCATGCTCGAGGCAGATCGTAGAGACTGTACCAGTGGATCCGGGGGACTCGTCCGATCAGCAGCTCCGCGGTACGGCGCAGCCCGAACTCCTGGACCTCCTCCGCGCCGAAGGTGGAGACTCCGACCTCGGTGACCCAGACCGGGAGATCGGTCACCGCCTGGATCTCCTGGAGCCGGGCCGGCCACTCGCCGATCTGCCAGTTGTTCCAGTCCAGCGGAAAGCCGTGCACCGCGACGGTGTCCACCCAGTCCAGCACGCCGAGCTCACCCATCTTCACGATGAAGCCGGGGTCGATCGGCGAGATGCCTCCCAGCACGCGAGTGAGCGCCGGACGCTCGGCCCGGATCGCGCTCGACGCGGCCCGAATGGTCCGCGCGAAGATCTCCCAGCCTTCGTCCACTTCGAAGTCCCAGTGCGACTTGTTGTTGGGCTCGTTCCAGAGCTTGACGGCCTCGATCATGCGACCCCTTCACCCCGATGGCTACTTAGCTGAAAGGTGCGCACGGCGCGCCGCCCGGTGGATGAGCCGGGTCACGGCCGGCCTGTGCGCTGTGGCCTGGGGCAAATGAGCGACGTGCTCCTGATCCGTCACGGACTGTGCGATGCGGTCGGCAGAAGCATCGCGGGACGCTTCCCGGGCACTCCCCTGAACCCGACCGGGGTGCGCCAGGCCCGAGGACTCGCCGAGCGGCTGAAGGCCCTGCCGATCGAGGCGGTCTACTCCAGCCCGCAGGATCGCACCCGTGAGACCGCGGGTCCCCTGGCCGAGCTGCTCGGCCTCCCGGTGCGGATCTCGCCCGGCCTCGACGAGCTGGACTTCGGAGCGTGGACCGGGCGAACCCTCGATGCACTGCGGGACGATCCGGAGTGGCGGCGGTTCAACACCGAGCGGGGATCGACTCGCATTCCCGGCGGCGAGACCATGGGCGAGGTGGTGGCGCGTGCGACGGCGGAGCTGTCGCGGATCGCCTCGGAGCACCCCGAGGCGCTCGTCGCCGCCGTGACTCACGGCGACGTCATCCGGGCTCTCCTGGCCGCCTACGCGGGGATGCCGCTCGATTGCATGCTCAGACTGGAGGTCGCACCCGCCTCGGTGAGCGCGGTGCGACTCGGGTCCGAGCCTTTGGTGCTCGCGGTGAATTGGCTCACCGATGGGATCGGCGGGATCGGCCCCTGGGATCTTCCGGCTCGCTGAGTTTGCAGGCTGCACGAGTCCGCTTTGCGGGCGGCACTACAGCGCTCGCGACCGGGAAAGTCACCCGCGCGAGTGCGGGCGAGGTAAGTAGCTTGTAACCGTTTGGGCCATCTGCCGGTCGGCAGCGAGTGACCTCACAGCGGCCGCCGGCCGGGCGAGGACGCAAGGTTCATCATCCGATCGGCATTGGACTTGCACGCTCGAGCAGTCCATGCC
>CAMPKP010000005.1 GCA_946887295.1 uncultured Gemmatimonadota bacterium | reverse complement strand
TTCCGGTCGATCCAGCGGCGCACCCGATCCCGGAGCGGCTCCTCCAGCGCGGCGAGGCCCGGCGCCAGCACCCCTACGTGACCGAGGTTGATCTGAAAATCCTCCAGGCCCGCGGAGCGGACGAGCTCGAGCGCGAGGCGCACGATCTCCACGTCCGCCTCCAGCGAGCCGTCGCCCAGCAGCTCGGCGCCGACCTGGAGCGTCTCGCGGGGCCGGCCACCGCGCTCGGGCTCCTGGCGATACACCTTGCCCGAGTAGCTGAGCCGGAGCGGCAGCGCTGCCCCCGAGAAGGTGGTGGACGCGATCCGCGCGATGCTGGACGTGAAGTCGTAGCGCAGCGCGAGGATCCGGCCGTCGCGGTCGGGGAAGCGAAGCAGCCGCTCCGCCACGCCGGGCCCTCCGGCGCGCAGGAAGACATCCTCGTACTCGAAGGTGGGCGGGAGGAGCTCCTCGTAGCCCGCGCGCTCGAGCACCGCCACCGCCGAGCGCTGAAGGCCGCGGCGGCGGCGGGCGGCGTCACCCGTGAGATCGAGCGCGCCCGGAGGCGTCGCCGCAGGAAGGTTGAGCATCTAGGTCTCCGCGTTTTCCAGTGCGAGGCGCACGCGGTCGGCGAGCTGTTGCGCGGTGAAGGGCTTCTCCAGCAGCGCGCCGCCGGCGGGAAGCGCGCTCTGCCGCTCGATCGCCTCCTCGGCGTAGCCGGTGATGTAGAGGACCTTGAGGCCGGGCCACGCGGCCGCCAGCCGCTCGGCCAGCGCCGGACCGCTCATCCCGGGCATCACGATGTCGGTCACCAGAAGGTCCGCCGGCCGCTCCTGCTCCCGCGCCATCCGGAGCGCCGCGGACGGATCGCCTGCCTCGAGCACCCGGTAGCCGTGGGCGCGCAGCACCCGGGAGGCCAGGTAGCGCACCGCGTCCTCGTCCTCTACGACGAGGATCGTGCCGCTGGCCTGCGCCGTCTCGGCCCACCCGCCCGGGTCCGCCATCGGCTCGGGCAGGCCCTCCGCCATCGGCAGGTAGATGGTGAATGTGCTGCCGTGGTGGAGCCGCGTGCTCACCCGGATGTGCCCGCCGCTCTGCCGCACGATGCCGTACACGGTGGCGAGGCCGAGCCCGGTGCCCCGGCCGAGCTCCTTGGTGGTGAAGAACGGCTCGAAGAGACGCGCCTGGGTTCGCTCGTCCATGCCGACCCCGTCGTCGGTCACGCTCAGCTCCACCAGCGGCCCCAGCAGGGGAGCCGCCTCGGGATCGGGCGGCGGTACATCGGCCGAGTCCACGTTGGCCGTCCGGATGGTGAGGGTTCCGCCGGCCGGCATCGCGTCGCGGGCGTTCACCGAGAGGTTGGTGATCACCTGCTCGAGCTGGCCCGGGTCGGCGAGCACCTGCCCGAGCGCGGGCTGCAGCTCGAGCCGGAGCTCCACGTGCTCGCCGATGACCCGCCGCAGCATGGTCGTCAGCTCGGTCACTATGCCGTTCAGGTCCACGATGCGCGGCTGGAGCACCTGCTTCCGGCTGAAGGCGAGGAGCTGCCGCGTGAGCGTGGCGGCGCGATGCGCCGCCCGGTTGATCTCCATGACGTCGAGTCGCCGGCGGTCGTCGGGCTCGATGGTCCGCAGGAGGAGCTCGGCGTTGCCGATGATCGCGGTCAGCAGGTTGTTGAAGTCGTGGGCCACTCCGCCGGCCAGCTGCCCCACGGCTTCCATCTTCTGCGCCTGGCGAAGCTGCTCCTCCAGGATGATTCTCTCGCTCACGTCCCGGATGTAGGTCAGGAAGTACAGGGGGGTGCCCGCCGCGTCCTGAACCACCGAGTTGTTGGCGTAGGTCCAGATCGCCCGCCCGTCGCGGCGGAGCAGCCGCAGCGTCTGGTCGTAGGAGCGCGCCTCGCCCCGGATCAGCCGCTGCCGCTGGATCCGATCCTCCTCCACGTCCTCGGGGTACGCCACGTCGGCGACGTTGAGGGCGAGCAGCTCATCCTCGGCATATCCCAGCAGCGCGCAGAGCATCGGGGGGACCTTGCGCCAGCGGCCGTCCAGGGCGACGTGCGCGGTCATGACCAGCGCCGCGCTTTCGGCGCGCTGGAGCTGGGCCTGGCTCTCCCGCAGCGCCTGCTCGATGCGGAGCCGTTCCAGCGCGCTCCCGCAATGATCCGCCAGTGTCTGCAGCACGGCGAGGTCGTCGGCGTCGTACGCGCGCGGGGTGTAGCTCTGAATCGAGAGGATGCCGGCCACCCGCTGCCCGTGGCGCACCGGCACGAACATGAGCGATGCCGACGCGCGGCCCACCGCGCCGAAGCGCGTCAGACCTTCGTTCGACTCCCCGGCGGCCGCCTCGCGCAGGATCAGCTGTGCCCCCTGGGCGAGGACCTTTCGGGCCATCGGGCCGGGCGGCCCCGACGCGTAGGCGTGCGGCACGTCCACCGGCTCGCCGTCACCGATCCGATCCATGCTCACGATCGCGTGGACCGTCGCCGTCTCGGGGGAGTAGAGGTCGAGACTGTAGGCGTCCCACCCCAGCACCTCCTGAGACACGGAGGCGATGATGCGCGCCGCCTCCTCCGGCGTCCCGACGCCGGCGAGGCGGTAGCCAAGCTCGAGGAGGGCCGTGCGCAGCTCGGCCGGGGGATGATGCGGAAGCATGAGAACCCGGCTTCGTCAGGACGCGCGGCTCGCCCGGCCGGCTGCCGGGGACTTCGATTCGGGCGCCGGCCCGGGCTGCGGGCCGTGCAGGCGCAGGGACTTCACCCGGCGGCCCTCCATCTCGACCACCTCGAGCGTATGCCTTCCCGCCTGCACCCGGTCACCCGGCCGCGGGAGGCGCCCCAGCTGTCCGAAGACGTAGCCGCCGATGGTGGTGTAGTCGGTGTCGTCGAGGCTCTCGCCGTACTCGGAGTTGAACTCGGAGATGGGCATCGCACCGTCGAGCTGGGGAGCGCCGGCGGGACGGGCCTTGTCCTGCGGATCGTACTCGTCGTAGATCGGCCCCACGATCTCCTCGAGGAGGTCCTCCATCGTCACCAGTCCCGCGGTTCCACCGTACTCGTCCAGCACCACGGCGAGGTGGGTCTTGAGCCGCTTCATGTCGGCGAGCACGTCCTCCACCTGGCGGGTGCCGGGCACGAAGAGCGGGGGCCGCATGATCTCGCGCACCGTCGTTCCGGGCCGCGAGCGCAGCGCGGCGAGAATGTCCTTCGCGTGCACCACCCCCACGATCTCGTCCAGCGAGTCGGTGTATACCGGATAGCGGGAGCGGCCGGCGGCGGCGACCTCGTCGGCGGCCCGCTCGACGGGGAGATCCGCCTCCAGGGCGATCATCTGGGTCCGGGGGGTCATGACCTCCTGGGCGGTCTTTTCGCTGAACTCGAACACCCCCTCGAGCAGCCGCGCGTCCTGCTGGAGCAGGCTCCCGCCTTCGGTGCTCTGCTCCACCAGCATGCGGATCTCCTCGGGGGAGTGCAGCCGCTCGGTCTCGCCCGGTGGATTGATGTGCATGAGACGGAGCAGGCGGTTGGCCGTGCCGTTGAGAATCGCGATCGGGAGCGCCATGACCCAGGCGAACCCCATGAGCGGCGCGGCGACCCAGCCGGCCACGGCCTCGGGGTAGAGCAGCGCCAGGGCCTTGGGCACCAGCTCGCCGAGGATGATGTGGAGCACGGTGATGATGATGAAGGCGACGATGGACGCCACCGTGTGGGTGGCGATGGCGCTCGCCGGCGCGGGGAGCCAGGCGAAGATGCCGTCGATCAGGCTCGCCAGCGCCGGCTCGCCGATCCAGCCCAGCCCCAGCGAGGCCAGCGTGATGCCCAGCTGAGTGGCCGAGATGTAGCGGTCCAGCGATTGTACCGCACGGCGTGCCAACCTAGCTTTGCCGTCGCCGGCGCGGGCGAATTCGTCCAGGCGGGTCTTTCGCGCGCCGACCAGCGCGAATTCGGCCGCCACGAAGAAGGCGTTGGCCAGCACGAGGACGACTACCGCGCCAAGGCCGAGGAGGATCGACGGTGCTTCAGCCGGTTCCATATGGTTCAACTCTAACGCCGATGCGGTTTTACCGCGAGCCAGCGGGATGATCCGCCGGATTGCGGTGCCCCCGTTCGAGGCGCTCGACCCGCTGCTGCCCCGGCGGGCCGGCAGCGATCCCGCCACCCGGGAGGCGGTCGCCGCGATCCTCGACGACGTCCAGCTGCGCGGCGACGAGGCGATCGGGGAGTATACCAGGCGCTTCGACGGCGTGGACCTCGCCCCCTCCGAGTGGGAGCTCCATCCCGCCGGGTGGCAGAGCGCACTCGAGCGTGTGGAGCCGGGGCTCCGATCCGCGCTCGCCAGGGCGGTGGACCGGGTGCGGGAGTACCACGGGCACCAGCGGGAGGAGGGATTCCGGCTCGAGGGCGAGGACGGCAGCGTGGTCGGGATGAAGGTGACGCCGCTGGATCGGGTGGGGCTCTACGTGCCGGGCGGGAAGGCGTCCTACCCCTCGTCGGTGGTGATGAACGCGGTGCCGGCCCTGGTCGCGGGAGTGCGGGAGATCGTGGCGGTGGTGCCGCCCCAGGGGGTGACCGACGTCGTGCTCGCCGCCTGCGCCCTTTCCGGCGTCACCCGCATGTTCCGCATCGGCGGCGCCCAGGCGGTGGCGGCGCTGGCCTTCGGAACCCGCACGGTGCCCCGGGTGGACAAGATCGTGGGGCCGGGGAACCGCTGGGTGGCGGAGGCGAAGCGGCAGGTGGTGGGGCAGGTGGGGATCGACATGATCGCGGGGCCCACGGAGATCCTGATCATCGCCGACGGCGGCGCGTCGCCGGCCCGGATCGCGGCCGACCTGATCGCGCAGGCCGAGCACGACGAGGACGCCACCAGCTGGTGTGTCACCACCGACGCGGCGGTGGCCGATGCCATCCCGGCCGCGCTCGAGCAGGCGCTGGCGGGCGCCCCCCGTGCCGCCATCGCCCGGACCGCCCTGGAGCGGAACGGCCTGGTGATCGTGGTGCCCTCGATGCGGGAGGCGATCGAGGTGGCCAACCGGCGCGCCCCGGAGCATCTGGAGATCCTGGCCGAGGGGGCGGAGCGGATCGCTACCGGGATTCGCCACGCCGGAGCCATTTTCCTCGGCGACCAGACCCCCGAGCCGGTCGGCGACTACCTGGCCGGGCCGAGTCATGTCCTTCCCACCGGCGGCACCGCGCGATACGCCTCCCCGCTCGGCGTCTACGACTTCGTCAAGCGCACCAGCGTCATCCGGTACTCGGCCCGGCGCCTCGCCGCCGACGCGGACGCGATCATCGCGCTGGCCCGGGCCGAGGGTCTGCACGGACATGCGGAGGCGGTGAAGGCGCGGGGCGTGGGAGCCGACTAGGATACGGGCATGGCCACCTCGACCCTCCCCCGGCTCAAGTGGGTCCTCGTCCTCACCACGGCCTTCATGGTCGTGGAGGCGGTGGGCGGGTGGGTGGCGGGCTCGCTCGCGCTGCTGGCGGACGCCGGGCACATGCTCACCGACGTGGGCGCGCTCACGCTGTCGCTGCTCACGGCCTGGATCGCCCAGCGGCCCCGCGATGACAGCAAGACCTACGGCTACCTGCGGTGGGAGATCCTCGCCGCCCTGATCAACGGCGTCGCGCTCTTCGGCATCGCCGCATGGGTCGTGATCGAGGCGGTCCAGCGTATCCAGGATCCGCAGCCGGTCCGCACCGGGCTCTTCCTGGCCATCGCCCTCGCCGGACTGGTGGTGAACCTGGCGAGCCTCGCGGTGCTCCACTCCGCCCGCGAGGGCAGCCTCAACGTCAGGGGCGCGTACCTCCATGTGCTGGGGGACGCGCTCGGCTCGGTCGGCGCGGTCGCCGCAGCGGGGATCATCGCGCTCACCGGCTGGACCATTGCCGACCCCATCGTCTCCATTCTCCTGTCCCTCCTCATCCTGGTGGGGGCCGCGCGGCTCCTCCGCGAGAGCACCGCCATCCTGCTCGAATCGGTGCCGCGCCACGTCTCGCTGCCGGAGGTGCAGCGCCGGATGCTGGCCGTGCCCGGCGTCGCGGCCGTCCACGATCTGCACGTCTGGACCGTCGCCAGCGGGATGGTGGCGATGAGCGGGCACGCCGTGGTGCCCGATCTCGAAGCCCACCCGGGAGTTCTGGACGAGATCCGGGCCGAGATGGCACGGATGGGGATCGGCCACGTCACCATCCAGCTCGAGGTCGAGCACGGCTGCGAAGGGTGCGACGACGATCGGGAGACGGCCGTCGCTCCCCCCTTGGGCCACCGGGGCCACCAGCACCACCCCGGGCACGCTCACTGAGGGGCCGGCAGGGGGCCGGCGCCGCGGTCTTGCACTCTCTTGCGGCATCCGAGGGCGTTGTCTATATATGCGCCCCGGAGGCCCGGGGTCCGGGCCTCAACCGTTCTAACCCGGTGGAGTCCTAGGAATCCCGTTGATCCGCAACCTCGCCATCATCGCTCACGTCGACCACGGCAAGACCACTCTGGTGGATCAGATGCTGCGGCAGGCGGGGGCGTTCCGTGCCGGCCAGCAGGTGGAGGAGCGGGTGATGGACTCGAACCCGCTGGAGCGGGAGCGGGGCATCACCATCCTCGCCAAGAACACCGCGGTGCGCTGGCAGGGAACCAAGATCAACATCGTGGATACCCCGGGCCACGCGGACTTCGGCGGCGAGGTGGAACGGATCCTCCGGATGGTGGACGGCGTGCTCATTCTGGTGGACGCGGCGGAGGGACCGATGCCGCAGACCAGGTTCGTCACCCGGAAGGCGCTGGCGCTCGGCCTCAGGCCGATCGTCGCGATCAACAAGATCGACCGGTCCGACGCCGAGCCGCTCCGGGTGCACGACGAGGTGCTGGGCCTCTTCATCGACCTCGAGGCCACCCACGAGCAGCTCGACGCCCCTTTCCTCTATACGTCGAGCCGGGCCGGCACCGCCACCACCGATCTGGAGCGGCCCGGCACCGATCTCGAGCCGCTGTTCCGTTCGATCCTCGACTACGTGCCCGAGCCGAAGGGCGATCCCGAGGGCCCGTTCCAGATGCTGGTGTCCACCCTGGACTTCTCCAGCTTCCTGGGCCGGATCGCCATCGGCCGGATCGAGCGGGGCCGGGTGAAGGTCGGCGACCAGGTGGCGCTCCTGCCGCTGGGCGAGCCGGGCCTGGTGCAGGACGAAGGGTTCGAGCGGAACCGGGTCACCCGGTTGTACACCTTCGACGGGCTCAGCCGGGTCGAGGTGACGGAAGCGGCGGCGGGCGACATCGTCGCGCTGTCGGGCTTCGAGACCATCGAGATCGGGCGGACGTTCACCTCGGTGGAGCGGCTGGAGCGGTTGGCCGGCATCGCGGTCGAGGAGCCGACGATCTCGGTGGACGTCATCGTGAACAACGGTCCCTTCGCCGGCCGGGAAGGGAAGTACGTCACCAGCCGCCAGCTCAAGGACCGGCTCTACCGCGAGCTGGAGCGGAACGTGGCCCTGCGGGTGGAGGAGACGGACAGCCCCGACACCCACACCGTCTCGGGCCGCGGCGAGCTCCACCTCGGCATCCTGATGGAGACGATGCGCCGCGAGGGGTACGAGTTCCAGGTCTCGCGACCGCGGGTCATCACCAAGCTGGGCGAAGACGGCGAGCGGCTGGAGCCGTACGAGGAGCTCACGGTGGACGTGCCCGAGGAGTACATGGGGGTGGTGATGGAGAAGCTGGGCCCCCGCCGGAGCGAGATGACCGAGATGCGGAACCCGGGGCAGGGCATGGTCCGGCTCACCTTCCGCATCCCGGCGCGCGGACTCTTCGGGTACCGCTCCGAGTTCCTCACGGACACCCGGGGCACCGGCATCATGCACCACCGCTTCCTGGATTACGGTCCCTGGGCCGGCCCGCTCGCGGGCCGGAAGCGGGGCGTCCTGGTGGCCGACCGCGAGGGCAGCGTGGTGGCCTTCGCGCTCGGGAACCTCCAGGAGCGGGCCCAGATGTTCGTCACGCCGGGCGACCTGGTCTACGAGGGGATGATCGCGGGCGAGAACTCCCGGCCCGGCGACCTCGACGTGAACGTCACCAAGGAAAAGAAGCTGACGAACATGCGGACGACGGCTTCCGACGAGAACGTGATCCTCGAGCCGCCCAGGCAGATCACCCTCGAGTACGCTCTCGAGTACATCGAGGAGGACGAGCTGATCGAGATCACGCCGAAGACGATCCGGCTGCGCAAGCGGGTCCTCACGGCGAACGACCGCAAGAAGGCCGCCCGGGCCGCCCGGGTGGCGGATGCGTCCTGAAGATGTCGGGATCACACTCACTGTTGGCGGAGGACATCATGTCGGCCTGGGAAGCGTCGGTGGAGACCCTCGACTCGGAGCTGCGTCGGAAGTTCGATGACGACGAGGAATTCGAGGACGACGGATTCACCTTCGACGACGACGAGGACGAGGACGAGGACCTGGACGACGAGGACGATCTGGAGGACGACGACGACTTCGACGACGAGGATCTCGAGGAGTTCGAGGACTTCGACGAGGACGAGGAGAAGGAGTGAGACGGCGTGACGGCGGGGGCGCCGGGCCGGTGCCAAGGCGTCCCCGACCGACTATATTCACGCTTCCACGAAGGGCCTGTAGCTCAGGTGGTTAGAGCGCACGCCTGATAAGCGTGAGGTCGGTAGTTCAACTCTACCCAGGCCCATTCCGTTATCTCCGCACCCCGCGAGTGCTTCGGCGCTCGCGGGGTTCTCATGTTTGTGATCCTGCCCCTCCACGATGCCCTGGTCCCGAGCCCGGATCGACGAACCAGGCCGCTCGCGCGATATGGTATGTTCGAAGTAGCCCAGGGCGTGCGGAGGCGACGATGCTGGATGCGCTGATCGTGGGTGCCGGCCCCACCGGGCTGACGCTCGCGGCCGGGCTTTCCCGGTTTGACGTGCAGTTCCGAGTGATCGACCGCGCGGTCGACCGCGCCCACGAATCGCGTGCGCTCGCGGTGCAGGCCCGCAGTCTGGAAATACTCCAGAGCCTCGGACTCGGAGAGGAGCTGGTCCGACGGGGCAACGTCAGCGCTCGTCTCTTCATTCATCTCGACATCAGACGAGCCGCCCTGGTACGCCTGGGCGACTTCGGCAGGACGGACACTCGCTTCCCGTTCATCCTGTTCGTCTCGCAAGCCGAGACCGAAGCCGTGCTCGGCGATTACCTCGCGTCGATCGGGGTGGTGATCGAACGCGGCGTCGAGTTGCTCGACCATGTGCCGGAGCCGGACTGCGTGCGTTGTCTCCTTCGTTCCCGCGACGGCAAGGAGGAAGTGCTCCGCGTGCGCTACCTCGCCGGATGCGACGGGGCTCACAGTACGATTCGGAAGCGGGCAGGCATCCCCTTCGAGGGCGCCGCGTATCTCCAGGACTTCATGCTTGGAGACGTCGAGGTCGATGGCCCGCTCGAGCGCGACGCACTTCATTCGTTCGCCCTGCGACGTGGTGTGGCGGTGTTCTTTCCGCTGGGACGCCCGACGACGTGGCGGGTCATCGCCGCCTCCGGCGGTGGGAGCGGCCGAAGGTTCGGAGGAGGTCACGAGCGGACAGCTCCGCCGGATGCAGAAGTCTCCACCGACACGGACGAGCTTTCGCTGGAGGAGCTCCAGAAGGTCGTGGATGATGCGACGGGGGGAGGACTCGTCCTGCGCGATCCGGCGTGGCTCAGTCACTTCCGGCTGCATCATCGCCAGGCCAAGCACTACCGTGCCGGCCGCACTTTCCTCGCGGGCGACGCGGCGCACATTCACAGTCCGGTCGGCGGACAGGGAATGAATACGGGCATTCAGGACGCCTGGAACCTCGCCTGGAAGCTGGCGCTCGTCGTCCAGGGAAAGGCGATCGATGCACTGCTCGATTCCTATGAGGCGGAGCGCTGGCCGGTCGGGCATCGGCTGCTTCGGTACACCGATCGCGCGTTCACCCTGTTCACCCGGGCCATCTCGGGAGGTCGACCCGCCGCATGGTTCCGCCGCCTCGTGGCCGCACGCGTAGTACCTCGTATCTTCGCATCGCGGCGGCTCCGTGCGTACGGGTTTCATCTGGTGTCGCAGCTCGGGATTCGATATCGGAACAGCCCCGCGGTCGCCGAGGGCGAGCCACGGCTTCAGGTTGGCCCGAGGGCGGGAGATCGGCTCCCGGACGCGAAGATCCAGCACGACGGGCGCCAAACGTATCTCCAGCAGGAACTTGCCGGCCCGAGCCTGCATCTCCTTCTTTGTGGGGCGCTCGATGGTTGGGACCAGTCCAAGACCGCCGCAATCACTGCCCGACACTCGGGGGTGGTTGTCATCCATTACCTGACGGCACGCTCGTTCCCCGGCGCACTGGTCGATACCGGTGGTGAGGTGCTATCGCGACTGGGTGTCGGCGGCACGCAGGACAGCGCCCAATATCTGGTGCGGCCCGATGGTCACGTTGGCTTCCGGTGCGCCGGACGCGACCTCGGCTCCGTGACGATGTTCCTCGACCGGTGGCTCCGGAGCGGCACGGCCGGCAGGTAGCGCGGCGAGCGTCAGGTAGGTGTCCCATTGACCGGCCCGGACGAACTTCGCCCTTTGTGCGGGCAAACTACAGGCAAAGTCGAGCATTCGAGCCGGCAAACCCGGCATGAATGCGCGGCCGGTGACGGTGGGTATGTCCAATCCGCATCATGGAACACAACTGCGCGGCCGGCGTAGCGAGTGCGAATCGCTGAATCAGCTGCTCGAGGACCTGCGAAGGGGGCAGAGTCGGGTGCTGGTCCTGCGGGGTGAGGCTGGCGTCGGCAAGACAGCCCTGCTGGAGTATCTGGTAGCCAATGCCTCAGGATGTCGGATCGCGCGGGCTGCGGGAGTCGAGTCCGAGATGGAGCTCGCGTTCGCCGGCGTTCATCAGCTCAGCGCGCCGGTGCTGAGCCACGCGGCGCATCTGCCGGGCCCGCAGCGCGATGCGCTTGGCACGGCCTTCGGCCTCAGGGCCGGTGCGGCCACGGATCGCTTTCTGGTCGGTCTGGCTGTGCTGAGCCTCCTCTCCGAGGTAGCCGAGGAGCGACCCCTGGTCTGCGTGGTGGATGACGCGCAGTGGCTCGATCGGGCTTCGGCCCAGGTTCTCGGGTTTGTGGCCCGGCGGCTCCTGGCGGAATCGGTGGCCATGGTTTTCGCCGTGCGGGACCGGAGCGAGGACCAGGAATTGGGGAGCCTTCCAGTGATGGTGGTCGGGGGCTTGAGCGACGCGGATGCCCGCGCCCTGCTGGACTCGGCGACCCCGGGGCGGCTGGACGAACGGGTTCGCGATCGTGTCGTCGCCGAGTCGCATGGAAACCCCCTGGCGTTGCTGGAGCTGCCCAAGGGGTTGACCGCAGCGGAGCTGGCGGGCGGGTTCGGCCGTCCCGACGCGCGCCCGGTGGCGAACCTCATCGAGCAGAGCTTTCTCCGGCGGGTCCGGGCGCTTCCGGTCCAGACCCAGCGGCTCCTGCTGGCGGCGGCGGCGGAGCCGGTGGGCGACGTGACCCTGCTGTGGCGGGCGGCCGAGGCGCTCGGGATCGGCGCAGAAGCAGCCGCGCCGGCCGAGGCCGACGGGCTGATCGAGCTCGGCACCCGGGTCCGTTTCCGTCATCCGCTGGCGCGCTCGGCGGCGTACCGCGCGGCGGAGGTCCGAGAGCGGCAGGAGATACATCGAGCGCTGGCCGAGGTGACCGATCCGGGCACCGACCCCGATCGCCGGGCGTGGCATCGCGCCCAGGCAGCGCTCGGGCCGGACGAGAGCGTGGCCGGCGAGCTGGAACGGTCGGCCGATCGAGCACAGGGCCGTGGTGGCGTGGCGGCGGCTGCCGCCTTTCTCGAGCGGGCGACCGGCCTGACGCCCGATCCCGCCCGGCGCGGAGCCCGAGCACTGGCTGCGGCGCAGGCGAAGTTCGAGGCCGGGGCCGCCAATGAGGCCTACGAGCTCCTTGCTGCCGCGGAGATCGGCCCGTTGGATGAGCTTCAGCGCGCTCGACTGGCCCGCATGCGCGCTCACATCGTGTTTGCCCGGAGGCGAGGGAGCGACGCTCCGTCGTTGCTGCTCGATGCGGCCAGGCGGCTCGAAGCTCTCCATGCCGGGCTCGCCCGCGAGACCTACGTCGAGGCGTTGGCAGCGGAGATCTTCGTCGGTCGCCTTGGCGCCCGGGACGGAGTACGGATCGCGGAGGCCGCTCGCGCCGCTCCGCCGGGACCTGAGCCTTCCCGCTCTACGGACCTCCTCCTCGACGGTCTGGCGACGCGGTTCGCCGATGGCTACAGGGCGGGAGTCGAGCCCCTGAGGCGGGCGCTGCACTCGTTTCGAGAACAGGCCGGACGCAGCAAAGACGGCATCATTCGCTGGCTGTGGACGGCGTGCCCCGTGGCGCCCGAGCCCCTGGCAGCCGACCTGTGGGACGACGAGTCATGGCACGAGCTGGCTACGCAGGCCGTCCGGCTCGCTCGTGAGGCCGGCGCGCTCGCCACCCTTCCCATCGCGCTGAGCTACCGCGCGGGCGTGCACGTCCATGCCGGAGAGTTCGCGGCTGCCTCCGCGCTGATCCAGGAGGCCGACTCGATCACTGACGCCACCGGCAACGCGCCCCTCAGCTACACCTCACTGGCACTCGCCGCCTGGCGCGGCGATGAAGGCCCGGCACTGAGGCTGATCCAGGCCGGCGTCAAGGAGGCGAACACCAGGGGCGAAGGCAGGGCGCTCGGCCTGGCCGGATATGCGACCGCGGTGCTCTACAACGGACTCGGCCGCTACGAGGCCGCCCTCGCCGGCGCCCGGCAGGCCTGCGACCACGACGACCTGGGCTTCTTCGGCTGGTCCCTGGTCGAGCTGGTCGAGGCGGGTGTCCGCAGCGGCGCCCACGATGTGGCGGCCGGCGCCCTTCGGCAACTGGAGGAACGGGCCCGCGCCGCGGGCACGGACTGGGCCCTTGGCACCCTCGCCCGATCGAGCGCGCTCCTCGAGGAGGGCCGGGCGGCCGATGCCCTGTACCACGAGGCACTGGAGCGGCTCGAGCGCTGTCGGATCGTGGTGCACCTCGCCCGGGCGCATCTGGTGTACGGCGAGTGGCTGCGTCGCGAGAATCGGCGCGTCGACGCACGGGAGCAACTGCGGATCGCCTACGAGATGCTCGGCCGGATCGGGGCCGAAGCCTTTGCCGAGCGTGCCAGGGGCGAGCTGCGGGCCACCGGCCAGACGGTGCGCAAGCGCACGGCCGAATCCCGCGACGTGCTCACCGCCCAGGAGGCGCTGGTCGCCCGGCTCGCGGCCCAGGGACGCACCAACCCCGAGATCGGGGCCCAGCTCTTCATCAGCTCCCGCACCGCCGAGTACCATCTGCGCAAGGTATTCACCAAGCTCGGCATCAGCTCTCGAAGGAGTCTGCGCGACGCTCTCCGGGACTCGCCCCAGCCCGCCTCGCCGGCGCACCAACCCACCACCTGAAGTGAGCGGCGGCCCGACAGCGGGGCCCGACTAGGGTATTCGACGGACGCGAGCGGTCCGGTGCCGGCACCATAGTGCTCCCCCGTGGTTCACACCTTCTCGACGGAGCACCGACATGAGCACCATCACTGCCAAAGACGGGACCGAGATCTACTACAAGGACTGGGGGGAGGGCCCCGCCGTCACCTTCTCACACGGCTGGCCGCTGAACGCCGACATGTGGGACGGTCAGATGCTGTTCCTCGCGCAGAACGGCTTCCGCTGCATCGCGCACGACCGGCGCGGCCACGGCCGGTCCAGCCAGGCCTCGACGGGCAACGACATGGACGGCTATGCCGACGATCTCGCGGCGGTCATCGAGGCGCTGGACCTCGACGACGTCACCCTGGTGGGCCACTCCACCGGCGGGGGCGAGGTGGCCCGGTACATCGGCCGCCACGGGACCAGGCGGGTAGCCAGGGCAGTCCTGATCGCCGCGGTGCCACCGCACATGCTCAAGACCCCCGACAACCCCGAGGGCCTGCCGATCGAGGTCTTCGATGACATTCGGGCGAACCTCTTCAAGGACCGCTCGCAGGCCTACCGGGATTTCGCGGTCGCGTTCTACGGCGCCAACCGGCCCGGGGCCAAGGTATCGCAGGGCGTGCTGGATCAATTCTGGCTCTGGAGCATGCAGTCCGGTCTCAAGAACGCGTACGAGAGCGTCAAGGCCTTCTCCGAGACCGATTTCACCGAGGACCTGAAGAAGTTCGACGTTCCGACCCTGGTGCTTCACGGCGAGGACGACCAGATCGTTCCGGTCAAGAATTCGGCACCGAAGTCGGCCCGCCTCATCAAGGGCGCGAAGGAGATCTACTACCCCGGCGCGCCGCACGGCATCACGGCCACGCACCAGGATCAGATCAACGCCGAGCTCCTCGCGTTCCTGCGGGGCTCCGCGGAATCGTCACGACGCGGCGACCGCACGATGGCCGCGGCGTCGGCCACTCGCTGAAAGGCTCTTGCCATGAGAGTCGTGATCATCGGCGGAAGCGGGCTCATCGGGTCGAAGGTCGTCACCCGCCTTCGTGAGGAGGGCCACGAGGCCGTGCCGGCGTCCCCGGGCACGGGCGTCGACACATTCACGGGCGAGGGCCTGGCCGACGTCCTCGCCGGTGCCGCCGTCGTCGTCGACGTGTCGAACTCGCCGTCGTTCGAGGACGCGGCGGTGCTGCAGTTCTTCGAGACCTCGACCGCGAATCTCCTTGCCGTCGAAGCCGCGGCGGGTGTCGGTCATCATGTCGCGTTGTCGGTCGTGGGCTGTGACCGAGTGCCGGAGAGCGGCTACCTGCGCGCCAAGGTCGCCCAGGAAAGACTGATCGGAAGCTCGCCGATCCCGTCCTCGATCGTCCGGGCGACGCAGTTCTTCGAGTTCGTCGAGCGCATCGCGGACGAGGCGACCGACGGGAACACGGTGCGTATCCCTCCCGTGCTGTTCCAACCGATGGCGGCCGCGGATGTCGCGCGTGCGGTGTGCAGGATCGCCGTGGGAGCGCCGCTGAACGGCGTCGTCGAAGTTGGGGGGCCGCAACAGCTTCGCTTTGAGGAAGTCATCAGGCTGGGTCTCAGCGCGCGGCACGACCCCCGTGAGGTGGTCGCCGACCCGCACGCCCGCTACTTCGGTGCGAAGCTGGGGACGCGCGCGCTGGTGCCGGGCCCCGACGCCGACCTCGGCGAGATCCGCTTCGAAGACTGGCTCAATCGAGCCGCGGTCCCGGCCTGACGGGCCATTCCTGTCATCGACCCCGGTCACAGCGGTTGGGTGGGTGGCGAGCCTCAAGCAGAAGCGAGCGGCGCGCCATCCATCCGGCACCTATACCATGAGGAGAACAGGGGCATGTGTACCTTCAAGATCCCTACGGCAGCCGTCCTGGCCGGTCTTCTGTGCCTTATCAGCGTCCCGCTGAGCGCTCAGCACCCCACGGTCGCGCCGCTGATGACGAAAGAGCTGAAGGACCTGCCCGGTAAAGAAGCTCTGATGCTCACGGTCGAGTTTGCGCCTGGTGGGGCCGACCCCATCCACCGGCACAATGCCCACGGGCTCATCTACGTGCTGGAGGGCTCGGTGGTCATGCAGGTGAAGGGAGGAAAGCCGGTGACCCTGACGGCCGGACAGACGTTCTACGAAGGTCCCGATGACGTCCATCTCGTTGGCCGGAACGCGAGCAGCACGCGGCCGGCCAAGCTCCTGGCGGTCCTGCTGAAGAACCAGGGCGCTCCGCCGCTGGTGCTGGTCGATGAATGAGGCGTCGCGGCCCACAGGGAGCGGCGCTGCATGTGCGGGTCAGGCGGCTTCCGGTGCGTCCCCGCGGCCTGACTCCGCCTTGGCGAGCGCGTGCTCGATGCGGCGATCAGGAACCAGCCACGTGAGAGCGACCAGCAGGTACAGAGCATCGGCAATGCCGGCATGTACGAACGCGGCGCCGATCGCCATGATGTAGACCAGCGGTGAAAGTCTGCCCTTGAAGTCCCGGCCCAGTGCCTCGACCAGGATGGATCGAGGCCCTTCCGCACGCAGGATCTGTCGCTGCAGGATCAGGTACGCGATAGCGGCCATCAGCAGCACCACGCCATAGAGCGCGGTGGGTGTTGCAGCCCGCGGATTCTCCCCCATCCAATCGGTGACAAACGGCACCAGCGACAGCCAGAACAGCAGATGCAGATTGGCCCACAGGATGGATCCTGTCACTCGATGCGTGCAGTACAACAGGTGGTGGTGGTTGTTCCAGTAGATCCCAAGATACAGGAAGCTGAGCACATAGCTGAGCAGGACGGGCAGAAGTGGGCGGAGAGCGGCAAGGTCGGTATCATGGGGCGGGCGCAGCTCGAGGACCATGATGGTGATAATGATCGCCAGCACGCCGTCGCTGAACGCCTCTACCCGACCTGTCCCCATCGGTGTCAGCCCGTAGTTGGAGTCCGCCGGACGTCTTGCACATCCGCTGCAGGCCCTCGGCCGGCTTCCAGCCTCCCGGCCCGCGGAGATCCTTCAGGGAGCGTGCTTAATATCAAGGATAGTCTCTCCCTCATGGAGCGGCAGGCGGTGACCGGGATCGAGACGATCTTCGGCATGGTCCTCACCGCCGTGGCCCTGTTGGCCGGGCTCCTCGTCGCCGCCGCCGTCGCACCGGAGCCGGGGGTTTCGCCCGGGCGCGGCTGAGCGCCGGCCCGGGCGCCGGCCCGGCCTTGCGCGTTCAGGGATCACGATCTATCGAATGAATCAGCGTTCTATCGAACGAACCAGCGTTCCCGCCCAGGAGGCCACGATGGCAACCCTTCGTCCCGACCCCACCTTCTATCCATCCGCCAAGCAGGCCTCGGAGGCACCGGCGGAGGAGCTCGCCTACCTGGCGATGCTGACTCCCGACCGCTCCCGGCCCGATGCCATCGGCGTGGTCGACCTGAAGCCCGGTTCCAGCTCCTACGGCCGCCTGGTGGGGCAGCTCGACATGCCGGACGTCGGGGATGAGCTGCACCATTTCGGCTGGAACGCCTGCAGCGCGAGCCTCTGCCCCTGGGCGCCGCATCCCCATGTCGAGCGGCGCTACCTGGTGGTGCCGGGGATCAACTCGTCGCGGATCCACATCCTGGACACCAAGGCGAACCCCCGCCGGCCCGAGCTGGTCAAGACGATCCAGCCGGAGACGTTGGGGAAGAAGACCGGCTATGCATCGCCCCACACGGTTCACTGTGGCCCCGACGGGATCTACGTGAGCGCGCTCGGCGCCCCGGACGGCGACGGCCCCGGCGGCATCTTCGTGCTGGATCACGACACCTTCGAGCCGAAAGGCGCCTGGGAGCGGGGCCACGGCCCGCAGCAGCTGGCCTACGACTTCGCCTGGCATCTGGGCCACGACACTACGATCACCAGCGAGTGGGGCACCCCCAGCATGGTGCGCGACGGCCTGGTGCCCGAGCTGCTGCTCGGCGGCAAGTACGGCAACTCGATCCACGTGTGGGATCTCCGCAAGGGAACCCACCGGCAGAAGCTGGAGCTGGGCCCCCAATACCAGATGACGCTGGAGCTGCGCCCCGCCCGCGACCCCCGCAAGGCCTACGGGTTCCTGGGCGTGGTGATCTCGCTCGAGGATCTCTCCGCATCGGTGTGGATCTGGTACAAGGACGAGAAAGCGGGCAAGACGGGGAAGGACGGCGAATGGAAGGTGAAGAAGGTGATCGAGATCCCGGCCGAGCCGGCGGATCCGGCCGACCTGCCGCCGCTGCTGCAGGGCTTCAAGGCGGTGCCGCCGCTGATCAGCGACATCAACCTGTCGCTCGACGACCGGCAACTCTACGTGTCGTGCTGGGGGACGGGCGAGCTGAGACAGTACGACGTGAGCGACCCGTTCAACCCCAGGCTCACGGCCACCACCCAGATCGGCGGGATCGTCCGACGGGCCGCGCACCCCGGCCAGCCGGGCAAGCGGCTCAACGGTGGCCCCCAGATGGTGGAGCTGAGCCGGGACGGCCGGCGGGTCTACCTCACCAACGCCCTCTACTCTCCGTGGGACGGGCAATTTTACCCCGACGGGCTCCAGAGCTGGATGGTGAAGCTCGACGCCAGGCCCGAAGGCGGAATGGCACTCGACTCCAAGTTCCTGCTCGCGATGGAGCAGGGAATCCGCTGCCACCAGGTCCGGCTCCAGGGCGGCGACGCGTCATCGGACTCCTTCTGCTTCTCGTGATGGCATGACCGACGCCTCGATGTCGTGGCCCGCATTGCTGGCACTGGGCGCCGGCCACGGCATCAACCCCGCCATGGGATGGCTCTTCGCGGTGGCGCTGGGACTCCAGCGCGAGAGCCGGCGCGCAGTCTGGGGAGCCCTGGCGCCGTTGGCGGTGGGCCACGGGCTGGCCATCGCCGCGGCGATCGCGGCCGCGGGCCTGGTGGGACTTATGGTGCCGCTCGACGTCCTCCGGTGGGGTACCGCCGGGCTCCTCGTCGGGCTCGGCATCTTTCGGCTGATGCGCTCCCGGCACCCCCGGTTCGGCGGGATGCAGGTGAACGGGCGCGAGCTGGCCACCTGGTCATTCCTGATGGCCTCGGCGCACGGCGCGGGGCTGATGGTCCTGCCGCTGGTGTTGCGCGGAGCCCGGGTGGAGGGGCATGCCCCCGTGACCCATGCCTCCGTGATCGGCCTCGGCCAGGTCGAATGGAGCGGGGTCGCGGCGGCACTGGTGCACACGGCGGGCTATCTGCTGGTGACCGGGCTGATCGCCGTGATCGTCTACGAGCGGGTGGGGCTCCGGTTTCTGCGGACCGCGTGGGTGAACCTGGATCTGGTATGGGCCGCGGCGCTGGTGCTCACCGGGGTGGCGATGATAGCTCTGTAGGGAAGTCGAGCAGCGTCTCGACCCGCCGGGCCAGCTCGCGGTCCCCCTCCACCGCCAGCAGCCTCCCCCGGAGTGCCTCGGCCAGCTCCGCGTCGCCCATCACCAGGTCCACCAGGGTCCGCAGCTTCGCGGTGACCGTAAGCGTCACCGGATGCCCCGGATCAGTCATGCACACGTCCACGTCCTCCACCTCGCCGCGCTGCACCACGACCCACCAGTAGCGCCGCCGGGGCGGTGCCCCGTCCAGCCGGAAGTGCAGCACGGTGCGCCCGGGCGGAAAGCTCGCGGCCACGACGTGACGCCGGAGCGACCACATCAGCACGGCGGGATCCAGCTCGTAGGACCGGTAGTCGCGGTCGACCCATTTCCTGGCCCACTGGCCCAGCGAGTCCACGATGGGCCGCAGCTCCTCGCCCGCGGCAGTGAGGTGGTACGCCACACCGTCCGCATCACTGCGGCGGCGGATTACGCCGTCGTCCTCCAGCGCCTTGAGGCGCTGGGCCAGGACCGAGGGCGAGATGAGCGGCAGCGCCCGGCGAATCTCGTTGAAGCGGTGGTAGCCCACCATGATCTCGCGAAGGATCAGCGGTACCCACCGCTGCGCCACTACTTCGGAGGCCTGGGCGACCGGGCAGAAGGAGCCGTAGCTCCGGGGAGGACGGGTCGGCATGGGGTACTCGGGTCGGGTGCGGTACGAATCTCGTACTTGTAGCCGGGGGGCGCAAACCGTACCCTTTGCCCTGTCGCCATGAGGTGGCCGGGCGCCACGATCGTGGCGACCATACAACGAAGCCAAGCGGAGGGATTCACGATGGCAGTGACGGAGCAGCAGACGGCCGACGAGGCGCTGCGCGAGCGGGTCCGCGCCACCTGGACCGCGGGGGATTTCGGCAGGATCGCGGTCGGCTACGAGCGCGGAGCCGCGGAATTCATCGAGCGGCTGGGGCTCCAACCGGAGGAGCGGGTGCTCGACGTGGCATGCGGCACCGGCAATCTCACGCTGCCGGCGGCGCGCAGCGGGGCCCGGGTCACCGGCGTCGACATCGCCCCCGCGCTCGTCGCCCAGCTGGCGCAGCGGGCCGCCGCCGAAGGACTCGCCGTGGACGCGCGTGAAGGCGATGCGGAGGCGCTGCCCTTCGCCGACGGGAGCTTCGACACCGTGGTGACGATGTTCGGAGCGATGTTCGCGGCGAATCCGCAGCGGGCCGCGAACGAGCTGCTGCGGGTCACCCGCTCCGGCGGCCGGATCGCCATGGCGACCTGGGTTCCGGAGGGATTCATCGGTCGGATGCTGAAGGTGACCGTCGGACACGTGCCGCCGCCGGCGGGTGTCCCGTCGGTACTGCTCTGGGGCGATCCGGCCGTTGTCCAGGAGCGGCTGGGTGCCGGCGCGACCGGGTTCCGGTTCGAGCGGCGACCGATGGCTCTGGCGTTCCCCTTCGGCCCCGAGAAGACGGTGGAGCTGTTCCGGACCTGGTACGGCCCTACCGTGCGTGCCTTCGCGGCGTTGGACGACGAGGGGAAGCGCGGGCTCCACACCGACCTCGTGCGGCTCTGGACCGAGCACAACACCGCCGGTCCGACCGCGACCCGGGTGGAGTCGGAGTTTCTGGAAGTAGTGGCGACCCGCGCGTGAGGCCCGCAGGTAGCCAAGGCCATACCCCGTCGGCGCGTGGTATGGCCTTGGCTACCTGCAGGCCATCGAACTCAGAGCGGAATGGTCAGCACGGCGCACGGCGCGGTATGCGCCAGGTGTCGCGCGGTGCTGCCGGCCTCGAGAATCCCCGGCAACCCTCCCCGGTGATAGCCGATCGCCAGCACGTCGGCCTCGGTCTCGTGCACCGCCTCCAGGATCTGGTCCACGATCGCGCCTCGGCGTACTTCAACCTCTGGAAGGGCCGAGGGCAGCGGCTCCCGAGTGAGGAACGACTGGGTCCGGCTCCTGAGGCGGACGCTCCGCTCCACCGGCAGCGCCGCGGCCAGCTGGACGGGCTCGTCGGATGGGCCCGCCTCGACCGTGACGGCGCGGAGGTCGAGGCCCGCGGCCCGCGCGAAGCCGGAGGCCTCCTTCAGCACGACCATCCCGCGCTCCGAGCCGTCCAGCGCAACCAGCATTCGACGGGGCGGCTCGCTGCCCGGCGGCACGAAGAGACAGGGGATCCGGCTCCGCCGGGCGACCGAATCCGCAGTGTCGCCCAGGAGCAGCCGCGCCAGCTGGGAGCGCGGCTTCCGGCCGAGCACCAGCAGGTCGGCCTCCCGCCGCTCGGCAAAGCGGCTGATCTCGATCCCGGGTACCCCGAAGGCTATCCCAAGCTCGACCGGCGGGGGCCGTTGGCTGCCCTGCAGCTCGGCCTCGACCCACCGGTGCATGCTCTGCAACGACAGGTTCTCCATCTCCGCACCCGTGGCCGAGTACGGCTCGGTGGACCCTGACGCCACGGACATGGCCGCGACGGGGATCGCGCGCATGACCGTCACGCTGGCCCCTGCCCGCGTGGCGAGGGCGATGGCCGATCGCACGGTCTGTCGGCCTGCTTCGGATTCGTCGGCAGCCGCCACGATGCGGTGCAAATTCATGAGCTACCTCCTGTTGACTAGGAGGTTAGCCCGGGCGCAGTGAAGAAATCGTGAAACCGCCGCGAAGGCTCCAGGGTTGACAGGCCCCGCCGCCGGTCGAATATTCTGGCCCGCGAGCCCCTGATCACGAGATGGCGCCACCAGGGCGTCCATTCCGTCGCAACCGTGGCCCTGAGCGGCACGGAAGTCCCACCCCCAATCCTGCAGCAGGCACCTCGCTCTCTTCGAGGTCTCGATCTCCTGGCCACGCGACCCAACCGGTCGACGTGCCATCCCAATGCTGCCGCCGGGCCGTAGCGCCCCGTGCCGCCGCCCGCCGGTTCTCACCTCCTCACCTGAGGGGAAGTCTCGCGTATGTACCGTATTCGGACCTCGCTCGGCCGAGCCGCCCGCCTTCGTGCGGCCGCCGGCTTGCTCGTGCTCTGTACCGCCTGCGCCGACGACGGCGCCGGACCTTCGTCGCCCGCCGACTCCCCGGGCGATCCTTCGGCGGGTCTTCCCTCCGCTCCCGGTGAATCCATCGATCCCGCGGCGCTGACGCTGGACAACCGATCCAGTCGTCCGGGAATCGTCTTCGCGTCCTTCAGCATGTCGAACGCCTACCTCGACAAAGTCCACACCGGGTGGATGAGCGGCGGCTCGCTCGACCCGTCGAACATCATCTCCAACCTCTCGGGCGCGCGCGCCCGAGGCGGTCGGGTGGTGATCAAGCTGTGCAAGGGCAGGGACAAGTACGTGAAGAACAGCGATGGGACCTTCAGCCTCACCAAGTGGAAGGCGCTGGTGAGTCGCTACAAGAGCGTCAACCTTCAGCCCTACATCACCGACGGCACCATCATCGGCCACTATCTGATCGATGAGCCGCATCGACCCCAGCGCTGGGGCGGCAAGGGCATCTCGCAAAAGACGCTCGAGGAGATGGCCAGGTTCAGCAAGCAGCTGTGGCCCGGAATGCCCGCCATCGTGCGGGTGGCGCCGAGCTGGCTCGCCAGCTCGTCCATTCAGTATCGATACGTGGACGCGGGCTGGACCCAGTACACCAGCAACAAGGGCAACGCCGCCAGCTGGGTCGCGGCCGAAGCGGCGGCCGCGAAGCGCAAGGGGCTGGGGCTCGTCGTCGGACTCAACGTGCTCGACGGGGGAAACGGGTCCAGCAAGATCCGCGGCTTCACCAGCGGCAAGTGGGCGATGAGCGCGAGCGAGATCCGCTCCTACGGTAACGCCATGCTCGGTGAATCCCTGGCCTGCGCGTTCTTCAACTGGACCCACGATCGGACGTTCTATGGGCGCTCGGACATCAGGAGCGCCATGGCCGACGTCTCGGCCCGCGCCAAGGCGCACTCCAGGACGTCCTGCAGGCAATAGCGGCGCACGGACGCAGCCCTCGCGTGCACTGCAGCCCCGCTCGGTCCTGGCAACCGAGCGGGGCTTTCGCCGCCCTCCCGCCAACCCGCGCCCTCACTTACACTGAGGGCACCCCACACGGGACGACGCCCCGGTCGACATGCCCCGGCGGCGCTCGAGCGACCACGTGGGACGTGCCCGTCACATCGGCCGACCCCTCGTGAGGACCGCGCATGAAAGCCCGTCAGATCACCGTCTCCCCCGACAGCGTGTACGCCCTGGGGCCTTCGGACGAGGTCATGTCCATCGAGCGCGGGGCGGATGGTCTGTGGGGGAGCTGGTCGGACGCCGGGGCCACCGGGCGGAGCCTGGTGCATGACGGACCGGTGATCGGAAGGATCGGCCTCGACGACCGGGTCTCGGTGCTCCAGCGCAAGCCACCGCTTCCCTGGACCACCTGGGACCTCGAGGCCAGGGAGCTCGCCGCGGCTCGCCTGCCGGACGGCGCCCCGGCGCTCTTCGCGGTCGGGCTCGACGCCACCGTCTGGCACACCTGGAAGCCGACGCCCACTGCGCCGTGGGCCGACTGGCAGTCGCTCGATGGCTCACTCGCCGGCATCACGGCGAACCTGATCCCGGGTGGTGGACTCGCCGTCTTCGGCATCGGCGACGGCACGGTGTACCACCGATGGCAGGATGCACCCGTGGGCCCGTGGCACGGTTGGACCGGCCTGGACGCGCCGCCCGGAGGAGCCAGCGCTCTCGGCGCGACTACGATCTTTCATGGCGGGTTGGTCGTCTTCGCGCTCGGCGGGGACGGCGGGGTCTATCACCGGTGGCAGGACAAGCCGTTCGGCGCCTGGCACGACTGGGACTCGCTGGGCGGCGGCGTCCGGAGCTTCAGTATCGCCAGATCCGCTTCGGGCGGGCTGGCGGTGTTCGCGGTGGGCACCGATGATGGCGTGAAATACCGCTACCAGGTGAAGCCCTTCGGCGAATGGAGCCGCTGGATCAATCTCCAGGGCAGGGCGAAGAGCGTCGCCGCCCAGCGGGGCTATCTGGACGGACTGGAGGTGTTCGCGGTCGGCCCGGACGACGAGGTGTACCACAAGTGGTGCGATCGGCTCGATCTGCCCTGGACCGACTGGATGCTCCTCGACCACGAGTCCTCACCCTTCCGGCTCGCTCGCGACGCGCCCCGGGGCTCGCGGTAGCTCCACGATGCGCTCGCGGATGCGCTCGCGCGCCGGCCCCGCGGTCGCCCTCGCACTCCTGGCGCTCTCCGTCCTCGGCCTGAGCGGCCGGCCCGTCCCGCCGCTCCGGGTCTGCGCCGATCCCAACAACCTGCCGTTCTCGAACCGACAGCGGGAAGGATTCGAGAATCGAATCGCGACACTTCTCGCGGACGAGCTTGGGGCACCTTTGGAGTACAGCTGGACCGCGGAGTGGCGCGGGCTGGTGCGGAAGACGCTGGGCGCGGGCCGCTGCGACCTGCTGATGGGAATGCCGGCGGGAGCCGAGGGGGTGCTCACCACCCGGCCGTATTACGTCTCCACCTACGTGTTCCTCTCCCGCCGCGATCGTAGGCTCGCCATCCGCTCGCTCGACGACCCGCAGCTGCGGCGCCTGCGCATCGGGCTGCATTTCATCGGGGACGACTACACCAATCCACCGCCGGCGCACGCCCTGGGTCGCCGCCACATCGTGGACAACATCGTCGGGTACAGCCTGTACGGCGATCGCTCCAGGCCCAACCCGCCCGCGGAGCTGGTTCACGCGGTGGCGCGGGGCGACGTGGACGTCGCCATCATATGGGGGCCGTTCGCCGGCTACTTCGGCGCCAGGGAGAAGGCGCCGATGACGATCACCCCCGTCAAGCCGGCCGTGGATCCACCGTCACTGCGGTTCACCTTTCCCATCTCGGTCGCCGTGCGCGCGGAAGACACCGCGCTCCGCGAGCGGTTGGATGCCGGACTGGACCGGCTGCGGCCCGAGATCGGGCGCATCCTCCGCGAGTACGGCGTGCCGCTGGTCGGGACCTCGGAGCGGTAGGGCCTCGCGCTCCAGCGGGGCCCAAAGAGAGCGCCGCCCGGAGGCGGCGGTCTCGATCTTCGAATGCTGCTGGGGGAGCCGTGTGTTACGTTCGCGACCGGCACGACGTCGTGGCCCGGGCACCGGCCTTCCCGGCGAGGTCGGCCACCGCCTGCTTGATGTCCGAGCGCCCGAAGTATTCGACGTCGTAACGCGAGAGGAACAAACCGCACACCCCGGTATGGACCGCGAGCGCCGAGCCCCAGGTGCGGAGCTGGGTCGCGCTCATGGCGTACTTGCCGGGGCTCGTCCCCCGCAGCTGGCTCGAGCTGGTACCGCCGTTGAGCACGTTCATCCCGACGAGAAGTCCGAGCCGACCCTTCGCGGCCGCGCTCGCCTGGCTTGCGACCCATGATCCGGCGTCACCCGATCCTGCCGAGTACGTCGTCGACGCCGCGTCGAGATATTGCCACGGTGCGGAGTTGGCGGCGAGCCACGAGGGCGCTGCCTGCACGATGGTCGGCAGCGCCGGCCACCGCTGGCGGCTGTAGCGGGCCATCTCCTCGAGCGTAGAGTAGGGAATGCGCTTCCCGCCCCAGGCTCGGGCGTTCTCCGGATTCTGGATCAGCAGGTGCCCCACGACCGTTCCGTCGCTCACATACGAAGCGAGATCCACACCGGCGTAGCGGTCGAGCGCGGCCTTCCACTTGGTGAGGCTGAAGGTGCCGTCGCCGTTCGCCACGTTGGCGCCGGTGAGGCGGAGGATGACTCTCGCGCCCGCCCGGCGAGCCGCCGCGGCAATGGTGACCACGTTGCTCGGCGTCGCGCCCCGGACGGCGCCGCTGAACGAGGCCATCTCGGACGGGGGGAGCCCGTAGGGCCCGAACGGCACGCCTGCGGTCGTCGAAGGTGGCGGTGGGAGCGGCGCCGGCTCGGGCTCCGGCGCGGGCGTCTGCCCGCCGGACGAGGAGCTGCCCCTGCAGGTCCGGGCGCTCCGGTTCTGTGCCAGTCTCCGCAGCGCATCCATCGCGCTTCCGATCCCGGCGGACGACAGATAGTCGGCGTTGTGCTGCCACATGATGAACGCGCAGGGATAGGAGCTGCTCAGCAGCGCCGAGCCCCACGCTTCGACTTCGCTCCCGCTCATCGGCGTGCCGTTGGGCTCGCCGCCGTCGATGACGTTGAGGCCCACCACCAGGCTCAGGCCCCGCTGCTGGGCGTCGGTGACGCTGCGCTTGAGGTAGTCGTTGACGTTGCCCCTGCGCGCCAGATACTGCGCCCAGGCGCCGTCCAGATACTGGTGATCGCTGCCGAGGTAGCTCGGCTCGACCCGGACGATGGTCGGCAGGTCGGGCCAGAGCTGCTTGCTGTACTTGGCCATCTCCTCGATCATGGAGGGCGGCACCGGCCGGTCGTTCCAGTTGCGCGGGTCGTTCGGCTCGTCCATCAGGAAGTGCCCGATGACGGTTCCGTCCTTCACGTAGGATGCGAAGTCGATGCGCTTGAACTCGTCGACCCTGGCCTTCCACTTGGCCAGGTCGAAATGCCCGCTGCCGTCTTTGTAGTATCGGGGGTTGCCGGCCATCATCAGGACGATCCTGCCACCCCGGGACCGGATGGTGGAGAGCTGCCCCAGCAGCTGGTTCGCGCCGATGGTGAGCTTGGCGCCGTTGAACCGCGAGCCGAACGCGGTGACCGGCTGCGCCGACAGGCCGATGGGGATGCCGCCCGCGAACGAGACGGTCGCCGGCGCCGATCCGAGCACTCCGTGGTCCGCATCGGGCGTGGTGCCGCCGCTCGGATCGAGCGGCTCGGTGCCGTCGCACCCGGCGAGCGCCACGAGCAGGACGGCGGCGAGGGCCGCTCGAAGACGAGCGATCCGGCGGGAGAGCTTGAAGGTGTAGGTCATGGCGGACTCTCGAGCGAGGGGCGTGTTGAGTTCGGCGAGTGTGGGGGAAGCGGCGCCACGCAGGCGATTTTGCCCCCGGACTATGCAAAGCGTGGGCCTCGTGTGGCTTGAATCGGGTCAGGGGGATGCCGGGAAGCGGGATGGGGCTGGTCGGGGCGCTCCAGGAGGGGTAAACGCTCTCCTCGATCCGCGGACGTGCAGCCGCTTGCAGCTTCCGCGCGGAAGGTCGCCATTCCGCGGGGTTTGGCAGCGTGCAACTGTCGTCGCAGGATGGGAGAGTGGACCTGAATGGCGCGGGCGGGCAGCGGCACCAGCCGGCTCGCCGCTACCCGCCCGATAGGACGTCAGCCCGGGGCGATCAGGTCTTCAGTACGACCTTCTCGCAGCCATCTCGCTTGTTCAGGAACATGTCGTACCCGTCGGACACGTCCTCGAGCTGCATGCGGTGGGTGATCACGAAGCTGGGATCGATCTCCCCGTTCTGGATCCGCTGCAGCAGCGGCTTCATGTAGCGCTGCACGTGACACTGGCCGCTCTTGATGGTGAGGGACCGGTTCATGATCGAGCCCATGGGGAACTTGTCGATGAACCCGCCGTACACCCCGATCACGGAGACCGTGCCCCCGTTCCGGCAGGCGAGTATGGCCTCGCGGAGCGCGAGCGGCCGATCGGTCTCCAGCATCAGCGCCTGCTTGGTGCGATCGTAGGCGTACATGGCTGTGTGCCCGTGCGCCTCCATACCGACCGCGTCGATGCAGGCGTCGGGACCGCGCCCGCCGGTGAGCTCGTTGAGGGTCTCGAGAACGCTGGTCTCCTCGTAATTGATGACGTCGGTAGCCCCGGCGCGCTCCAGAGCCATGTTCAGCCGGTAGCCGAACCGGTCGATCGCGATGATCCGCTCCGCGCCGAGCAGCTTCGCGCTGGCGATAGCGAACTGCCCCACCGGACCGGCCCCCCAGACGGCGATCACGTCTCCCGCCTTGATGTCGCACATCTCGGCGCCCATGTACCCGGTCGGGAAGATGTCCGACAGGAACAGCACCTGCTCGTCCGACATGCCGTCGGGCACCTTGAGCGGGCCGACATCGGCGAACGGCACCCGGGCGAACTCCGCCTGCCCGCCGGCGTATCCGCCGGTGAGGTGGGAGTAGCCGTAGATGCCGGCCGGGGAGTGCCCCCACAGCTTGCTGGCCATCCACGCGTTCGGGTTCGAGTTCTCGCAGAGCGAGAACAGGTCCCGCTGGCACATCCCACAGTTGCCGCAGGCAATGGGGAAGGGGACCACCACACGATCGCCGACCGAGAGATTCTTCACCGCGCGCCCGACCTCGACGACCTCGCCCATGAACTCGTGCCCCAGGATGTCGCCCTTCTCCATGGTCGGCACGAACCCGTTGTAGAGGTGCAGATCGGAGCCGCAGATCGCGGTCGACGTGATCCGGACGATGGCGTCGCGGGAATTGAGGATCTTGGGATCGGGCACGTTCTCCACCCGAACCTTGCGTTTGCCTTCCCAGCAGGTGGCTTTCATGTCGCCGCTCCTCCGAAGGTCGAGCCGGGCTCCGGGACCTGCGCCGGCGGCTGCGCCGGATGCGGGCCGCGATGGATGCTGGCATCGGAGTGGACCACCTCCCCCACCTCGAGCACCTGTTTCAGCCGGCGGAGGTCGCCGTCCACCTGCTGCGAGGGCTCCTCTCCGAACAGCTTGGCGACGGTCGCGCCGATGACGCCCCCCGGCGGATCGTACTGCATCTCCACGTGCACCTCGGTGCCGCGACCGCCCGCGGCGGGTACGAAGCGCACCCGCCCGAAATTGGGAACGTCGGCTCCCTCCAGAGATCGCCAGGCGATCAGCGCGTTGGGCCGATCCTCGATGATCTCCGCGGTCCACTCGACGGTGGCCCCGAGCGGCGCCTTGGCTTTCCAGTAGGAGCGGCGGTCGTCCAGGCTCCGGACCGACTCGAGATGCGCCATGAAGCGGGGGAGATTCTCGAAGCTCCGCCAGAACCGGTAGACCTCCTCGGGTGTCCGATTGATCGTGATCGACTTCCGCACTCGTATCGTGCGGGCCTGACGGCGCTCGCGGAGGGCGCCGTCGCCGCCACGGCTGAGCCTCTGCCCGGCAATGACGTCCAGGATCGTCACGCCGAGCACCGCCGCCGTGGCGGCCGCGACCCGGTTCCTGTCGTTCCGGTCCGAGGCGTACGCCTTGCCCAGCACCGCCAGGTCCATGGCGTCACCGGCCACGCGCCCCCAGGCGAAGCGCGCCGGCTGCGGGCGGGTGAGCAGGCCCACACCCGTCGCAATCTCCCGCAGCCCGAATGCCTGCATCGCTCTGCGGTAGCTCTCTTCGTCCTCCAGTCCGATCGTCCGTGCGACCCCGCGCGGCGACAGGATCTGGGCCAATCCCAGCCCGATACTGAAGAATCCCAGCGCCCGGGCCAAGCCCTCGGCGTTCATGCCCCCGGATTCCTGTTCGGCGGTCCGGACGCCGCCGCCGTTGCCCCGCATATCCATATGCTTCCCACTGGACGGTGCGCCCTCCGTCCACGTGTCGTGAGTCGCTGTGGTCATCGTGTCCCCTTTCCCCTCGACAGTTCCACATCCGCTTCTGCGTGCGAATCCATTACGAATCGGGTTGATAGCGCCTCGGCAAAGGCGAAGGCTGTGAGCAGGGTCACCGGATTTTGTGGGCTACAAGGCTATCCGGAGACGGGAGGAGTGCGCTATTTCGCTTCATGGACCACGATCTGCTCGATCTCTTCTTCCGGACCACCACGGACTACGCGGTCATCCTGCTGGACCAGGAGGCGAGGGTATGCCGTTGGAACCCGGGCGCGGAGCGGCTCTTCGGCTGGGCGGCCGAGGAGGTCCTCGGCTCACCGGGCCACCGGATCTTCGTCGATTCCGACCGCCGGGCGGGGATCCCGGAGGTCGAGCTTCACACCGCCACCGAGCACGGCCGAGCAGAGGACGAGCGCTGGCATCAGCGCAAGGACGGCTCCCGCTTCTGGGCCTCGGGCCTGCTCGTTGCGCTGCGAGAGGACGGGGTGCTGCGCGGTTACGCCAAGGTGGTACGGGACTTCACCCAGCGACGAGCGCTCGACGAGGCGGTGCGGGAGACCCAGAAGCTCGAAAGCGTCGGCGTCCTCGCCGCCGGGGTGGCGCACGACTTCAACAACGTGCTCACCGCCATCCTCGGAAACCTTTCGCTGGCCCAAAATGCTCCCCCTGGATCCACCTTGAGCGATCTGGCTCCGCTGCTCGGCGACGCGGAGCGGGCCGGAAAGCGCGCCGCAGAGCTGGTGGCCCAGCTCCTGAACTATGCCGGCAAGGGTCGCCGGGAGGTGAAAGCCCTGGAGATCTCCCGGGTGGTGGCCGATGCGGTCGCCATCGTGCGAGCGTCGGTGTCCCCGAAGATCGAGATCACCCTCGATCGGCCGGATCGGCCGCTCTGGATGCACGCCGACGCCGGGCAGCTTCAGCAACTTGTCCTCAACCTGGTCCTGAACGCGGCAGAGGCCATCGGCGAGCAGCCCGGCCGGGTGAGCATTCAACTCCGCGTTCGTGACATCCCCGGGGCCGAGCTGCTCGAGCGATATGCCGGGTTCCCGCTTCCCGAGCGGCCGTATATGGAGCTGGTGGTACAAGACACCGGCTCGGGGATGGACTCCGAGACTCTCGAGCGGATCTTCGATCCATTCTTCACCACGAAATTCCTCGGCCGCGGCCTGGGTCTCGCCGCGGCTCTCGGGATCGTGCGCGCCCATGGCGGAGCCATTGCGGTGGATAGCGCCGTGGGAAGCGGCTCCACCTTCCACGTGCTCCTGCCGGCGGAGGAGGAGGTCGAGGACGCCCCCGCAACGGTGGCCGACGTGATGACCGAGGCCGCCAGGGGCGATGGCCTGGTGCTGGTGGTCGATGACGAGGCGGCCATCAGGAGCCTGGTTCAGCGGTCTCTGGAAGACTTGGGGTACACCGTGCTCGCGGCCGAGCACGGAGGGCAGGCGCTGGAGCTGGCCGGGCGCAACGGGGAGGAGATCGCCCTGGTCCTGCTCGACCTGGCGATGCCGGTGCTCGACGGCTCCGACACCGCGGTGGCCCTCCAGGCCCGCCTGCCCGACCTGCCCATCGTAGTAATGAGCGGGATGTCCGATCAGGACGCCTTGCGGCGGCTGGAGGACGTGCGCATCTCTGGATTCGTGCCCAAGCCGTTCGCGCCGGAGCAGCTCGCGCAGGCGGTGGCCGTGGCGCTCCGCCGGACCGTTACCTGAAGGTGCCCGGACTCACCTGATAGGTCATGTGGGGAGCGCCTGCCTCCTCCTCCGGAGCCCAGAATCCGAGCTGTTGGGTCCATCGGGAGGTCTGCAGCCGGCGGCCGCCCAGCGTGAGGAAGCCCGCCGCGCGGGTGGTGACCACCCCGAGCTTCCGGAGGTCGGCCAGGGTCCGCAGGATGGTGCCGCTCCGCTCGGCGACGATCCGGCGGGCGGAGACCGGCCCGATGCCGGGAACGCGCATCAGCTCCTCGGGGCCCGCCTTCCGGATCTCGACCGGGAATCGCTCGGGGTGGGCGAGTGCCCACGCGCTCTTGGGATCCACTGCCAGCGGGAGGTTCCCGCTTGGCTCGAAGACCACCTCCGCGGTATCGAAGCCGTAGGTGCGAAGGAGGTAGTCCACCTGGTAGAGCCGGTGCTCCCGGAGGGCCGGGGCGGCCGGGGCACCCTCGAGGGGCGTGTTCTCGATCGGTCGAAAGGCGCTGAAGTGTGTGTGGTGGATTCCGCCGGCGGCGCTCAGACGGCTCGCCGTATCGAGGATCGAGCGGTCGGTGTCCGGACCGGCGCCAACCACGAACTGCATGGTCATGCCGGAGGTGCCGCCGGGATGCAGCACGTCCCGCGGCTTCCCCTGCGCCTGCTCCACACGCTCGGCCAACAGCTGGGCTCGCACTCGCTCGAGGTCTGACACCGTGGTGCCGAAGCTCTTGTCCGGCGCGATCTGCGCGAGGCTGGCTCCGCAGGGAGCTTCGAGGTTGATGGAGACCCTGCTCGCCAGCTGCGTCAGCCGCTCGATCTGGGAGGGCTCTCCGCCCGGGACGAGCTTCACGTGGATGTATCCGCCGAACCGATGCCGCTCGCGCAGCAGCTCCAGCGCGGTGATGAGATCGTCCATCACCTTCACGGGCCGCCCGGGAATGCCGGTGGTGACGAAGAGACCGTCGCACCACCCGCGCTGCCGCGCCCCGAGAAAGATCCGGACCAGCTCCTCCGGCTTCAGCAGGGTGCGGGGCATGTCGCGGTCGCGCCGCATCGGACAGTAGTGACAGTTGTAGCTGCATGCATTGGTCATGAGGATGCGGAGCAGCGACATCCGCATTCCGGGGACCGGCCGCAGGTGCCTGATGTTGATCGGGCCCAGCGCCCCGACATCGGCGGCGTGCCGAAGCCGCGGAGGCGGCAGACCCTCCCGGTCGTCGGCCGCGAGTGACATCAGGGTGGCGAGCTTGCGTTCCAGCTCCGGGCTCCGCGACATTGGCTCCTCCTTGTCCAACCACACTACCCGAACAAAGACCGAAGCGCAATAGTGCACGATCCCTTCCTTCCACTGGACGGCATCAGGGTCCTCGATCTCTCCAGGGTCCTGGCCGGACCGCTCTGCACCATGGCTCTCGGAGACCTGGGCGCGCGGGTGCTCAAGGTCGAGCGCCCGGGTGCCGGCGACGAGACCCGCGGTTGGGGTCCGCCCTTCGACACGCGCGGCGACAGCGCCTACTTCCTGTCGGTCAACCGCAACAAGCTCAGTGTCGCACTCGACCTCGACTCCGAGTCGGATCGCTCGGTGCTCCTCCGCCTCACCGAGGAGGCGGACGTGGTAGTGGAGAATTTCCGGCCCGGCACGCTCGAGCGGCGCAGCATCGAGGCGCCCGCGCTCCTGGAGCGCCATCCCGGCCTCGTCTGGTGTCGGATCACGGGGTTTGGCGCGGCCAGCGAGCGGCTGGGCTATGACGCGGTGGTGCAGGCGGAGTCGGGCTGGATGGCGATCACCGGAGAGCCCGACGGCGCACCGATGAAGGTCGGTGTCGCGCTGGCGGACGTCTGCGCGGGAAAGGACGCCGCGATCGCGATTCTCGCCTGCCTCGCGTCCCGGCGCGTCGGCCGGCCGGCCGCCGACCGGCTCATCACGGTCGCGCTGGCGCACAGCGCCACGGCCGCGCTGGTGAACGTAGCGCAGAACACCCTGGTGACCGGGAAGGAGCCGGCCCGCTGGGGCAATGCGCATCCCAATCTGGTCCCCTACCAGCTCTTCGAGACGGAGGACCGGCCCATCGTTCTCGCCGTCGGCAACGATGCCCAATGGCTGGCATGCTGCCAGGCGCTGGGGCGCCCCGACCTGGCCGCGGACGACCGCTATCGCGCCAATGCCGGCAGGGTAGAGGGCCGCGCCGAGCTGGTGCGGACGGTCGGGGAGACGCTCCGCGCTCGACCGGCCGCGGAATGGCTGCGGCTGCTCGAGGGCTGCGGCGTGCCCGCCGGCGTCGTGCGCAAAGTGTCGGAAGCCCTGGCGGAGGTCGAGGCCGACGTTCGCACGGGCATCGCGCCCGCGGCGCCGGGCTCGGTGCGGCTCCCGCCGCCCCGGCTCGACGAGCACGGTGCGGCGGTCAGGAGCCGGGGCTGGGAGGCCTTCGAGGAGCTCTGATCAGCGCCCGGTGGCCTTGAGGACGCTGTCCGCCGGCGTGAGCTGGTCGACCAGCCAGGTGTCGACCCGATAGACCGTGCTGTCCTCTCCGCTCCGCACCCAGAACCCGTTCGGGGTCGAATCGAATGCCAGGGCCACCAGCGGTCTGCCGTCGGCGCGAAGCAGCGCCACCCGGCGGTCGGGGCGGGCGAAGCTCGCGGAGTCGGCCTGCGCCTTGGAAGCGAACCCGGCGGCCTCGACCTGGTGGAACTGGCCCAGCAGGGAGGCAACCGCCGTGGAATCGGCTCTGCCGCCCGGCGCCAGCGTCCAGCCCGTGCTGTCCCGGCGCACCGAGTACGACCGCTTGCCGCGTCCGATCTCGATCCGGGCCACGCTGTCCGGTGTCGTGCCCGCGATCCGGCGGTCCCGCCATTGGTCCGACGACCGCTCCAGCACCTGCGCGAGGTCGCCGCTCACCAGGTACACCGCGGAATCATCCGCCGCGCGGAAGTACCCGCCGTCGAGGCCGGGACCGCGATTGCCCTGCACCAGATTCGTCAGCGTGGAATCCCCGCGGACGATCCGGACGCGGGCCCCTTTCGCGCTGTCCACGCCGAGCTTGGCGTGCGACGACGTCTTGCCCGCGACCAGCTCGGTGCGCCGCGTCGAATCCCGAAGCGCGGCGAAGAGCTCCTGGATGGCGGTCCTCGATGCGGGGTGTCCGTTCACGGTCCACGTGGCCGAGTCGCGCCGGACGAGGCGGGTGGTGTCGGCCGGGCGGGTGATGAGCACGGAATCGACCGAGTCGGCGCTGCCCGCCGCAATCACGAACCGGTCCGATGCGGAGAGTCCTCCGGCTCCCCGCCGAGTCAGCGATGCGGCGCCCCAGAGCAGAAGCAGGGCTCCCAGTACCATCGCCAGGCGCGCGAGCTGGGTCCGAGTCATGCGGCGCCCCCCGTCGCCGGCACCAGCGGGCGGTACGGCTCCCGGGTCCTTCGGCGGCGCCGAATCAGCCGGATCGCACCTGCCAGCCCGACCAGAACCGGCAGACCGATCAGGTTGGCGTACTTCACTCCTTCCCGGACGGCCGGGCTCTCGAAGAGCAGGGGCGCCGGGCGCCGGTCCTTCGAGCGGATGGCGATCAGGTCCTCGTCCTGAGCCAGCCAGTCGACCGCATTCAAGGTGAACGCGAGATTCTCCGGCGCCGTGCGGACAAACCGGTCGGTGGCGAAGTCGAGGCTGCCGACCACGACGACCCGACCGCGCGGCTTGCTCCCGTCCTTGGCCGGCGGGGGCGCCACCATCACGGCCAGCAGCCGGGGGCGCAGCTCGCTCTGGGGGAAATCCTGGGTCGGCGCGATGGTGGTGACGTTGGTGAAGGTGCCGGTCGCGCGGCTGCTGGTGAGGAGGGGGGTGACCGCGCCCTTCGCCGCACCGGTGGTGTCGATGGTGCTGGCCCAGGTGAGGACGACGGCGCCCAGGTCCTTGTTCACCGGCGTCGCCCTCGTGCTCTGGGCCCGGATGAAGAAGGGGTAGACCTGGAGCACGCGTCCGAAATCGGTGGGAAGCGGGATCACCTCGTTGGCCAGCAGATCGTAGGCCATGTCGCTCCGGATCGTGACGCCCAGCGGACGGAGCAGGGCGTTCCACGCCACCTGCCGCGGCTGGGCCGTGGGCGCGCGCTGCGACACCTCCATGCCCGGCGCGAGCACCAGGGCGCTGCCGCCGCGGTCGAGGAATGCCTCCAGCCGCTGCTGCTGCGCGGGCGCGAGGCTGTCCGGCGTCCCTGCCAGCACCAGCGCCACCACGTCGGGGCCGGGTTGGGTGGAATCGCTCAGCTCGATGTCGCGCAGGTCGTACGAGCGCCGGAGCTGCTCCTGCATCTCCTGGAACGAGACGCCGGGGCCCGTCCCGTTGGACACGAAGCCGATCACCGGCTTTTTCTCCCGGCTCAGCTGCCGGATGGTCGACGCCAGCCGATACTCGAGATCGTCGGTCCGCTGGACGAAGGGGATGGCCTCCGTCTCGCCGCCGTGCTGCACCGCGAGGCCCAGGTATCCCTGCTTCACCTGCAGCTCCGCCTGGCCGATCACGTTGAACTGCACCGGCTGGATGCCGAGGGTCTCGGCCTCGCGCCGCGCCGCCTCGTCGTCGGAGGGATCGCGCTCCACGATGCGCACCTGGCCGTGCCCGGCCGACCGGAGGTCGCGCAGCAGGTCGTCCACGTCGCGCTTCATGAGCGCGACCTCGGCGGGCAGCTCCTTCGACGCGAAGAGCTTCACCGTGACGATATCGTCGAGGCTCCGCACCAGCCTGCTGGTGGCGGGGGAGAGCGTGTAGACGTTGCCGGGGGTGAGGTCGAGCCGGCCGGGGATGTAGCTGCCGAGCAGGTTCACCACGACGAGCGAGGCCACCAGCATGCCCACGCCCAGCCGCAGCCTCCGGGTGCCCGCACCAGGGGCGAGCTTGCGGCCCAGCAGCGCGGCGTAGGCCAGTGCCAGGAAGATGCCGGCGAGGGAGAGGAAGTAGATCACGTCCCTCAGGTCGACCACTCCGCGGCCCATGCTCTCGAAGTGCGAGAGCACGCCGATCCGGGCCGCCAGCGTGCCCAGACCGGGTGGGAGCCCGACCAGCAGCGGGTCGAGGCCGACCAGCACCAGGATGAACATCAGCCCCGCGGCGACGATGAACGCCGTGATCTGACTTCGGGTGAGGCTCGAGGCCCAGACGCCGATCCCGGCGAGGCCCGCGGCGAGCAGGGCCGCGCCCACGTACTGTGCCGCGATGGTGCCCCAGGGCAGATCGGCTCCGGCCGAGAGGCCCAGCGGGATCGCGAAGGTGAGAGCCAGCGCCGTCCAGAGAAAGAGCACCGAGCCGAGATACTTGCCGAGCAGCAGCTCCAGCTCGCTGACCGGCTGGGCCAGCACCACCTCGATCTGGCCGCCCCGGATGTCCTCGGCCAGGGTCCGCATGGTCACGGCGGGCACGAAGAAGAGGAGCTCCCAGGGCAGCAGGTCGAGCATCGGGCGCAGGCTGGCCGTGTTCGACAGGTACGCCTGGCGGAAGAACAGGAAGCTGTTGATCGCGAGAAACACGACGAGCAGCACGTAGCCCGTCGGCAGGTCGAAGAGCGCCCGGAGCTCGCGGCTCGCGATGGTCCAGATGCGCCTCATGCCGGCTCCTGGTCCGTGGTGAGCTGGCGGAAGAGATCCTCGAGGCTCCCCGCCTCCTGGTGCAGCTCGAACAGCGTCCACCCGGACGCCTTCGCGAGCTCGAACACGCGGGGCCGGAGGTCCTCCGGGCCCGCCACGATCATGGTCACCCGCACCCGGTCCCCCTCGGCCGCCCGCGGCTCCACGCCCCGGACCCCGGGCAGCTGTGACAGCCGGTCGGCGATGCCAGCGCCGGCGGCCTCGACGCTGATGCGGGCGCCGTCCTTGGCCCGGGAGACCAGGTCGTCCACCGGGCCGTCGGCCACGATCCTGCCCCGGTTGATGATCAGGAGCCGCGAGCAGGTGAACTGGACCTCGGGGAGGATGTGGGTCGAGAGGATCACGGTCCGCTCCCGGCCCAGGTCGCCGATGAGGCGGCGGATCTCCACCCGCTGGTTCGGGTCGAGGCCCTCGGTGGGCTCGTCCAGCACCAGCAGGTCGGGGCGATGCAGGATGGCGGCGGCCAGTCCCACCCGCTGCCGGAAGCCCTTCGACAGCTCACCGATGGGCCGGTGGTACACGCCTTCGATGCCGGTGGCGGCGATGGCCTCGTCGAGAGAGGCTCGCCGCTCCGCGCCGCGGATCTCCCGCAGGCCGGCGACGTAGTCCAGCCACTCCGACACCAGCATTTCGGCGTACAGGGGATTGTTCTCGGGGAGATAGCCGATGCGGCGCTTCGCGTCGCGTCCCCCCTCGGTCAAGGGAACCCCGTCCAGACGGATGGTGCCCCCGTCCGGCTCGAAGTACTGGGTGATCATGCGCATGGTGGTGGATTTTCCGGCCCCGTTGGGTCCGAGGAAACCCACCACCTGTCCGCGATCCACCCCGAAGGAGACCTCGTCGACGGCGGGGACGCCGTCGAACCGCTTGCTGACCCGTTCGAGCGTAAGCAACGACATAGTGGACTTTGGATTGGGTGGTGTAGCCGGGCGGGATACTAATGCGCGGCCCACCCGTCATCAAGCTCCATCCAGGGGGGAATGCGCGGCCCCGGCGTGGGGTCGCGCTCCGCCCCGCCGGACCGATTACATTCGCACGCGTGACAGCCCACAACCGGCGGGGAACGACGGGCCGCGCGGCGACCTTGGCGATCGCGATCTGCCTGGCGGCCGCGGCGCGCGGCGGCGCGCAGGAGCATGCTGCCGTGGGAGCGCAGGTGGGCTACTCCCGGGCCGACCTGACCGGCGAGCATTCCGACCTGGTCGAGAGCCGCCAGGGCGCGATCACCGGGGTCTACCTCCATCTCCCCCTGAATCGAGTGGCGAGCGTCCGGCCCGAGGTGCTCTTCTCGCTCAAGGGGGGCCGCACCCTGGCCCTGGTCGAAGGCACGGACGACATCGCGCTGGTGGACATCGAGCTGGCCTACCTGGAGCTGCCGGTGCTGGCCCGGCTGTCGCTGCCGAAGGGCCGGATCAGGCCCGCGGTGTTCGGCGGCCCTTCCATCGGCGTCCAGATCGGCTGCGATTTCCTGATCACCATTCCCCCGGCCGACTCCACCCGGGTCACGTGCGGCCAGGACAACTTCAGCGGAGTGCGGGAATGGGACTTCGGCTGGATCGCCGGGGCGGCCGTGGAGATGCACTTCCCGCGCACGACCCTGGCGCTGCAGGGCCGGTACTCGGCCGGGTTCCGGTCCGTGCTCGAGGGGAGCGTGGATCTGAGGAACCGCGGGATGGCCCTCTTGTTCGGGCTGACGTTCTGAGAGTCGGACGTCCGCGTGGTCGAGTCCACAGCAGAAAGGCCCTCCGAGTGTCGGAGGGCCTTTCTGCTGCCACTTCCCCTGTCGCCGCCTACTCGAAGAAATACCTCAGGCCCAGCTGCGCCCGCCAGCGGGAGAAGACGCTCGGGTCGTCGATGAAGGTCTCCGACGGACCGGTGAAGTTGAGGACCGGGGCGCCGTTGACGTCGAACTGGGGCACGCCCCCGGCGTCCGTGACCAGGCGGAGCGGCGACGTCGCGGCGGCACTGGCCGCCTTCCGCACGCCCCACTTGGAGCTGATGAGGTTCCCGACGTTGAGGACGTCGAGGCTGAGCTGGAAATTGTGCCGGGTGACGTCACCGAACGCGAAATCCTGCAGGATCCGCAGATCCACGTTGCTGTACCACGGGTTGAGCGCGCCGAACCGCTCCGCGATCTCTCCCCGGTGCGAGCGGAGATAGTCGTCCTGCTCGATGAAGGCGTCCAGTGCGTCCCACTGCTGCTGCGCGGTGACGTTGCTGCCGCAGCCGGTCGGACAGTCGGCCAGGCTGATCTCGCTCTGGTCCTGCGGGATGTAGATGAGATCGTTGCCGCCGGTGCCGTCGCCGTTCACGTCGCCGGAGTAGATGAACGAGTAGCGATTGCCGCCGGCGCCGGCGAAGCGGTTGCCCTGGGCGACCTCGAGGAAGAGGCCGACCGAGGTGCGCAGGCTCCGGGACCAGGACTTCACGTACGTGGCACCGCCCACGATCCGGTGCTTCTGGCCGAACTCCGAGTGGCTCAGCTCCGGATTGTTCGGGTTGCCCTGCACCGGCTGGCTCTGCCAGAGCACGCTGGCGATCTCGGTGGACTTGAGGTTGTTCTTGGCCTCCGTAAAGCTGTAGGCCAGGGTGGTGCTGAGCCCGAACTCGAAGTTCTTCCTCAGCTGGGCCGTCACGTTGAAGTTGTGCCCCTGGCTGGTGTTGTCGAGCACGTAGATGCCGGCCCCGCCATCGGGGTTCAGCTCGTTGGCGCCGGCCCCGCCGTAGTACGGGCGGCCGTCGGGCAGGGTCCGCACCGGCGGCACCAGGTCGGCGTTCCGCACGAAGACGTTGTTGATGTCGTTGCCGTAGATCACCTCGAGGGTCCCGAGGAACCCCCCGCCCAGCTGCTGGTCGATCGCGACGTCGCTGACCCAGGTCTGCGGCCACTTGAAGTCCGAGACCATCGCGTTCAGGTCGAAGGACTGCGCCAGGGTGGCGTCGTCCGAGGTGGGGATCTGCGGCCCGGTAGGGAACAGGTTCGGGTTGGCCCCGGGATTGGAGACCACGTTGCCGACCCAGACGAACGGCACCCGGCCCGTGAAGATGCCGGTGCCGCCCCGGATCTGCGTGCCGCGGTCGCCGCTCGCGTTCCAGTTGAATCCCACCCGCGGGGAGAACAGCGGCTTGGCGCCCGGCAGATGGCTCTGGTCGACCGTCTCGGGGTCGCCGTTCGCGTCCAGCGCCGTCAGGCTCCGCGAGAACGGATTGTCCACCGGATCGGTGAAGTACATCGGGAAATCGAGCCGGACCCCGAAGGTCAGGTTGAGCCGCTCGGAGGCGAGGAACTCGTCCTGGGCGTAGACGCCGAGCTGTCCGACGTCGATGTTCTCGCCTTTGAACGGTCCGGTGCCGATCATGCTCCTGAAGTCCTTCTGGTTGGGATTCGCCGGATCGGTGGCGTCGAAGAACTCCTGCAGCGACCCGAAGGTGCTGCCGGGTGGAATGGATGCGGGAAGGAAGAAGACGCCGTTCCGGAAGATGTTGAAGGAATTGAAGAATCCGAACGTCTCGAAGTTCCCGCCCAGCGTGAGCGAGTGGCGGCCGCGGAAGAAGGTGAAGTTGTTGGTGAGCTGGAGGACGTCCTGGTCCAGAATGTTGTGGTCCGAGAACGGCTCCTCGCCCAACGTGGTATAGGTCACCCCGCCCTCGCCGATCTCGACGGTGGGGAAAGGCTCACTGAAGGGCTGCCGGAAATCCCGGAAGCGGTTGTAGCTGGCGAAGAAACGGTTGGCGAACGCGCTGCCCCGGCTGTTCAGCTCGAGGGCGAACGAGTGCAGGTCGTTGTTGATCGCGTACCCCGCGTTCCGGAACGGAAGGCTGCTCTCGTTGGGCCCCCGGCCGGTGTTGGCGAAGCTCAGCACGAAGGGATGGGGCGGGAGGTCGCGCTTGGCGTCCAGGAAGTTGTATCGGAACGACAGGTTGTTGCTCTGGTTGATGTTCCAGTCGAGCTTGGCGAGCACCTTGTTGTTGTTGGTCTCGTTGATGTAGCCCTCGTAGGGGCCCGGATCGTAGCTGTACGCGTCGATCATCCGCTGACGGATCGCGTCCATCACGGAGGCCTCGACCCGTGAGATGCCGAACCCGGGGCTCCCCTGGCTCGCGGCGAAGTTGGTGCCGGGATCGTCGGTCCGCTCCAGCTCGGCGTTGACGAAGAAGAAGAGCTTGTCACGCACCAGCGGGCCGCTCAGCGAGAAGCCGGACTGGATGAAGCTCAGGTCCGGGTTGGCCACCACCTCCGAGCCGCGAACGGTGTTGCCCAGGAGGGCCTCGTTCCGGCCGAAGGTGTAGAGGGATCCCCGCAGGTTGTTGGTGCCGCTCTTGGTCACCGTGTTGATGTTGGCGCCGGTGAAGCCGCCTTCGCGCACGTCGAACGGGGCCAGGGAAACCTGGACCTGCTCCACGGCGTCGTAGGGCACCGGCTCCGCGTTGGTCTGGCCGCCCGGCGCCGGGTCGTCCAGCCCGAACGGATTGTTGAAGTACGAGCCGTCGAGGGAGACGTTGTTGTAAAGCCAGTTGCGCCCCGCGAAGCTGAAGTTGCCGTCGCTCCGGGGGTCGAGCCGGGTGAGGTCGCGGGTGGACCGCTTGATGGACGGCAGCACCTCCACCTGGCGCGGATCGATGTACGTGGCCGCCCCGGTGCGGCCGGCGTCCAGCACTTCGTCCCGCTCGGCCGTCACCGCGATCTCCTCCAGCTCCACCGCCTGTGCGCCCAGTACCAGGTCCAGCCGCAGCGTCTGGCCCAGGCTGAGCTGCACGTTCTCCTCGGTGCGAGGGCGGAAGCCGATCATCGAGGCGGTGACCCGGTAGGGCCCGCCGACCCGCATGTTGAGCAGACTGAACGCGCCGCCGGTGCGGGCGGCGGTCCGGTATTCCGTGCCGCTGGGCACGTGCACGGCCAGGACCATCGCGTCCGGCAGCGGCGTGCCGTCCTCGCCCGTGACGAATCCGTTGATCGCCGACGTCGTCACGCCCTGCGCCTCCGCGGCCCGGGGCGCGAAGCCCAGCGCGAGCACCAGAGCCAGGAGCGGTGCGAGGAGTCGAAGGGAACGGCGAGGGCGGGGCGCGAGAAGAGGGCGATACGGACGCTGCAGTGGCATACCCATGTCTCCTGTGGGCAGGGAGGCCCGTGGTAGATCCGGCGGCAGACCTGTGGTGTGGGTGCGGGATGGGTCGAGCTTGGCGCATAGCATACCGCGCGGCTCACCACTCGGCAAGCCGCCCGCGGCCGCAGCGGGCGCGGAGCTGCGGTAGAACCGGAGGGAGACGTTGTCAGATAGACCCGGTGGAACATACCGGGCAGCGCCTTCGTAGCGTGGTATATCCCCAGGCCCCGCGACGTGCCCACCAGCACCCGGCGCTCGGCGCCGCCGGACTTGAGGAGCTTCTCGTCCGCCGTGAAGCGGGACCCCGCCAGCGGAGCGCGCGCACGCGCCAGGAGGATACCATGCTCGGCCTGCTTCACGATCTCCGTTTCGCCTTCCGCTCCCTGCGGAAGAGCCCCGGCTTCGCCCTCGTCTCCATCCTCACGCTCGCCCTCGGCATCGGCGCCAACACCGCGGTCTTCAGCATGATCCGGGGCGTGCTCCTGCGCCCGCTTCCCTACGCGGAGGGAGAGCGCCTGGTGTACCTGCGGCAGCCCGCGCCGCTCGCGGGCGTCGAGAATGCGCGCTTCTCGGTGCCGGAGCTCGCCGACTACCGTGCGCGGAGCCGGGCGCTCGAGTCGATAGTCGAGTACCACTCCATGCCGTTCATCCTGCTGGGACGCGGCGAGCCGCGCCGGGTGCAGACGGGCGTGGTCTCGGCGAACTACTTCGACGTGCTCGGCGTCCGGCCGACACTGGGGCGGGGCTTCCGGCCCGGCGAGGATCGGGAGGGTGCCGAGCCGGTGCTGGTGCTGAGCTACGGCTTCTGGAAGAACCGTCTCGGCGGCGACCCCGCGATCGTGGGCAGGACCTTCGAGATGAACGACCGGATCCACACGGTGATCGGGGTCCTGCCGCCGGTCCCGCAGTATCCGGCCGAGAACGACCTGTACATGCCGAGCTCCTCGTGCCCTTTCCGGTCGTCGCCGTCCACGATCGACACCCGCTCCGCGAGGCTGCTCCATCTCTTCGGGAAGCTCGCCCCCGCCACGACGCTGGTGCAGGCCCGATCCGAGCTCGACGGGATCGCCGCGACGATCCGGATCGAGAATCCCGCAGCCTATCCGAGCGGACAGGGCTTCTCGATCTCCGCCGCCTCGCTCCACGACGAGCTGACCAGCCGGGCGCGGCCCACTCTGTTCCTGCTGCTGGGCACCACGGCCTTCGTCCTGCTGATCGCCGCGGCCAACATCGCCAATCTCACCATGGCCAGGCTGATGCGGCGGTCACGGGAGATGGCCCTGCGCGCCGCGCTGGGCGCCGACCGCGCGCGACTCTTCCGCCAGATGCTCGCGGAGGGCGGCCTGCTCGCGCTCGCCGGCGGCCTGCTCGGGCTCGCGATGGCCGCGGGCACGATGCGGCTTCTCACCGCCTTCGCGGCCCGCTTCACCCCGCGCGCCGGGGAGATCGCGCTCGACGGTGAGGTACTGGGCTTCACCCTGGCGGTCTGCATTCTCACCGGTCTCGCTTTCGCCGTGCTCCCGGCCTTGCCGTCGAGGGCCAATCTGGTGAGCGCGCTGAAGGAGGGCGGCGCCGCGGTCGGCGGGGGCGGCTCGCACCGGGTGCGCGCCGGCCTCGTGGTGGCGCAGGTGGGCGTGTCCATGGTGCTGCTGGTGGGTGCGGGCCTCATGCTCAGGAGCCTGCTGGCCTTGCAGGCGGTAGACCCGGGATTCGATACCCAGCGCGTGCTGACCATGACGCTCGATCTCAACTGGTCGCGGTACACCAGCAGCGACCTCATCCTCGGCTTTCACGACCGGCTCCACGCGCGGCTCTCGGACCAGCCGGGCGTCCTCTCGACCGCGTCGTCCCTGACGTTCCCCCTCGACGGACACCGGCGGATCAATGTCGGCTTCGTGATCGAGGGTCGCCCTCCCGCCCAGGAGGGCGCGGAGCCCCTCGGCGACCTCCGAAGCGCGACGCCCGGATACTTTCGGACCCTCGGCATTCCACTGGTGACCGGACGCCTGTTCACCGCCTCCGACGGCCCCAGGTCGCCGAGCGTCGCCGTGGTGAACCAGACCCTCGCGCGGCGCTACTTCGGCCGCGAGAGCGCGGTGGGTCATCGGATCTCGGCAGACAGCGGCCAGAGCTGGATCACGATCGTCGGAGTGGTGGGCGACGTCCGCCATTACGGCCTGGACAGCGAGCCTTCCGACGAGGTCTATCTGCCGTTTTCCCAGCTTCCGTTCAGGGAGGGCACCTTCCTGGTTCGCACCTCCGCCGATCCGGCGGCCATGGCGAGCCGCATCGGTGAGGAAGTTCTCGCGATCGACCCGGGACAGCCGCTCGCCGACGTCCAGACCCTGGAGGAGCTCCGCGGCGAGGCCCTGGCCTCGCCCCGGCTCACCACCACGCTGCTCCTCATGTTCGCGCTCCTGGCGCTCTGCATCACCGCTGCCGGTCTCGGCGGGGTCGTCGCCTTCTCGGTGAGCCAGCGGACCCAGGAGATCGGCATCCGCATGGCCCTTGGGGCCGGGCGGAGCGAAGTGCTGGGGATGGTGCTACGCGAGGGTCTGGGCCTGGTGGCCGTCGGCCTCGCGCTGGGTATCGCCGCCTCCATCCTGCTCACCAGGCTCATGACCGGGCTCCTCTTCCATGTTCACGCCACCGATCCACTTACGTTCGTCGGCATGGCGGTGATCCTCGTTCTCATCGCCGCTGCGGCGTGCCTCGCCCCGGCCCGCCGGGCCTCCGCCGTAGACCCCATGGTCGCCCTGCGCGCCGGCTGACCCCCTGGGGGAAGGGTGTAAGGAGTCTCACAGACTACCCTCCCCCGTCAGGGACATCTTGCCGTTGTTCCCCTCCTTCAGCGCCCCTCCGCTCGAGGCGAGGGCGATCCGTGCTGTCTTCAGCGGGCGTCAGCGCCCGGAACGGACCGAGGATGACCTACAGCGGAGCCACGCAATTCGTCGAGTCCGCCCGGACCAGGCTTCGCGCCCGTGCGAGCCGGTGGCCCGGCTTGAAGCACGGGGCGGAGACCGCCTGGCTGCTGACCCTCGCCACGATCATCCTGATCGACCAGCTGGCTCGGCACCGGATGCCGGTCATCTACCCGTTCCCGGTCCTGCTGTTCACGGTCGTCGTCTCCGCCTACCTCGGCGGCCTTCGGACGGCGTTGATCAGCGCGGTGCTCACGGTCCTCTATGGAATCCACTTCTTCGCCGAGCCGGGGCTGCCGCTGCGCTATCAGCCGAGCTCGGCATACAGCCTCCTGGTCGTCGGCCTGGTGGCGCCCGGCGTCGCCATTCTGGTCTCGAGGCTTCGCGCGATCGCCCAACGGGGCCGGCAGGCCGAGTTGGGCCGCGAAGAGGCGGAGGCGCTCGACCGGCGGGTGTCGTTCCTCTCCCAGGCCAGCTCCATTCTCGCCTCGTCGCTGGACTACGAGGTCACTTTCCGTGAGCTATCGCGGATGCTGGTGCCGACGGTCGCCGACTGGTGCGCGATCCACGCGATCGGCGACGGCGGCGTTCCCCGCTTCGTCGCGGCCGCGCACCGCGACCCGGCGCGCGACCTTCTGGTCCGCCTGCTCTGCGAGTACGGCGAGAGGCGCATTCCCTTCGGCGCGCCGAGGGAGTCGGAGCCGGAGCCGGTGGAAGTGACCGAAGAGATGATTCGCTCCCTGGCCCAGGACGACGAGCATCGGACCCTCTACCGCTCGCTCCGGCCTGCCTCGGTGATGCAGGTGCCGCTCCACGCCAACGGCCGGCTGGCCGGCGCGATCACGCTCGTGATGAGCCGTGAGTACGGCCGCAGGTTCGGCCACCAGGACACGGACCTCGCCCGGGAGCTGGGCGACCGCGCCGCGCTCGCGATCGGCGTCGGGCACGTCTTCCACGAGGCGCGCGAGGCCGATCGCCGCTACCGCCTGCTGTTCGACGCCAATCCGCAGCCGATGTGGGTCTTCGATGCCACCACGCTGGAATTCCTCGCGGTCAACGAAGCCGCGATCCGGCACTATGGGTACTCGCGCGAGGAATTCCTCTCCATGAACATCATGGACATCCACCCGGCCGAAGAGCCGCCGGGCCTGCCCATGACCGCCCATCCCAGCCGGCAGGAAGCGGCGTTCACCCGGCACCAGCGCAAGGACGGAACGCTGATGGACGTGGAGCTGGTGTCTCACGAGCTGGAGATCGACGGCAGGCGCGCACGGCTGGTCCTCGCGACCGACATCAGCGACCGGGCCCGCACTCGGGCCGCGCTGCATCAAAGCGAGGAGCAGCTTCGGCAGGCCCAGCGTTTCGATGCGGTCGGCCGGATGGCCGACGGTGTCGCGCACGACTTCAACAACATTCTCACCACCATCCGCGGCTTCGGCGACATCCTTCACCACCAGCTGGCGGAGGACGATCCGCGCCGGGCCGATGCCGACCAGATCCGGAAGGCGGCCGATCGGGGCGTGCTCCTCACCGGCCAGCTGCTGGCCTTCGGGCAGCAGCAGGCGCCCCAGCCGCGGCTGCTCGACCTGCACGCGGTCGTGGCCTCGATGGAGGGGTTGATCCGGCGACTGCTCGGCGCCGACATCCGGCTCGACCTGCGGCTCTTCCCCGGCCCGGCGATGCTCCGCATGGATCCCGGACACCTCGACCAGCTGCTCGTCAACATCATCCTCAACGCCCGGGACGAGATGCCGCAGGGAGGGACGCTCACCATCGAGACCGCCGAGCGCCAGATCGGCGCGGGTGCGAGAGCGCGCCGCGTCCGCCCGGGTCCCTACGTGCTGCTGGCCATCAGGGACACCGGCAAGGGCCTCGACGACGATGCGCGGTCCCAGGATCTGGAGCCGGTCCAGCCGGCCGATCCCCGGCAGCAGCGGGCGGGGCTGGGGCTTTCCATCGTGCACGGGATCGTGCGCCAGAACGGCGGAATCGTGCGCCTCTCCAGCGAGCCGGGCCAGGGCACCACGGTGAAGGTGTACCTGCCGACCGCGGACAGGGACCCGGTAGAGGCCGAGAAGCCGAGTGGCCTCCGGGGGACCGAGACGGTGCTTGTCGTAGAGGACGAGGAGGGAGTCCGGGAGCTGGTGCGCAAGATCCTGGTGTCGCATGGCCACTCGGTGCTGACGGCCAGACACGGGCGTGACGCGCTGCTCCTGGCGGAGCGATACGAGCGCCCGATCGACCTGCTGGTGACCGATGTGGTGATGCCCGAGATGGGCGGCGGCGAGCTGGTGGAGCGCCTGACGGAGCTGAGGCCGAACCTCAAGATCCTCTATATCTCAGGCTACACCAACGACGAGCTGCTGCGGCGCGGCGTGCGGGGAGCCGAAACCCACTTTCTTCACAAGCCCTTCAGCTCCGACGGTCTGATGCGTCGGGTGCGGGAGATTCTGGAGGGGGCTCCGGCGCCTATCTGACTCGCGGACGCAGGTTCCGGAGCACGTCCGGACTCACCTCTCCGCTCAAGTGAAGCGAGATCTCCCCGGCGGTCCAGTGGGGCTCGGCTCCCGGCGCGCTGGTGGGCTGGCCCGGGCGGAGCCGCTGCTGGTCGAGCAGAATCAGCCTTCCCTGGGAATCCTGGTAGACCACGCGGACCACGGGGCGCGCCGGGTCGGCACCCGGCGATACCCTGCCCTGAGCGAGACCCATGTAGAGCGGGCTCATGCCCTCGATCACGTGCACCGGACGTCCGAGCTGCTTGGAGGCCTCGTCGAGGCCGATCCGGAGATACGTCTGCGCCCTCTGCTCCGGGGTGCGGGGCGCCGGCGCGGCCGCCGCCGCAGTCTGACGCAGAAGCGCGTCGCGGCGCCGAGCGCTATCGAGCGCGGCTGTGGCCGCGGCGGCGCGCTCCATCTGCCGTTCGCGATCGAGCTCCCGGAGGGCCTCCGCGGCCTCGCTGCGCACGTCGGCCTGCCGGTCCGGCGGAGATGCCTCGTCGAGCGGCTCGTCGGACGTATTCCGGACGTTGCCGGCAGTCCGGACCGTCTCGGGTGCGACCCTGGATTCGTCGGCATCCGGGAGGACCGTGTCATCGGCCGTCTTTGCGGCGGAAGCCGCAGGACCACGCTCTCCAGCCGTAGGCTGGGCAGGCTGGGCACGGGGTGCCAGCCGCTTGGGTACGACCGGCTCGCTCTTCGCTTCGGCGGGCTGGGCCGTGTCGCTGGCCGGGGGCGGAGCCGCCTCCTCGCTGCTGAGCACCGCGCCGGAGGTGGAATCGGTCGGAGTGACCGGCGGAACAGGCAGGCCCTCGGTCGAGAAACCGCTCGGCCGGCGCATCTGATTGCCGAGGTAACCCGCTCCCACCGTCACCAGCACCAGCGCCGCCCAGCGCATGCGGCGCATGTAGCGGGCGCGGCCGTAGTCGGGGTTCTCGGGCAGCAGGAGCGGCGGCGGCTCGGCGGCCGGACCGGAGACTCGAGGCAGGTCCCTCGGCGGACGCGCAGGCGGCGGGCTCGCCGGCTGGCGCCCTGCGGGCGCCGGGTCGTCGGTATCGGCAACCGCCGCCGTCCGCCGGGAGGGAGCGGCCGGAGGCTCGAGCAGGGCCACCAGCCGATCGGATTCTCCATGGAACTCCTTCACCTCGCGCAGGCGGGTGCCGCACGCGGCACAGCTGCCGATGTGCGCCTGTATCTGCTTCACCTCGTGCAGGTCCAGCTCGCCGTCGAGCAGGGCGTGCAGAGTGCCTTCGTCAAGATGCGACATGGTTCCCTCGTTCCTGCCCCCGATATGCTTCCACCAGTCGCCGCCGGGCCCGCGCGAGCGTGGTGCCCACCGCTCCTTTCGCGAGTCCCAGCGTGGAAGCGATCTCGTCGTACCCGAACCCTTCCGCCTTGAGCAGGAGCGCCTCGCGGTCCCGCTCGTTCAGCCGGGCCAGCGCCGCCCGGACACGCGCGATGTCCTCGTCGCGCTCCAGATCCGCGTCAGGGCCGGCGGCGGGCCGGTCCTGCTCGTTTCTCAACAGCTCCAGCCGGCGACCGCGGGTCACGGACCTTCGACCATCCTCCCGAACCAGGTTGAGCGCCACCGCGAAGAGCCAGGGGCGCGGATTGTCGGGCGGGGCCGATACCGCCCTGGCGAACGTCTCCTGCGCCAGATCTTCGGCCCGATCCCGATCGCCCGTCCGGCGGTAGAGCATCCGGACGAGCGAGGGATAGTACTCATCGAACAGGCGGGCGAGGTCAACCGTCATGTGCCCCTGAAGTGTCGGACCAGCGTCGCCAGCTCGCCCGGCTTCCAGGACGCGACTCCCTGGGGAGCGAACCGGATGCTGCGCCCCCGCCCGGCGACCACAACCTGCTCGCCGACCGAGAGATAAGGAGCAATCTCCGGCAACATTCGCACCAGCTCGAAATATGCGCGCCCATAGGCGGCTACCACCGTGACAGGGATCCTATCGGTGTGCCCGATGTCAGTCCAGTCCGAGCCCCGCAGGATGAAGATCCGCCCTCCCACCTGCCGTGACGCTTGCGTGCCGCCCGGGGTCACCCCAGGGCTTCCCACCTGCCCAGCCGCCTCGGACGCACTCTGTAAGCTCTTGGCATCCCGGAACTTGGCGCTTTGCCGCGCGCGCTGGAAGGAAGCTTCCCCGGTCTGGTTCCCGGCTGCCTCCAGACGCGGCATCGGCGGCGGCGCGGTGGCCAGCCGGCCCGGCTCCTGCACCAGGTACGAGGTGTACTCCGTAAGAATGCCGAAGCGCAGCGCCAGGTCTCTCATTTCCTCCATGAGGACAGGCGAGGCCCCTTCGACACGAATGTTCCGGGTCAGCTCGCCGATCCGGCGGGCGGCCCAGAGTCGCGGAATGAAGTCGTTCCCGGCCTCGAAGGCGGCGAAGGTGGCCTGGGTCTCGATCCGCTCGCGCGCACCGTTCCGAACCCCCGTGATCACGATCCGGCCAGCGCCCCGTCCCCGATAGCGGCCGAAGACCACCATCTCCTCGCCGTAGAAGAGATCCGGCAGCCGCGCCGGCTGCAGTCCCACAAGCTCCACCGGCGACTCCCCTACTCGAAGGTCGACCAGGGCCGGATGGCGGAGCTTGCCGAGAATCACGCCCACGGCGGATTCCACGCTGGCACCCGGCGGCACGTACTCCACGGCGCCCCGGCCCTCGGCCGCGAGGCGGTCGAGCAGATAGGTATTCACGTCGTGGCCGACCCCCACCGGAAAGATCCGCGCGCGCCCCATGCGGGCGGCAGCTTCGCCGGCGATGCGCTCCGGACTCTGCTCGCCGACTGAAGGCACGCCGTCGCTGACGAGCACCACCTGGGCGAGCCGCTCGGGGTCTCCAGGGACATTCAGGGCGGCCTGCAGCGCTCCGGCCAGATTGGTGCCGCCCTCCGCGGCGAGTCCATCTACGAACTCTCTCGCCTCCGCGAGGTTGGCGCGCGTGGCCGGGGCCGGCTCCTCACGGAAGGCACGTACCGTCCCGGAGAACGCGATCACCCGGAACCGATCGCTCGCGCCGAGCGTGCCCAGCGCCTGCTGCAGCGCGGCCCTGGCCTGTTCCAGCTTGGTCCCCGACATCGACCCCGAGACGTCCACCACCAACGTGAGATCGCGGGGCAGCGACTGCACCCTGCCCACTGGACCGGGCGCGAGCAGCAGCATGAAGTATCCGTCCTCGCCGCCGGAGGCGTGGCTCAGCACCGTAGCGCCCGCTACAGGCCGTCGCAGGGGAAGGAACAGCTCGAAGTCGCCGGTGCTCCCGGGCGAGACGGTCACGGCGAGTGCGCTGCCTTCGGCGCGGGTGCTTATGGTGTGGGTCGGAGAGTAGGGGGTGCCGTACAGCTCGCCCCGCGCCACTTCGATGCGGATCTCGGTCGGGGTGCCGGCTCCGCGCAGACCGAGCGCGTAGCGGAGCCGGAGCGCGTCGCCCTGGCGGACCAGCAGGTGCGTGTATCTCAGGGCCACCCGCCGGGTCTCGCCCGGCTGAATGGGGAAGATCTGCGCCCGGATCAGCCCGTGTCCCGCGAGGGTGAGAAGCGCGGGATCCTTCTTTCGGCGGACGATGCTCTCGTAGATCTCGCGTGCCTTGTCGGCACTCATCGTCTCACCGCGCAGCTCCTCGTCGTTGAGCCAGAGCGAGAAAGTGGTGAAGGAAGCCTCGCCGGCGAGCGGGTACAGGTAGCTTCCCTCCGCCACGGTCGCGCCGTCGTTGCGGTAGCGCTCCTCGACCCCGACCCGGGCGATCCGGTCGTCCACGGCGATCGTGACCCGGGACTCGACCCGGGTAACCGGGCCGGTCGGGGGCTCCCGAGAGGGCCGGTCCAGCTCGACCCATCCCTGGGCCAGGACCGAATGCAACGGGATGCACAGACTGGTGGCGACGGCGAGAAGGAAGTGCCGGCACATCGGGACGCTCCGATTCAGGTCCCGGGAGATGCGCGGTTGCGGCGGACTTGCACGCTAGGAGGTCGCGGCCTCCTGCGCTTCGGCGTCGCTCATCTCGTCCATCAAGAGGATCACGCCGTTCACCTGATCGTCCGCCCCGAGCAGCGGGGTGAACCGCACCTGACACCGGATGCTCCTGCCGCGCCGATTGACCGCGTCCAGCGTCACCTGCTCGAGCATGCTGCCGCCGGTGAGGCACGCCTTGAGCTCCGCCCGCAGCTGCTGCACCGGCAAGCCGATGTCCAGGTTCAGCAGATGCTGGCCGTTCACCTCCGGCGCGCGCACCCCCCACAGCTCTTCGGCGTGCCGGCTCCAGGCGAGGACGCGGAGCTCGCGATCCACCGCCGCCACGCCGCTCCGCAGACTGGTCAGGATGGACTCGAGGAAATGGTTGGCCTGATTCAGCTCGTCGCCCCGCTGCCGCACCTCGCCGTTGATCGTCTCCATCTCTTCGTTGGTGGACTGGAGCTCCTCGTTCATCGTCTCCAGCTCTTCGTTGGTGGACTGGAGCTCCTCATTGGTGGTCTCCAGCTCCTCGATCGTGGACTGGAGCTCCTCGTTCGTGGTTTCCAGCTCCTCGTTGGTGGATTGCAGCTCTTCGTAGGCCGTCTCCAGCTCCACGTGCGACTGCTCGAGCTCGCGCTGCAGCCGGCGGTAGGCGGTCATGTCGGTAAACGTCACCAGGAACCCGATGGTCTTGCGGGTCTCGTTCTCCAGCGGTGATACGCCGACATCCAGCCATCTGACCTCGCCCGCCTGGGACCGCCACTCGACGTCCTTGACCGAGAGAGGCCGGCGCTCCAGCTCGGCGCGCTCGAGGAGCGATCGCAGCTCGACCGGGCGGTAGGAGAGCTGGAGGTCCCGGAAGGGGCGGCCCACGTCGGACTCGCGCAGGCCGAACAGGGCGCGGGTGCGCTCGCTGACGGTGACCATGCGTCCATCGGTGTCCAGCACCAGGTGCGCCACCGGGCTGGCCTGCAGCGCGGCGGCACGGAGCCGGTCGTGGCCTTCCGCGGTGGGGCCGTGCTCGACCGGCTCCACCGCCGGCTGCAAAGCCTCGCGTCGCGTTCCCTTGGAGCGCTTGCGGGAGATGCGCCGCTTCAGGTCAACCGGCATGAACACCCGCCCCTGCGCCATCAGGGTCTCCGCCCGCCCGAGGAAGAGGTAGCCGCCGTCGTTCAGCGCGAAGTGAAAGCGGCCCAGGATCCGGGCCTGGGTCTCGGCGTTGAAGTACATCATGGTGTTGCGGCAGACCAGCAGGTCCACCCGGGAGATGGGAGCGTCGGTGATGAGGTCGTGCCGCCCGAAGATCACCTGGCGCCGCAGGTCCTTCCGGAAGGTGTAGACGCCATCCACATGCTCGAAATACCGCTCTCGCAGCTCGGTCGGCAGGCCCTCGACCTGCTTCTCGCCGTAGGTGGCGTGGCGAGCCGTGTTGAGCGCGTCCTCGTCGACATCGGTCCCGTAGATCTTGACCCGCTCGCGGAACTGGTCGATGCCCAGCTCCTCCGCGAGCATCATGGCGAGGGAGTATGCCTCCTCGCCCGAGGCACAGCCCGCGCTCCACGCCCTGATGGGCTCGCCCGTGGCCTTGCCGGCGATCATGGGCACGACGGCCTGGTCCCGGAGCGCATGCCATGCTTCGGGATCGCGGAAGAAGCTGGTGACGTTGATCAGGATGGTGTTGAAGAGCTCGCGGAACTCGTCCGGGTGGAGCTCGAGATACTCCTGGTACACCTCGAAGCCGGCGATGCCCAGATCGCCCATCCGACGGCGGATCCGGCGGGCCAGCGAGCCGGGCTTGTATCCGTGAAAATCGAAGCCCCGGGTCTGCTGGAGATAGCCGAGAAGGCCCGTCCATGCAGGATCGGTCGCCGGCGGGGCCACCGAGGCTTCACGATCGGTGCCCTCCTCGCTCGAGGTCTCGAAGGCGTCGTCGGCGGTCGGGTTTGTCATGGGGAAGGCGTCGGCTCCAGGGCGCCGGCGGCGGCGATCCTGCTCTGAATGCCGGTGCTCAGCACGCTGCGGATCGTAGAGGCGTGATGCTCGGCGTCCATGGCCTGTTCGGTGAAGGCGGATGCGCTGTGGGAATGCCCCCGTTTCCCCGCGCGCAGGGCGAGCCGCCGGGAAAGCGCCGAGTGCTCCTCCAGCGCGCGCAGCGCGGTCCACAGCGCGGCCTCGAGCTGCTCGGCCTGGATGGAGAGCAGCGCCTCCTCGGTGAATGCATGTCCCACCCTGCAGCGGAAGCCGATCAGCTCGCCCTCGCGGTGCTCCCACAGCGTGCCGTGACACTCCGGGCAGCTCATCGTAGAGGGTATCCCGGGCTGAGTCTTCCGGTCCGAGAGTGCCACCTCGTCGAGGCCGAGGCCCCGCTCGTCATGGGTCTCCATGGCTCTGACCTCCGTCGTCGGAGCGTCCTGGCTGGTGAGTCGAATCAACAGGTCCGGCATCGCCTCGACCGGGACGATGTGATCCACCTGCACGTGATCTATGGCGCTCCGGGGCATGCCGGTGTGAAGCGCCGATTCCGGACTCTGCACTATGGTGACGCCGCCGCGCTGCTTGATGGTCAGGAGTCCCGCCGTCCCGTCGTTCAGATTGCCGGAAACGAGTACCCCGATGACCCGGCTTTGGTAGTGGTGGGCGGCGCTGCGGAAGAGCGGGTCGATCGCCGGCCGGTGGCCGTTTTCCTTCGGACCCCGGGTCAGGCGCACGATGCCGTCCTCCACGAAGAGATGGCAGTCGGGAGGTGCGACGTAGATGTGGCCGGGGTGGATGGGCTCTTCGTTCCTGGCGTGGTGGGCCGGCAGGACACCGGCGCGGCTCAGGATGCGCGGAAGAGCACTGGTCACGCCCGCGGGGAAATGAATCACGAGGAATATGGCCGCGGGAAAGTCCGCCGGGAGATTTCGAACCAGCTCGGATACCGGCTCGATGGCTCCGGCCGACCCGCCGATCACTACGATGTCCCGCCTTGGCATGTGCCCTCGCCGTCTTTCCTGCAACCTATGCCCCGCCGCGGGGGAGGGCAATAATGTGACGGCACTCACATTCGGCGGTTGGTGCTTGCCCCGTGGAGGGGAAGGTACGAGGTTGAGCAAGCCAAGCGCGGGACGGTTTGCCGGTGGAGATAAATCCTAAGATCAGTGAAGAGCGGCTCAGGCTGGTCGATGAGACGAGCTGTGCGCTCGAGGCGGCCGTCGAGTTCGAGAGTGTCCTGACCGTGTCGCTCGAGGCAATGGTGCCCCGGCTGGCCGATCTCGCGGTGCTCGTCCTGGACGCGCATGGCGGCACCAGGGTGGAAGTCGCCCATGTGCGGCCGGGCACGAAGTCTCTGCTGCGTCGCGATGTCGCCGCGTCGCTCGAGGCCATCCGCCACGCGGCGGCACTCAGCGTACAGGAGGGCCGCCACTCTCGCTGGATCTCCACGGTCACCGACACGTCAGTGCGGATGGTCACCCGCCGCGAGCCCCGGCTCGAGTCCCTGCTTCATTCCTTCGACGTCCGATCTCTCATCATCGTGTCCCTGCGGGCGAGCGGCCGCACCATCGGTGGGCTGGCGCTTGCCCGCTCGGACAACGACGAGCCCTTCCGCGCCGGGGACTTCGCCACCGCCCAGGTCATGGGACGCCGGATCGCCCTGAAGCTCGAATCGACGATGCTTCGGGAGGAGCTGGAGCACGGGCTGGAGCAGTACTCGGGCGTGAGTGAGGCGATTCACAAGTGGATCCGGGTCTTCGATCTGGCGTGGTGGGGTGCGGCTCTGGTGGACGGGGTGGACCGGCGCATCGACGCCGTCAACCCTGCTTTCGCCCGCCTCCATGGTTACCCGGACGCCGGCAGTCTCTCCGGTCGGCATTACGCGGAGCTGCTTCCTCCGGGACGGGCCGGCGAGCTGGAGGAGTGGAGAGCCGGTGAGGACGCGAAGGTGTACGAGACGGTCCACCTTCGGCAGGACGGCACGATGGTGCCCGTGCTGGTGAGCGTCACCTCGCTGGACGAGGGCGCCCGCCCCGGCTCGTACGTGGTGACCGTCCAGGATCTCACCGATCTCAAGCGCACCGAGGAGCGGCTCCGGCGCGCTCAGCGCATGGAGGCCGTCGGGCGCCTGGCGGGCGGGGTGGCCCACGAAGTCAACAACATGATGACCATCATCCTCGGCTTCAGCGACCTGCTCGGCCGCGGCCTCAGCATGTCCGAGGACCAGCATCGCGAGGTGGAGGAGATCCGGAAGGCGGCGCTGAGGGCGGCGAAGATCACCACGCAGCTCCTCGCGTTCAGCCGGCAGCAGGTGCTGCAGCCCGCCGACCTCAGGCTGAACGTGGTCGTGCAGGAGATCGTGCCGGTCCTGCGTCTCATGCTGCCGGCCAACGTGAAAGTGGACGTCGCGCCATCACCGCTGGATGCGGTGGTGCGGGCCGATCGCTCCCAGCTCGAGCAGGTCCTGATCAACCTCGCCTTCAACGCGCGCGACGCGATGTCCTCCGGTGGCACCATCAGGCTCACGACCGAGTCGCGGCAGCTCGACGAGGCGGCGGGACGCCGCCTGATCGGCATTCCGATCCCGGCCGGGCGGTATGGCCTGGTCTCCGTGGTGGACACGGGCCACGGCATGGATCAGACCACGCTCGCCCAGGTGTTCGAGCCATTTTTCACCACCAAGCCGGTGGGCGCGGGAACCGGTCTGGGCCTTTCCACCGTGTACGGCATCGTCAAGCAAAGCGGGGGGTACGTCTGGGTCGAGAGCACTCCCGGAGAGGGGACCACATTCACGGTCTGCCTCCCTCAGGTGAGCCACTCCACGCCTCCGGCTGCGGTGCGGATTCCCGAGAAGAGCCTCCAGCCGGTTGGCGGGACGGTCCTGATTCTGGAAGACGAGGACGGCGTGCGGGAGCTCGCCGCCAGAATTCTTCTGGAGCGGGGATACAGCGTGATCCAGGCAAGGAACGGCGGCGAGGTGCTGGCCGGGCTGCGGAACGGGACGCCCCACCTCAACCTTCTCCTCACCGACGTCATCGTGCCCGACATGGGCACCGGAGAGCTCGAGCGGCAGGTCCACGCGATCCGGCCCGGCCTCCCTATCCTTTATATGTCCGGGTATCCACGGGATGACATTCTCTCCCGCGGGCTGATCCGCCGCGATCAGCCATTCCTGCAGAAGCCCTTTACCGGTGACGATTTGGCTGCCGAGGTCGGGCGCGTGATGCGGCCGGGCTGAGGCCGTGGTGGGCCGGTTCGACCTGCGTTATTTTTGAGCCGAGGACCAGCGCAGGGCTACCCGCCCGAGGGCCAGGAGGGCCAATGCAGACCGAGACCATGCCCGTCGCGGAGCAGGCGACTGACACCTTCCCGATCAACGGTACCGACTTCGTCGAGTTCTTCGTCGGCAATGCCAAGCAGGCCGCGCAGTACTACCGGTCCGCTTTCGGGTATCAGCTGGTGGCCTACCGGGGACCGGAGACCGGTACGCGGGACCGCGCCAGCTACCTGCTCCAGCAGAACAAGGTTCGCCTCCTGCTCACCTCGGCCCTCACGCCGGACGGCCCCATCGCCGAGCACGTGCACCGCCACGGCGACGGCGTCCGCGACATCGCCCTGTGGGTGGACGACGCACGCGAAGCCTTCACCCGCGCGGTCGAGCGGGGCGCCCGGCCTGCCGCCGAGCCCACCGTGCTGCGCGACGACGAGGGTGAGGTCGTGATCGCGGGCATCCACACCTACGGTGACACCATCCACAGCCTGGTCGAGCGGCGGAACTACCGGGGCGCCTTTCTCCCCGGGTTCAGACCGGCGGAGAGCCGCTACAACCCGGCGCCCGTGGGTCTGCAACACGTGGACCACTGCGTGGGCAACGTGGAGCTCGGCCGGATGAACACATGGGTCAAGTTCTACGAGGACGTGATGGGCTTCAAGAACCTGATCTCCTTCGACGACAAGGACATCTCGACGGAATACAGCTCGCTGATGTCGAAGGTGGTCACCAACGGAAACGAGCGGATCAAGTTCCCGATCAACGAGCCGGCCCAGGGCAAGAAGAAGTCCCAGATCGACGAATACCTGGAGTTCTACCGCGGCCCGGGCGTCCAGCACCTCGCCATCGCCACCGACGACATCATAGAGACCGTGACCGCGCTCCGCGACCGGGGCGTCGAGTTCCTTCGGGTGCCGACCACCTATTACGCCGAGCTGCAGGGGCGGGTGGGGCGGATCGACGAGCCGGTGGACACGCTCGCGGAGCTCGGCATCCTGGTGGACCGGGACCCGGACGGCTATCTGCTCCAGATCTTCACCAAGCCGGTGCAGGATCGGCCGACGGTGTTCTACGAGATCATTCAGCGCAAGGGCGCGCGCAGCTTCGGCAAGGGGAACTTCAAGGCCCTGTTCGAGGCGATCGAGCGGGAGCAGGCCCTCAGAGGGAATCTGTGAGATGCCCATCTACCACACCGTCGGTCAGATCCCCCGCAAGCGCCACATCGCGTTCCGGAAGCCGGACGGGGGGATCTACGCCGAGGAGCTGATGGGGCACGAGGGGTTCACCGGCACCGCTTCGCTGCTCTATCACGTGTATCCGCCCACCACGGTGAAGTCGGCGCGGCGGCTGCGGGAGACCAGGTACGAGGCGGACCCCGACCAGACGTTGCGCCACCGGCACTTCCGCACCTCGCAGGTGAAGCGGGGGGGCAGCCCGACCCTCGACCGCGTCCCGCTCCTGTTCAACAACGAAGTGGCGATGCTCTACGTCGAGCCGGACGAGAACGACGCCCACTTCTACCGCAACGCGCAGTCCGACGAGCTGGTCTACGTCAGCAAAGGCACGGGCACGCTCGAGTCGGTGTTCGGCGACCTGCCGTTCCACGAGGGCGATTACCTGATCATCCATCGCGGCATCATGCACCGGTGGCGGCTCGACCTGGGCGGGGAGCAGGCCAAGCTCCTGATCATGGAGAGCCGGGGCCACGTGCGGTGGCCCAAGCGCTACCGGAACGAGTTCGGACAGCTGATCGAGGGAGCACCCTACAGCGAGCGGGACATCCGGCGGCCCATGGCGCTGCGCACCCACGACGAGAAGGGCGACTTCCCGATCCTGGTGAAGCAGTACGACGGGCTCAACGAGATCATCCTCGACCACCACCCCTTCGACGTGGTCGGCTGGGACGGATACTTTTATCCCTGGGCCTTCAACATCCACGACTTCGAGCCGATCGTCGGGCGGGTGCACCAGCCTCCCCCGGTCCACCAGACGTTTCAGGGCGATGGGTTCGTGGTCTGCAGCTTCTGCCCCCGGCCGTACGACTTCCACCCCGAGGCCGTGCCCGCGCCGTACAACCACAGCAACGTGGACTCCGACGAGGTGCTCTACTACGCCTCCAGCGAGTTCATGAGCCGCAAGGGTATCGAGTTCGGCAGCATCACCCACCATCCGGACGGGATTCCCCACGGGCCGCACCCCGGGCGGGCCGAGGCGAGCATCGGGGCCAAGTACACGGAGGAGCTGGCGGTGATGATGGACACCTTCCGCCCGCTGAAGGTGGCGAAGCAGGCGCTCTCCATCGAGGACCCCGAGTACCACCGCTCCTGGCTGGACGCCCAGCACGCCCAGTTCAACCCACCGACCACGTGAGGGGACCAGCCGGGCAGGCCGACGGCCGACCTTGAGCGAGCCGGTCTGGATCCCGGGCTCCGAGCGGGTCCGGCGCGCGAACATGACCGCCTTTCTCCAGCGGGTCCGCGACCGGCGGCCGCCGGGGAGTGAGGCGGTCTCCGATTTTTCTTCCCTGTACCGCTGGTCGGTGGAGCGGCCGGACGCGTTCTGGCCCGAGGTATGGGACTTCTGCGGGGTGGTCGCGGAGGAGCGACCGAAGAGAGAGCCGGGGCAGGATGTAGTGGTGGGTCTCGAGCGCATGGCTCCTCCGGATCCGATCCTGGGGCCGCGCTGGTTCCCGGAGGCGCGGCTCAACTTCGCGGAGAACCTCCTGCGGTACGCCGACGACCGTCCCGCGATCGTGTTCTGGAACGGGCAGGGAAAGCAGCGCGAGCTGAGCTTCGCTCAACTGCGCGCGGCGGTCGCGGCGGTCGCCGGCGCGCTCCGGAGCCACGGGATTCAGCCGGGCGACCGCGTCGCCGGGTTCATGCCCAACCTGCCGGAGACGATCATCGCCATGCTCGCCGCCGCGAGCCTCGGCGCGATCTGGTCCTCCTGCTCACCCGACTTCGGGGCCAACGGAGTGCTCGACCGGTTCGGACAGATCCGGCCCCGGGTGCTCTTCTGTGCGGACGGCTACCTCTACGCCGGCAAGCGGATCGACTCGCTGGAGCGGGTGCGCGAGGTGCGCGCGCGCATTCCCGGGATCGAGCGCGTCGTAGTGGTGCCCTATCTGAGCGATCGCCCGGTGCTCGATAACCTGGGCGACGCGGTGCTCTGGGGCGAGTGGGCGGACCCCGCGAGCGGTGCAGACTCCCCCGGATTTCTCCGGCTTCCGTTCGATCATCCGCTCTACATCATGTACTCCTCCGGTACCACGGGTCTGCCGAAGTGCATGGTGCATGGCGCCGGCGGTACCCTGATCCAGCACCTCAAGGAGCTGGTCCTCCACACCGACCTCACGCGCGACGACCGGATCTTCTACTTCACCACATGCGGATGGATGATGTGGAACTGGCTGGTCTCGAGCCTGGCGGTCGGGGCGACGGTGGTGCTGTTCGACGGGGCGCCGCTATCCCCTCCCACGGTGCTCTGGGATCTGCTCGAGCGCGAGCGCGTGACCGTGTTCGGGACCAGCGCCAAGTACATCGCGCTGGCGGAGAAGGAAGGCCTGCGCCCGGGGAGCACGCACGACCTCTCCGCGCTGCGAACCATCCTGTCCACGGGGAGCCCGCTGGCGCCGGCGGGCTACGACTACGTGTACCGCGACGTCAAGGCGGACCTTCATCTGGCCAGCATCAGCGGGGGCACCGACATCATCTCCTGCTTCGCACTGGGCAATCCGATCGCGCCGGTGTGGCGGGGCGAGCTGCAGACGAGGGGTCTGGGCATGGCGGTCGAGGTCTTCGACGAGCAGGGGCGTCCTGTACACGGCCGCGACGGTGAGCTGGTGTGCACCAGGCCGTTCCCCAGCATGCCCGTCACCTTCTGGAATGACCCCGACGGGGCGAAGTACCGCTCGGCCTACTTCGAGCATTTTCCGGGCGTCTGGCGCCACGGCGACTGGGCCCGTCTCACCGAGCACGAGGGGCTGGTGATCACCGGCCGCAGCGACGCGACCCTGAATCCGGGCGGCGTGCGCATCGGCACCGCAGAGATCTACCGCCAGGTCGAGCAGCTTCCGGAGGTGATGGAGAGCCTGGTCGTGGGCCAGGAGTGGGACGGCGACGTGAGGATCGTCCTCTTCGTTCGGCTTCGGCCCGGGACCGATCTCGACGAGCCGCTGCGGGAGCGCATCAGGCGCCGGATTCGGGACCACGCCAGCCCCCATCATGTCCCCGGACGAATCGTGCAGGTGCCCGACATCCCCAGGACCATCAGTGGAAAGATCACCGAGCTGGCAGTACGCGAGGTGATTCACGGCCGCAGTGTAACGAATTCCGAGGCCCTGGCTAATCCGGCGGCCCTGGACCTGTTCAGGGATATCCCCGAGCTGCAGGACTAGGCCAAAGTGAAAAGTGTGATCTGTGACCTAGTCCGCGCTCCCCTCCCCGCGTTAGGTTAGGCCCCGCGAACGAACTAGAATCCTTGGCCCGTGTCCGTAAGTCGGGCAAAATACGACACCTGGAGCGGGCATGACTCGGTCGACTCAGGGGAGCAACGCTATGAAGACACTATGGATCCTGGCTGCCGCCGCCACCTTCGCGGCGTGTGCCAGCAAGAACGAAGAGGATGTCGGTGCGGCCCCGGATCGCGGGGACACCACCGGCGTTACGACCCAGGTGGACACCGCGACGGGCACGTGGGACACCACCGGCGCCACCGGTGACGTGAACGCTGAGCCGAGCGATACGGCGGCCATCCCCACCACGCCGAGCGATACGACGCTGACGCCGACCACGCCGAGCGACACGACCACCGGCCAGTATCCGACCCCGAGCGAGACCACCCCCGATACGTCCGGCATGGACAGCGGCATGGGCACCGACACCACCTCGGCGCAGCCGGATACGGGCGCCTACGTTCCCGACACCAGCTCCGCCGGCGTGGATACCTCGAGCACGGGTGGATACGAGCCGTCGACCGGCGT